>NZ_CAWUDE010000001.1:0-440680 GCF_963920895.1 Anabaena sp. CCY 9613
TTTCATCCACCACCTACAAGGATGGTGGTTTTCAGCTTCCCGCTATTTTTTATAAAATGAAACCAATGACAAAGCCTCCTACAACACCAATGGTTTCCGCACCGTATAACACTATGTCTAACAAGAAATTGCCGTAAAGCTTATGCTTATTCAGTGTTTTGCCTTCTCCTATGACTTTTCCCATATCGAACTCGGTGGGTAAACCTAACTGTTCGGCATAGGTACTAAGCGCACGGACGCGTTTACCAGTCAAGGGATGAGTAGAATTTAACTCCATCCACCAGCCCCAAGGGTTGAACATATCCCACAAAAAGACGCGACCAATTTTTTGGGTATCAGATGCAACTCGATAGGCTGTTCCGGTGGAAGATGCGGCTTTATGGTCATAAATACCTAAGGCGCGAGTACCTTCAATTAACCGACTAGGTTCAGGCGATCGCGCTCCTTCTTCTAAAATACCGTAGGCAATCTTCACCAAAGCGCGAGATAATCCATTGGGATTACCTGTGGTTTCTGCGGCAAAGTGGTCAGCAAAGTATTCCCTGGTACGTGAAAGATACAGTAATAAATAAGTGCCGAGAACATAAAACACGTAGGCAACAAAACCAGCTGTTTGCATAGCATCTTTGATTTTGTTATCGCCGCCACCACGTCCCAATCTTCTGGCTGTAATGTAAATCAGGTAGCAAATTTGTACTAATGTAGAAGCTACTGTCATCACGGCAAAGTCCCAATGAACTATGTGTCCTAATTCATGAGCGTAGACGGTAGCAATTTCATTATCATCTAGATAAGTGAAAAGTCCCTGGCTGACCACTAACCGCGCACTATTTGGTAAAGAACCATACGTAAAAGCAGTGGGGTTTTGGTCGTTAATGATTCCCAGACGCGGAGCCTTGAGATTTTTTTCTTGGCAGACTTGACGAATAACTTTGGCTGTCTCTGGGCTGAGACTTTCCACTTCTGCTAACTCTACCCAGCGAGTTTTGTAAAGCCAGCCTTGGGTTAAGTCCATGAGAAAGGGAGACAGGAAAAAGGCAGCCGTATTAAAAACTAAGGTAAAAACAATAGCGATCGCTAACCCTTGGAGTGGATTGTTACTACCCACAATTAATACTAAGCTCAAACCTAATACCAACACCATGCCAAACAGCAAGGTCATGGTGACACCAGAGGCTAACGCCAAACTACCACCCACACCCCCCATCGCTACTTTGACTCCAGCAGTAGCAGCACGTCCAGCTTTTTGCATGGTGCTAGGCTGGTTGACTGACTGAGATAAAGATTGACTGGCTGTTTCTGCCCATTGGCGAACCTTGGGGTTTTCACTCGCCATTAACTTTTGACATAGCAGCGTCGCTTTTTCGGTTTGCTCTGTGGCTTGATAAGCTTTCATCAACCACATCTGCGCTGAAAGATAATCAGAGGAATCGTGATCAACACAATTGCGGCTGAATCGTTCGAGGATTTCCACCGCTTCTTGATAACATCCTTGTTGAAAGGCTTCTAATCCAGATTGCAATGACATAGTATCTCCTGTGTAAAGGAGTAGTATTTGATCCATCAATACTCAATAGATCCACCGCTTGTCATCGCAATTACGGAAACTTTACAAGTATAAATTAATTTTAGGGCTTGAGAAAAAGCTTTTGTATTGACTACTAAAGGAAGACTTGGGAGATGGGGAGAATGACTAATGATTAACTAAGATTGGTAGGATGGGGAAAAAGCCGATTTTGTCACATGACTGTTCTTCAAGATACTTCTTCTCTGATTGCCATCGCCCAAAAAACACGTCAAGCTGCTAGTAAGTTGGCAATTCTCTCCACTGATGCGAAAAATCAAGCTATCGAAGCGATCGCTCAAGCTTTAGAATCATCCCAAAATGAGATTTTGCAGGCAAATATCGCTGATTGTCAAGGGGCGGCGGCTGAAGGTATTGCCAAACCACTGTATAAACGCTTGCAGTTGGATGAACATAAATTAAGAGATGCGATCGCAGGAGTGCGAGATGTTGGTAAACTAGCTGATCCTGTAGGTCAGGTGCAAATTCACCGCGAAATCGATACAGGTTTAACTCTCAAGCGCATTACTTGTCCTTTAGGTGTGTTGGGGATTATTTTTGAAGCCCGTCCAGAAGCAGCAATTCAAATTGTTTCTCTGGCTATTAAATCAGGTAATGGTGTTATCCTCAAAGGTGGTAAGGAAGCCATTCGTTCTTGTGAAGCCATAGTGAAAGCGATTAAGCAAGGATTGTCTCACACTGAAGTTAGCCCTGATGTGGTGCAGTTGCTAACAACTAGAGAAGAAACTAGAGAACTTTTAAATTTAGATAAATATGTAGACTTAATTATTCCTAGAGGTTCCAACTCATTTGTGCAATTTGTCCAGGATAATACTCGTATTCCCGTATTAGGACACGCCGACGGAATTTGTCACTTATATATAGATAAAGCTGCTGATATTGCTAAGGCTATTAAAGTTACCGTTGATGCGAAAATTCAATATGCCGCAGCTTGTAACGCCATTGAAACTTTATTAATTCACCAATCCATAGCCGCAGAATTTTTACCAAAAGTTGCTGAAGCTTTGCAAGCTGTGGATGTAGCATTAAAAGGTGATCAACGCACCTTAGAAATTTTACCTCATATCGCCCCTGCCACAGTAACAGACTGGGAAACAGAATACAGCGATTTGATTTTATCCATGAAAATTGTAGAATCAATAGAAGAGGCGATCGCTCATATTAATGAATATGGTTCACGGCATACCGATGGCATTATCACCGAAGATTTAGCGGCTGTAGAAACCTTCTTTGGACTTGTCAATGCTGCCGGAGTATTTCATAATTGTTCTACCCGCTTCGCTGATGGTTTCCGTTATGGTTTCGGTGCAGAAGTAGGAATTAGTACTCAACAAATGCCTCCCCGTGGTCCAGTGGGTTTAGAAGGATTGGTAACCTACAAATATCAAATGACTGGTGATGGTCATATTGTCGCTACATACACCGGGGGAAATGCTAAATCATTTACTCATCAAGATTTAGTGTGATGGGAGTAGGGAGTGGGGTTGAGGACATGAAACTTATGACCAATTTTTCTCATCTCCTCCATTTCCTTTTTTGGACGCAAACTAGTATGAGAATTTTGGATGACTGTTGAAAAACCAAGTTGGTTGCAAGTGGCTTTACAAATCAAAGGTTCCGTAGTTCCAGCTATCTTTCCCCGGCTAAGTTTATGTACTGGACTAGGATTGATTGTATCAATCATTCATCACTACGGCTATGATTTACCACAGCAGATTTTTGGAAGTGTAATTAGTAATGTTGCTTATAACTTGGTCTTAGGTTTATTAATGGTATTTCGCACCAATACTGCTTATAGTAGATATTGGGAAGGAAGACAAATTTTGGGAAATATAATTATTAATAGTCTGAATTTAGGCAGAAAGATTAGGCTATTAGTTGCCGAAAATGAACCTTTTGTTCAAGAAAGTAAAGCAGCAGCCATTAAATTATTAAGTGCATTTTCCATTGCTACTAAATTACACCTGCGCCGGATGCCAGTCAACAAAGAACTAGAAACCTTACTGACACCATCACAATATTTAGAACTTAAAGATGCAAAAAATCCCTCCTTAAAAATTGCCTTATGGATTGGCAATTATCTCAAACAACAGCAAATACAAAATCGCCTCACTACATTTGAATTAGTAGAAATGAACGCCAAATTAGATAACATGGTAGAAGGGTTTATCGGGTGCGATCGCATCTTAACAACACCGATACCACCAGCTTATACAATATATCTCAAACGAGTTTTATTAATATACTGTCTAATCCTACCATTACAACTTGTAGCCAACTTGAATTGGTGGACAGCCCCCATCGTCGCCATAATTAGTTTCATTTTGCTAGGCGTAGAAGAAATTGGTAATCAAATAGAAAACCCCTTCGGAATTGAACCCAACGATTTACCAGTAGATGAAATTTGCCATAAATTAGTCAACAACCTAGAAGATGTAATTACTACAGATTTACCCAGCCTCAGAAATTCCTAAAACTCCTTTCTTCCTTGGCGTCCTTGGCGTCTTGGCGGTTAGTTCTCAAAATCAAGATAACCGAAAAACTTGTCATTTTCTTAAGTGATAACTTTCGGTACAATACATAAGCCTCACTCATTTTTTGCAAGATCATGGGCAATACTTTCGGATATTTATTTCGCATCACTACATTTGGCGAGTCCCACGGCGGCGGTGTGGGGGTGATAATTGATGGCTGTCCTCCCCAACTGGAAATCTCCGCAGCAGAAATTCAAGTAGAGTTAGACAGAAGAAGGCCAGGACAAAGCAAAATCACCACACCACGCAAAGAAGCCGATACTTGCGAAATACTGTCTGGGGTATTTGAAGGTAAAACCTTGGGAACACCCATAGCTATTATGGTGCGAAACAAAGACACCCGTCCCCAAGACTACGACGAGATGGCCCAAAAGTATCGCCCATCCCACGCAGATGCAACCTATGATGCTAAATATGGCATTCGTAATTGGCAAGGTGGCGGTAGATCGTCAGCACGTGAGACAATAGGTAGAGTCGCCGCAGGTGCGATCGCTAAAAAAATTCTCCGTCAAATTGCCAACGTGGAAATTATCGGTTACGTCAAGCGCATCAAAGACTTAGAAGGCGTAATAGATCCCAACACCGTCACCTTAGAACAAGTCGAAAGTAATATTGTCCGCTGTCCCGATGCCGAATGTAGCGATCGCATGATTGAATTAATTGAGCAAACTGGCAGACAAGGTGACTCCATCGGTGGTGTAGTGGAATGCGTAGCGCGGAATGTCCCCAAAGGTTTAGGTGAACCAGTCTTTGATAAATTAGAAGCTGATATTGCCAAAGGAGTCATGTCTCTCCCAGCTAGCAAAGGCTTTGAAATTGGTTCAGGTTTTGCCGGCACACTATTAACAGGAATTGAACATAACGACGAATTTTATATTGATGAAAACGGAGAAATTCGCACCGTAACTAATCGTTCTGGCGGTATTCAAGGGGGAATTTCCAACGGAGAAAATATAATTTTAAGAGTTGCCTTTAAGCCCACAGCCACAATTAGAAAAGAGCAAAAAACAGTTACTAATGAAGGTGAAGAAACCTTATTAGCTGCCAAAGGACGGCATGATCCTTGTGTATTACCTCGTGCAGTCCCAATGGTTGAAGCTATGGTAGCTTTAATATTGTGTGACCATTTATTGCGTCATCATGGCCAGTGTCGAGTGTTGTAATTCGTAATTTTAGGATGACTCAAGAAACGGGTTATGAACAAGACTTTCTGTTATGGACGCAACAACAAGCCGAGTTGTTGAAAAAGGGACATTGGGCTGAGTTAGACATTGAACACTTGGTAGAGGAACTAGAGGCGTTGGGGCGCAGTGAACAAAAAGAACTTGGTAGCTATTTACAAGTACTGTTAATGCACTTACTCAAATGCCAGTATCAGCCAGAACGCCGAACCAAAAGCTGGGATCATACCCTTAACAACTGTAGAGACAAAATTCAAGATTGCTTAGAAGATACTCCCAGTTTGCAGCGTTATCTTCACAATCCAATGTGGAGACAAAAATACTACCGTCGTGCTTGTCGAGACGCAGCTAAAGAAACTCAAAAATCAATAGAGATATTTCCTGCTGAATGTCCGTTTACAATTGAGCAAATTCTTGACCCCAATTTCTTAGTTTAAACTATGTCAAAATTTAGATGGGAATTATATTTTTCAATATTCCTTTTTTGATAATGGTATAGAATTAGCCAAGTAACCCTTAGTGGAGATTTTACTTGGCCACACACAGGATTAAACTACAGGCAAGCGAGATTAAGCCCAGGTTGCAACTTCTGAAAAAGAAAGCTTTATTCATAGAACCTAAGCTGGCATCTAAAATCAATGAAATTGTAACTACACTATTAAGATATAAGAATGAACTTCTGGATAAGAAACTATTTTTAATAGAATTTCTCAATGAATTTTATTACGATATTCAAACTTATATATATGAGATAAAACCCATTTTAAATTTATCTCAAACAGAAGTTGAAAAATTTTGTCAGCAAAAAAATCTATCCTTTACCGAGTATTATTGGTACAGAGTAATTTTGCCTAATTGGTTGAGTCAGGAAGACCCCAAATTTTCTTACTGGATAGAACAATTATTACAACAAAATTATAGTGGTACTGATGAAAATCTAATTCTTGCTCTAACTCAACAAATTAATGCTAGGTCTAACGGAAGCGCTTCACATCGTTATATTCTAGATTTCTCAATGGCAACAGATTTACTAGTGAGTCATGTTCCTAGCACATACGAGCCTGTTTTTGTTCAGCTTACAGGTATTCCTAACTTACGAGATGGACAACGTAATCCTGATTTTCTGAATAAGCAGCAAAGATGGAACAATACTCTATCATGTTGGAGTATTAAACGAGCTTTACTGGTTGCTCATGATACTCAAGTGAATACTCAAGACAATCTGTTGAGGTTAGCAGATGCTATTCTAGAAGAAAGCAGAGATCGCCCCGCTAGTTTTATTGCTGTTAGGGAATTTCCTGGATAAAATTATGAATCAGAATATCAACATTTATAATCAGTCAACCTCTGAAGTAGATGGCAACTATTTACAAGCATCCCAACAATTGCAGATTGATAAACAAACTTATGGTTCAGACTATATTCATCTTTATGTTGAGGATATAGAAGGGGACTGGTTAGAAAATTTGGATTGGGAAGACGATTTAACAGATTATGTTGATGCTTTTTATCATCATTGTGAACAGCAAAATTATCAATTTGCTTTTGATACTTTGATAGCTTGTAATGAGCTACTGAATCAGCCAGAAAATAATCAAAAACTTTTAGAACTTTATAATTATTTAGCAGAAAGTTTAAAAGTAAAACATCCACAATTAGCCACTTTGGTAGAAAATTTATATGTAAAAGATCCAAGAAGAGCAGAATTAAATGAAAAGATTTTGAATATATTGCAAGCTAAAATAGTACAGTTGGATGCCTTACCTGAATGAAAAAGCAGCTCAATTTATTCAAATATAACAATTTACAAAATTTCATGAGGAATAAGCTAATAATGAGACAGTTTATTGCATAGCTCAATACCACTAAAAATTATATTATTTTTCTTTTTTGGTTTGGCGGTTTATTGAAAAAGTAATTTTAAAGTTGAGAAATAATTGCTATATATTAAATATTACAACTCAATATAAATCCTTAAATATGGATTTTATCACGCTATTAGGATTATGTGCCGCCACTTTAACAACTAGTGCCTTTTTGCCCCAAATGTTTAAAACATGGCAAACAAAATCAGCAAAAGATGTCTCTTATGTCATGTTGATTACATTTATGAGTGGTCTTTTTTTATGGTTAATTTATGGAATATATCTTAAATCTTTGCCGATTATTCTTGCTAATGGTGTGACTTTGTTTTTTAACCTGATAATTCTATGGCTTAAAATTAAATATAGATAAACTTGCTCCTAATAAATACCTGTGACATCATCTCTATTTGCCTCTGAACGCCTCTTATTCACCCCCACAACCCCCAACAACGATGCTATCCCGCTAATTTTTGCCTTTCCCAATGAGTACACTGTAGGGATTACTAGCCTTGGCTATCAGGTGGTGTGGGCAACTTTAGCCATGCGTGATGATGTGCAGGTAAGTCGCTTATTTACCGATATTCAAGAACAACTTCCCAGAAATCCGGAAATTGTGGGATTTTCTATTTCTTGGGAACTCGATTATGTAAATATTTTAAATTTACTGGAATCTCTAGAAATTCCCATTTGGGCTAACTTACGTACTGAAAATCATCCCCTAGTATTTGGTGGCGGCCCGGTGCTGACTGCTAACCCTGAACCTTTTGCCGACTTTTTTGATGTCATTTTACTAGGTGATGGGGAAAATCTACTGCCGAACTTTATTGAGGCGTACAAGGAAGTCAGAAACGCTTCTCGACAAACTCAACTCAAAGCACTGGCGCAAGTCCCCGGAATTTATGTTCCTAGTTTGTATGAAGTGGAATATCACACCAAAGATGGGGAATTAAAGTCAATTAAACCGATTTTTCCAGAAATACCCGCAGTTGTGCAAAAACAAACCTATCGGGGAAATACCCTATCAACATCAACTGTAGTCACAGAAAAAGCTGCCTGGGAAAATATTTACATGGTGGAAGTGGTGCGGAGTTGTCCAGAAATGTGCCGCTTCTGTATGGCGAGTTATCTCACGTTACCTTTTAGAACAGCCAGTCTAGAAGGTTCTTTGATTCCCGCCATTGAAAAAGGCTTAGAAGTAACCAAGCGACTGGGGTTATTGGGGGCTTCTGTGACGCAGCATCCAGAGTTTGAGGCGTTACTAAATTATATTAGTCAGCCAAAATACGATGATGTCCGTCTGAGTATTGCCTCAGTGCGAACCAATACTGTAACTGTGCAGCTTGCCGAAACTTTGGCAAAAAGAGACACGCGATCGCTTACCATTGCTGTAGAAAGTGGTTCCGAAAAACTCCGCCAAATCATCAACAAAAAGCTGCATAACGATGAAATCATCCAAGCAGCGATAAATGCCAAAGCTGGCGGCTTAAAAAGTCTCAAACTCTATGGTATGGCTGGAATCCCCGGTGAGGAACCAGAAGATTTACAACAAACCGTAGACATGATGCTGAGTATCAAAAAAGCCGCACCAGGACTACGGTTAACACTGGGATGCAGCACCTTTGTACCCAAAGCCCACACACCATTTCAATGGTTCGGAGTCAATCGCCAAGCCGAAAAGAGGTTGCAATTTTTACAGAAAAGACTCAAACCTCAGGGCATCGAGTTTCGCCCAGAAAGCTATAATTGGTCGATTATACAGGCTTTGATATCCAGAGGCGATCGCCGACTTTCCCAACTACTAGAATTAACCCGTGAATTTGGTGATTCCTTGGGTAGCTACAAACGTGCTTTCAAACAACTCAAAGGACAAATCCCCGACTTAGAATTTTACGTCCACGCCAATTGGTCAACCGAGCAAATCTTACCTTGGAATCACTTGCAAGGGCCTCTGCCACAGTCTACACTACTGAAGCACTTGGCTGATAGCTTGCCATCAACCAAACAACTACAACCATTAACCAATTAAAATTACGAACTACGAACTACGAATTACCTCAATGCAAACCACTGCTGAGTATTACTGTGCTTATTGCGGCGAACCGAACTTAACCTTTATCGATTTGAGTGCTGGTTGTCAGCAATCTTATGTAGAAGATTGTCAAGTGTGCTGTAATCCAAATATTTTATATGTGCGGGTTGATGAAGATACCCTAGATATCGAGATTGATACTGAGTCTGAAGGTTAAATTTTTACGTTTTACTTTCCATGCTGCACTTTCAACATTCTTCAGTGATTAATGCGCCACCCGAAGTAGTTTGGAAATTTCACGAAAGACCGGATATTTTGCAACTACTGAACCCACCTTGGCAACCAGTTCAAGTAGTCCGCCGTGAAGGAGGACTGGAAGTGAGCGCTATTACCGAATTTCGCCTATTTTTAGGGCCTTTACCTTTAACTTGGTTAGCACGTCACACTGAATGTGAACCAAATCGCCTGTTTATTGACGAACAGATATCTGGCCCTTTTGACTCTTGGGTACATCGACACGAATTTGCCCCGGAAAATGGTAAAACCAGGCTCACTGATGCTGTTACTTTCTCAATGCCAGGTGGAGACACAGTTGAATTTATCAGTGGTTGGTTAGTTAAGGCACAATTAGAAGCGATGTTTCGCTACCGTCACCATGTGACTAAACGCGAGTGTGAGTCACGATAAATACTGTCTCAGCGGGTGTTTGCAAGTCAAATATGATTTTCACTCGAAGATTTCATCCTTTAGACTTGCTTACCTATGCACTAGAGATAGATAGCATTAAATGTCCAGGAAAATACTATATATAGTGTCATATCAGTCCTTACATCCCCACATAGTGACAACAAATAAGTGCCATTCGCTAATACCGGAAGTCTACTTCAGTGGACTGAGAACTATGCTATTGAGGGAAATAATGGCAAGTATAAATTCTTAAATGAGACTACTAGCTATAAATACAATATTTAGCTGTATTTTTAGTTACATTAATTGATATGTTAACTGAAAAGGTAATAGCATGTGTAATAATAGTTAAAGTATCTTAATATTTATATATTTTTATTAAGAACATAAGTGCTATCTATGACAAAACACTAATCACTACAAAATTCTCTGACTAGTGATTAGTGTATTTTACCTTGACTATAATAATACGCGGAGTAAAAGCGTGATTCAGTTACAACAACCATATAAACATCAAATAAAAACTACTCCAGTAGTAGAAAGATATATTTCCTTGGGGGGGCTTTTTATAGCTATAGCCATTATGTTTTTATGGGCTATGAGCTTGTTTTTTTTATTAACTATTGACATTGCCAAATTTCAGTTTTGGATGTTATTAACTATCATTTTTGGCCAAACATTTTTATCTACAGGATTATTTATTACTGCTCATGATGCTATGCATGGGGTAGTTTTCCCCCAAAATATCAAAATTAATCATTTTATTGGCTCATTAAGTGTAACTCTTTATGGTTTCTTATCTTATTCAAAACTCTTAAAAAAGCATTGGTCACATCATCACAATCCAGCCACTACGACAGACCCAGATTTTCACGATGGTAAACATAAAAGTTTTTTTGCTTGGTATTTTTATTTCATGAAGCGTTACTGGAGTTGGCGCCAAATGGTTGGCATCACAATTATTTATAATATGGCAAGGTGTATATTACATATACCAATGGCTAATTTAAATTACTTTTGGGTAATTCCTGCACTTTTAAGTTCATTACAATTATTTTATTTTGGAACTTTTCTCCCCCATCGGGAGCCAATAAATGGATATATCAGTCCTCATCATGCGGAAACTATCAACCGTCCAATTTGGTGGTCATTTATTACTTGCTATCATTTTGGCTACCATAAAGAACATCACGAATACCCTCATATTCCTTGGTGGCAACTACCTGAAATTTATAGGAAACAGAGACTAGAAACTAGAGACTAGTAACGCTGCGCGGAAGTCAAAAGGGTCCAGTGCGTTGGGGAGACAGCACTTTGACACCATAGCTAACGTACCTCTTTCAAACTGTCTACTTGCTTGGTAAACATCTCAGTGAATAAACTCATAACTGTACGTTCTTCACGTATCTTAATATTGGCAACAATTGACATTCCTGACTGCAAAGAGATATTTCTTCCCTGAATATCTAGGTGTTGTTTATCCAAACTAATAGTAGCGGGGAAGCGATAAAACTTATGCGTTTCATCTGGTGGTAATGCGTCTGAGCCTATGCTGATTACTTGTCCTTTAATATCCCCAAATTGGCTAAAAGGAAAAGAATCAATTCTCACATCTGTCTTCATGCCTTCCCGAACAAAACCAATATCTTTATTGGTAATAAATACCTCAGCGATGAATTTATCATGGGGGACAATTTGTAGCAGTTTTTGACTAGAGTTAGCCACAAATCCAGTATTTTTAGCTTGTAAATCAAATATCACTCCCGCCACAGGAGCATGAATTTCTTGATATTGTAAATTCAATTGAGCTTGAGAAATCTTACTATTTAAATCTGCTAAATTTTGCTCGTTATTCAGCACAATTTTCATAAATTGGCTATCAATTTCGGCAATACGTCTTTTATTATCAGATATCCTTTCTAAAATATTTTTACCGGAAACAGCCACTGTATTTTTTAATTCCTGCCGTCCTTTTTCAATATCTAATTGTAGACGCTGCTGTTCTTCATCTAATTGTGCTATCTCGGCCGCGAGGTTTTGTACCTGTTGTTGCTGATTAAGATATTGAAGTTGAGAAATGCCACCTTCTTCAGCTAAAACGGTGAGTTTATCTAAAATATGCTGCTGAATAGCTAAACTCGCTTTGGTATCATTACTTTTTACCTGCGCTTGAGCAAGTTGTTTTTTGGTTTTTTCTACTTCTAACTGGGCCGCAGCAGACCGAGAATCTAATTCATTTTTAGCTATTTGCAGACGTTGCTGTTCGTCAATTCCTAAATCTAAAGCTTGATTAGAGTTTTTTAATTCGGCACGTAACAACTCATTCTCTTGAATTAATGCTGTTCTACTTTTTAAAAGAAAGCTAGCATTTGGTGGTAATTGATTCGCCAAAAAGCCCACTTCTGATAATGTAGTAGAATTGTCTGCCATGATTCGCCGATAAATCTGGTTTTCTTCAGTTAATGCGGCGCGAATTTTGTTTAAGGAATCTAGTTGGGCATTGCTAGCAACGGTTTCAAATGTTAGCAACAAATCTCCGGGTTGGACTTGTTGACCATCTTTAACGTGAATTGTTTTCACAACTCCACTAACTGGTGCTTGAACTTCTTTGATTGTTCCTTCGGGCTTTAATTGACCAGTAGCCGGGACAACTTGCTCAATTTTCGCAAAACAAGCCCACGTAATGCCAAAACAAGCCAAGCCAACTAAGGTCATCATAATTGTGCGTGACCAAACAGGAGATTGGCGGAGTACAACTGATTGATCAAAATTAGTATAGTTAGTACGATTTAAAGATGCTGGAGGAGTTTTGGCAGCAGGTGTTTGTGCATCTACTGTTGTGATTTTTTGATCATGCTTACCGTTTCCGTTACCGTTACCGTTATGGCCATTGCGGCTATTGCCATTAAGTAGAGTCATAATAATTTATGTTAGGGATAGAAAATTACGTATCAGTTACAAATTAACTTCTTGTTGTTGATACAGATAAAAATAATGACCTTTGGCAGCCATTAATTCTTGATGACTTCCTTGTTCTATGACTCTGCCACCATCCATGACAACAATCATATCTGCATGGCTGACAGTGTTGAGTCGGTGGGTAATAAAGAAGACTGTGTTACCTTGAAAACCTTTAGCTAAATTCAGACAAACTTGTCGTTCTGTAGGATAGTCTAAGGCGCTGGTAGCTTCGTCTAAAACTAATAACTTTGGTCGTTGTAAAACAGAACGGGCGATGGCAATTCTTTGTCTTTGTCCACCTGAAAGCGCTGCACCCCGTTCTCCTACCCTAGTGTTATAGCCGTTGGGTAAGGACATAATAAACTCGTGAGCCGCCGCAATACGAGCAGCTTCGATAATTTCGTCGGTGGTAGCTTCAGGATTTGTCAGGGCAATATTTTCCTGCACAGTACCGTCAAATAATAAGGTTTCTTGGGGAACTACACCCACCTGTCGCCGCAGCGAATATAGTTCAACTTTGGCAATATCGTAACCATCAATTAAAATTCTGCCTGACTCGACTTCGTAAAGTCTCAGCAGTAACTTCATCATGGTACTTTTACCTGATCCACTTTGTCCGACGATGCCAATAAATTTTCCAGGAGCAAAATCCAGGTTGACATTAGAAAGTTGTAAGGAACCACTAGCAGCAAATCTAAAGGAAACATTGTCAAACTTAACTGCGCCGTCAATTGCTGGTAAAGGAATATTTTGACGGTCAATTTCTGCTTCTTGTGGTGTATCGACAATATCGCTTAAACGTTCTAACGATAAAGCTGTTTCTTGGAAGCTTTGCCACAGTTGAGCCAAGCGTAATATGGGACTAGTAACGTAACCTGAAATAATTCTAAAGGCAATTAATTCACCTAAAGTTAGTTGTCCTTGCAGTACTAAATAAGAACCCAGCCACAAAACTAACAAGCTACTGAGTTTATTCAAAAAGTTACTTGTAGAGTTAGCCAGGGTGGAAGTAATTACGGTTTTAAAACCAGCCGCTACATACCGAGAATAACGTTCTTGCCAGGAAAAACGTGATTGCAGTTCAATATTTTGCGCTTTTACTGTTTGAATACCCGACATCACTTCAACTAAATAGGATTGAGTGTGGGCATTACGTTCTGCTTTGGTTCGTAATTGTTTGCTAATCGTTGGAGAAGCAATTAAGGTAATAACGACAAATATAGGAATTGTGCCTAAACCTACTAAAGTTAGCTGCCAACTATAAAACAGCATGACAACAATATAGATTACCGAAAATACTGCATCTAAGACCACTGTTAAGGCAGTACCAGTCAGAAACTGACGGATATTTTCTAATTCATTGATGCGAGTAGCCAATTCACCTACTGGTCGGCGTTCAAAATATCGTAGTGGCAGACGTAGTAAGTGGTCGATAATTTGTGACCCCAAACCCATATCAATGCGGTTGGTGGTATCAACGAACAAATAAGTCCGTAATGTAGTAAGTAACGCCTCAAATATACCTACTGCTAATAGCAAAACTCCTAAAACATTCAGGGTGCTAATGCTATTTTGGACGATAACTTTATCAATAATTAACTGAATGACTAGGGGGTTAGCTAGCTGGGCTAACTGTACAAAAAACGAAGCGATAAAAACTTCTATTAAAACTCGGCGATGCTTGGATAGATAGGGAACAAACCATTGGATACCAAAGCGTTCTTGTGGTGTTTCTTTGGTAGTGTTTAGTAATAGTACCTTGATTTGTGGCGGGAGATTATTTTCATCAACATCTAATCGAGCAACAAATTCCCCTGGTTTACAGCGAATAATTCCTTGGGATGGAACGCCAGCAACAATAGTATGAGCATCGGCTGCATATAAAACTGCATAACTATCGCCATAGCGAATGAGTGCTGGTGTAGGAATGCGTGTAATAGCCGCAGCAGGTAAATCTACTAACTGAGTTTTGAGTCCGATTAACTCTCCTATATAAGCACAAGCGGGAAAAGATATACTACCCTGGCGTTTAATTTGCTCATTTAATATACGTCGAACTACCTCTTTTCGAAAGGGAATTTGCAAGTGTTTCGTTACCATTTGTAAACAAGCAAAGGTTGAGTTTACTTCTCCTTTACCGCGAAAAAATGGATAGTTTTGATGTTTGTGTTGATTTTTGGGTGTGGGAATTTCGGAGGGAAAAACTTCGGCTTCAGATGCGTAGGGAATCTCTAACTCATCTGTAAAAGTTGCTTGATGATTTACAGAAGGCGACTCTGGCTGAGTATCTAAAAAGCATAAATCTGCTGGAGATAAACCAAGCAAACGAGTAGGCTTTGTACCCTTAACCTCAAACGATTCACCCATGATTAAACGAGAACCAGGGGCAAAATTTTTGACTGTACCACCGCCACTGACAAACCAAATACTTTGACTATCCAATTGATTGTATGAAGTGATACCTGGATTTAGGTAATGTATTTTGGCGTTTAATAAAGCTTGTTCAGTCAGTTCTTTCAAGTTATTGATGGTATTAGCTTGTTTTTGAATGTGAGAACTCAAAACATCAAAAACTTCCATCAAATGACTATGGTTGAGGCGTGCATTGGCGAACTCTGGATAAGCAGCCAACAGGCGGAGATATTCAGTTTGATTTATGCTTAAACATATTACTTCGGTAGAAGCGATCGCAGTTTCACAGGCAACATCCCGTAATATACTGATTTCGCCAATAGTTTCCCCTGGTTGTAGCAATTTTAAGGTATTGGGTATTTGCGTTTGGGGGTCATATCCCAATAACCGCACTTTTCCTTCATAAAGAATGGTTATGTGTTCGGGGAGTTTATCTTTGCCAATAATTTTTTGACCTATACGGTAGCGCCAAGCTTGCAATTGTTTAGATAAATTAGTTATTTCAGCATTTGGTAGATGCTCAAATCCCTCTAGGTTGGCAATAAATTCTTGAAAGGAACTTGTAATATAAGTCATTCCCTGATTGGTAGATATAAAGTTAGATTTATTTATGAGTAATGTCAGATTTAATATGCTTATACAGTTGCATATTCTAGATATTTAATTTGGCAGTTCTGCTCGGAAATTTGTGCTTGTAGCCAACTATGAAAACGTTCATTGAGTAAACGTTGACGTAGGGCATTATCCAACTGTGTTAGCAGCAGTTTTTCGAGGCGGACAATGACTATCCAGTTTTCTAATTGAGTTGGTGGTAACAGTTGCTGTGGCTGGCTGCTAGCCAATATTCTGCCTAAAACCGGATGGATGGATTGTAATTCCACCGGGCCGACTAAACCATTTGTTTGTGCTTCTGGCCCTTGAGAATATTCTCTGGCTAATTCAGCAAAGGATTGTTCCCCTGCTTGCAGACGGAAATAGATTTCTTGAGCAATGCCAATGTCAGTGGTTCTAATGAGAGAATAGACAACGCGCTCTAGTTGGGGTTTGCGCTGTAAAAAGTAAGAATCTAAATCTTCACCCCAAGTGAGTTGCTTGAATTTTTCGATTTTAAATTGGCGAATGGCGATCGCGTCAAATTCCTCTGCGCTTAAATTATTCTGCTCCAGCCAACGCTGATGCATCTCACTAGAGGTGATTTGATATTGTTGCGCTAACTGTTCACAAGCAAATTTCTCTTCTTGGGGCGTACATTGAATCGGTGCGATCGCTTGGTCAAGCACTACCTCTTTGATTAACATCGGCAGCATTTGGTATTTTGCCAGCAATGGTAAAACTTCTGTAGCAGTCAGCTGGCGATCGCCTACTTGCAGGACTGGCATCATATTACTTTTAATTTGTATTGCCACGACAGTTATTTCTCTCAAGAAGATAGGGTAATTTTTTTGAGAAAAGATTATGGATTGGTTAAATTTAGAGACTTGTATGTTATTTCATTCTTTGCATTTAATATTACATAGTAGCTTTATACTCGATTCACGTAATTATAAGTGAATATCTTCAACTTTTTTACTGATTAGCCTTGATAATTTTTTCGCAATACAGACTAAATTTTATTGATTTTATATTTTTATTTGCCAATTTATCTCTGTAATTATACTTAAAATTCTCCCTGTTTTCACTATAAATCAACAAAATATAACAATCCTTCATTATTAGAGATACTAATCAACACTACATGTATGCAGTAATAATTTATACAGGAAAAAGGAGCAGGTAACAGTTATTTTTGTTGCCCGCTCCTTGTACCTACTGTAAAATAAGATAACTCTAAGCGTGTTGATACAAGGACCTGTAGATCAGGCGATCGTTAGATTAACTTGGACAATCATATCGTTGTAGTCGAGATCGCCCCCACCTACTTGATCCTCAAAGCCAAAGACATTATTTGCTAACAGACGAATATGATTCACTCCGCCTGGGTTAGCGCCTAAGTAGGGGAAAAACACTGACAGATTTTCTGCATTACTGCTTAAAACTGCCTCCACGGTCGTGTTAGAAATAATAAATGGTGCAAACATAAAGCCAGCTTTAAAGACCCCATTAAAATTGGCCTTACCTTGATTATTCACCTTTAAATCAATGCCTTGGACACGATTGGTTATGGCTGCTTTTACATAACCAGCATCCCCTGGACGCACGTCAACAATTCCATCACCGTCGATATCAATACCACCATCTTCATCAGCAACTTGACAGAAGCCAATAAAATTATTGAATGCTGCTTCTCGGTTGACGATAAACTCAGCTTTCACTTCAGTGGTCACCTGGCGTAAATCAATGACTTCGCCTTGAAATTTGCCTTGTAGCCCGGTACCCAAAGGCACATCTTCATTGGTTTCCTTAATGTTCAATACCAAATCACTGCCATCATTAGAAGCCCCTTTCCAAGTTAAAGAGAAGCTTTCATCAACTAGGCTTTCTACTGTAACGTTGGTTTCGGAGGAAAATATCACCTGAGAAAATGAAGTTTTACCAGTGATTACAGCATTAGTAGTACTGTTGCGTACCATGTAAAATCTTAGTTGAGCATCGGAATCAAATTCTAGCAAGTTAGATAAATCAGCAATATTGAAACCTTTAGGCGCTTTAGCAATGGCAGATAAAACTACTTTAGAGCGCTTGAGTGCAACTTCTGCATAACCTACCTCACCAGGAGCAATACCATCAATGGTACCTTGGGCATCATCAACTACAAATACACCAATTTCGTTGACACCTTTGGGTTTGCCACCTTTAATTTTGATGGAAATTTTGGCTTTATTACCTTTAATTTTACTTTTGACGTTAAAGATATTCTCCGTAATATTAACTAGCTGAACAATGGTTGTCGCCTGACCAAGAACAATGGCACTGTTAAAGTTATTGACGTTGACGGTTAAATCCTTATCAAAGAAGAGTCCACTACTATCTGTAGTACGGATGCGGACATTGTAAGTCGATTTAGTGGCAGTAGATTTAAGTTTTAATTTATTTTCCTCGATAATGAAAATATCATTATCTGTGTCGCCAGCACCCACCACTAAGCTGTAGACATGCTTTTCGTTTTTGGTGAGATCAAAAGTTTTAAAAATACCAACCACTGTGTCATCATCATCTACTGTGGTGTTAGTAAATACCACATCTAGAGGTGCAGAGTTACGCAGCAGCAAGGAAACTGTATCAGCATCAGAGTTAGTAACTACCAAGTCAGATTTACCATCATGGTTGAAGTCTGCTACGACTACAGAAGTGGGTTTTTTGCCTACAACGAAATCAGTCGCCGTGTCAAAACTACCATCACCTTTATTTAAAAGTACCGACACTGTATCAGCATCAGAATTAGCCACTACCAAATCAGATTTACCATCATGGTTAAAGTCGGTCACAACCAAGGAAGTGGGTTTTGTCCCCACGGCAAAATTAGTAGCAGTACCAAAGTCACCATGACCATCATTCAATAGTACCGAGACATTATTAGACTCAGCATTGACTACAGCTAAGTCAAGTTTGCCATCATAGTTGAGGTCGGCCATGACTAAAGAAGTGGGTTTTGTACCGACGGCAAAATTAGTAGCAGCACCAAAGTCACCATGACCATCATTCAAAAGTACCGAGACATTATTAGACTCAGCATTAACTACGGCTAAGTCAAGTTTGCCATTACTGTTGAAGTCGCCCACAACTAAAGACGTGGGTTTTGTCCCCACGGCAAAACTAGTAGCAGCACCAAAGCCACCATTACCATCGTTCAACAATACTGAGACTGTATTTGAATCAGAGTTAGCCACTACCAAATCCAGTTGGCCATCACCGTCGAAATCTGCTGCTGTAATAAAAGTAGGAGACGTTTCGACACTGAAATCAGTAGCAGCACCAAAGCCACCATTACCATCATTCAATAACACTGACACTGAATCAGTATTGACCACTGCCAAGTCAAGTTGGCCGTTGCGATTGAAGTCACCCACAACCACAGAAGTGGGTTTTGTGCCAACGGTAAAATTAGTAGCAGTACCAAAGCCACCATTACCATTGTTTAATAGCACTGATACGTCGTTAGACTCAGAATTGACCACAGCTAAATCAAGCTTGCCATCACCGTTGAAGTCTGCCACTGTAACAAACGAGGGAGATGTGCCGACTGTGAAGTTAGTCGCAGTCCCAAAGCCATCATTACCATCATTCAATAAAACTGATACATTGTTCGACTCAGGATTCACTACTACCAAGTCCAGCTTGCCATCACCGTCAAAGTCTTCTACTGTGACCAACGAGGGATTTGTCCCGACGGTAAAATTTTTGGCATTCGTAAATGATAAGCTCATGATTTTTGGGATGAATGTATAGGCTTCCTCACACCTGTTGATGATGACATTTCAGGATGTTTAGCAGAGGAATGTACCACCTAGCTTATTGTGTAAATCCCTTAAATAGCCCCAGTTAATATACTGAGATGCGATTTACAGGCGATCGCCATCAACCAATAACTAATAAGTCAAAATCCCCGTTGTCCTTAATCATTTAAATTTCTGTGTTAACTGCTTTCTCTAAACGATTAGTTTCTTGTCTTGACTCTTTAAGTAAGTCATTCCAATCGTCTGGAGGGTGATCACTTTCAAGCATTTTCTGAAAAACTCGATAAGCGTCTATATTACTTTCATAGGCTCGCTTAGAGTTCTCATCGTTAACCCAAGCGAAAACAATAATTTTGCTTTCTTGGTGATATCGAAAAAACAATCGGTACTGCTGAAAAAATTTAGCTCTAAACCAGTGCTTGTAATCGGCTCCAAGTGTAGTGCCTTGACGGTAATCACTACGTGTTGGATCTTGAGGATACTTCTGACGCAAATGCTCAACCTGAGTTAAAAGTTCTTCAAACTAGTTGAGGAAAAGAGAATGGGCAAATATGTTCCACCCATTAATCACCAGTGGTTCATCTATCGCTTGACCATAATGCTTTAAAGAAGTAACTCACTAAACCAACAAATTGGGGGTTGACTGCAATTCCAGAAGTGTTTGGTAGTGCGATCGCTTGCGCTGACTTGTCAGTTCGCTTGATCTTTTAACAACGCACCGAACCAATCATCAGGTGTTCAATATTGATTTAGCATAAACTTATTAACGCCCCCTACAAGATTTGCGATCGCAATTGCGGCGTTCCAGTGGAGCGACTTGTTAGCACTCGTCACTAACAATCTCAAGCTTTGGAAGCATTACGGATACGCTGCTGAAAACGGGCAACAATCTCAGGGCTTAGTTCTTCTTCTGGCTGAACCATTTCTCGTTTATCCAAGACTGCCTTTACCTCAGACGGTGATGCTTGTCCCAACTCTTTTAGTAAAGCCTGAAAAACTTGCTGTTGTTGATTAATTTCTTCTACAGGTGTTGTTTGAATTGTATAGGCTAGGGTAACTTGACGAGTTAAGGCATAAACAATGTACTGATTTAAGGAAACTCCTTCACTCTCAGCTAAGTGAATTAACTGCTGGTGTAGTGTTTCTGGTAATCGAAGTGTTAATCGACTCATAGTTAGCTTTCTTCAAGTGCCAATTGGGTAACTAAATAAAAACGCCTAATGTTACATAAACAAACCTTCATAAAAGAAAATATAAACATCGTCCTACATGCTCATAGTAATCTAGATATTCTTCTTTTGTAACTTCCCAAGCAAGGCTTCTATCAGAGCTAGGATGAGAAACACGATTAGAGTTTCTCCGATCAAACAAGTTTCTTACTTTTATGCATGTTTCGTGTTGGATGCCTTTTGACTGCAAAAAATTGACTACATCATTGACATCATAACTTTTTTTATTCGCCTTCTCTTGTTTGATGCAAACAGCATGAATTTCATTAACTAAATGATTGAGAGCCACTGAATAAGATGTACTTCTCTCGTTTAAAATTCGTAGCCTAGTCTGTTCTAAAACATCAGGCATTTCTGACAATTTTTTAATTTGTATACAAGCGAGATTATAATATCCAGGTTTATCACAATTAAGATTTGTACTCAAGAATATATCGATAATATTTTTCATATGAAAATTTTGTTTAAGTTTTTGAATAAGTTCTTGATCATGGAAATTTGTTTGGCATAGTAACTTGATAATCAAATCAGCATCACCAGTAGTAATAATATTTTTATCTAAGCAAAATTTTCTAAATTCATTAGTCGAGGTCTCATCAGTTAGCAAAATAATTAATATTTCAAGTGGTTGAATTTTTACTAAATCAAAATTAAATTTTTTGAAAATTAGTTTGATTTTTCTTTTGTTTTCCGGTTTATTCAAGATTTGTTCAACACTCTTATCAAACACTTCTTGAAATATTTCTTCTCGTGCTGAACTACCTCTAATAAAATAATCTTCTACCCTAGATTTCTTTATTTTTCTTAGTTCTTTAAATATTTTTTCTAGTTTATCTTGTGGTGTTTCAGCAGTTAGGTCATTTTCCTGTCTTTCTTCTTCACACTCTTGAATATCACTAAAATATTCATCACTTGGAGATGATTTACGGATATTTTTGAGAAGTTCTTCTTTTTCTTCTTTTTTTGATAACCGATAGAGCCGGGTTTTTAAATTAAGCTTAAGACCAAGTTGACTATATAAAACCTCAGCAATTTGAGAAGATATAGAATGAATAAACAAACCTTGAGATTTTTGATTAATATTATGGTTAAACATTATAGATATGTATATATCATCAGTATATCTAATAATTTTATATGATTTAATAATATTTTGATAATTTATGAGTATGTCATCTATAAATAAATCCCCAAAAACCAAATAAATATATCCAATAAAACTAGAAATAATATTATTGTCTGATTGAGGTATGCCAGACTTTCCATTTGAAATAAATTGGAACAAAAAAATAATTTGTTCCCTCGTAAAAACATCATAAGCCAAGTTCGCCTGAATACTAGGTTTAATAAAACGACTTAGAAGATTGAGTAGTCTCGCAATTGATAATTCATTAAAGTAATTTTCAATGTCAAGTTTTAAAACTAACTTGTCTTCGATTCCTATTTTAGTTTCTTCTTTTATTCTTAATTTGAATTTTTCATGAAAGCTACGATAGTAGATATTTTTAGATGAGATTTGAAGTTTTCCGGACTTATAGTTAAGATTTCCTCCATAAAAGGATTCAATACTTTCAACTTTCTTATGAGTCTCAATCAAAAATTCTTGTGTTAGCTTAAGTAAATAAAGACCAACAGCGTAGTAAACTATCCTCATCGGGTAAGTAAAAAATTTGTAATCTCTTAGCCCAAGACCTGGCTTTGGCATCACATATGAAAAAACGGAAAATTCTTTCTTTAACCCATAAAAAAGACTGCTAGATATTTTGATATTGAAGTATTCTTGTGCCGCCTGATTCAGGCATTTTTTATCAAGTTTTTCATAGTAAAACATGCTCATAGTATTAAAATGTCTATTGTTTTCTTTTTGCTTAATCTGAAAGTTAAGAAGATCCAAAGCGTCTTTCCAAAGGTCAAAATTTATGAAGTAGCCAAGTTGTGTTTTACTGCTGTTATTCATCACTATGATTTTTGCAAAAATAGTACCTTATCTAAAATACCCACTTTACAATGCATTCTTTACTAAGAAATATATATAATTAGTGGACAATCTCTAAAAATCACCACTTGTCTACAATTTTCCAACATTAGCTACGTTTTCCATCTGTACTTTTCAGTTGAAATCAGTTATATCCACAGGGTTTATCCACAAAAAAAATTAGAGCCACACCATTGCAGGTATTGACTCTGATTACTATTTATGAAGTCAACTGTAGATTAAGCAACAGCCAAATTAACGCGGACAATCATGTCGTTGTAATCTTTATCTCGATTTTGGAAATCTTCAAAGCCAAAGACATTATTGCCTAACAAAGTAATGTGGTCTGCCTGGGTAGAATTAGCTCCCAAGAATGGGAAGTAAACAGGCTGATCATTAATTGTGGCTGGAGTACCGTTGGCAATGATGAATGGTGCAAACAACGAACCTGGTTCTAAGGTAGCGGTGTAAGTGGATGTACGGCGGTTATTCGTTGTTAAATCAACACCAGCAACACGCCCATTCACCGCAGCTTGGGTATAACCATTTTCACCAGGAAGGATATCTGCGTTGCCGTCGCCGTTGACATCTATGCCGCCATTTTCATCGGTGACTCGATAGAAACTGACGTAGTTGTTGGCGGATGCTTCTCGATTAACGACAAACTCGGCTTGCACTGATTGTGTGACATTGCGTAAGTCGATTAATTCGGATTGTGATCCACCTTGTAAATTTGTACCTACAGGTAATGTTTGCTCAGTTGCTTGAATTTTTACCTCTAAGTCTTGGAAAGTAGAATTTCTTTGCGATCGCACTTGCCAAGCTAAAGAAAATTCATCGTTGCCTAAATTGGTGACTTTTTGAGTTGCAGCATCGGCAAATAGCACATCGTCAATAGAGACAACGCCCGCCCGGACTTCATCGGTTGTACCATTGGGGACTACGTAAAATCTCAAGTTATCACCAGAGTTAAACTCTAGTAAGCGGGTGATGTTATCTCTGCTAAAGCCACTAGGTAATCTATGAACCGCCGAGAAAATTGCTTGGGCCCTTTCTAAAGCAGCTTCAGCATATCCAGCTTCTCCTGGGGCAATACCATTGATAGTACCTGCGGCATCATCTACTGTAAATACACCCAGTTCATTGACTTGATTGGGTCTGGTACTGGTGAGGCTGACTTGCAGTTGCGTGGTGTCACCTGTACCGCGAATTGTAAAGGTGTTGTTTTCAGGGTTACTTACTAGTGGCACATCTTTGTCGGCAATGGTGACAGTAGCAATAGTAGATAAACCTAAGTCATAGTCAGCTTCATCTACAAGTTTGAGAATGACGGTTTCATCACCTTCTACCAAATCATCGTCTACTGGGATGACCTCGATATCTGCGAAGGTTTGACCAGCAAGGATAGTAGCAACACCAGTCAAGCTGTTGTAATCAACGCCATTTGTCGCTGTACCTTCAATAGTGTAATTCACAGTCAGGGATTGGCTGGTGTTACCTACGCGGGAAATGCGGAAGACTCCTGGTTCATTGCCTGCTTCTGCTGTATCGGGAACCTTAGCCGCAATACTAACTACCGGAGTACCTAAATTCAGTGGCTTATCTAAGCCTAAAAGAATGATTTCGTTGTTGTCTATCTGAGGTGGCCGTCCCACGGAGAAAGGATAGTTATTATCGTTAGCTAGTAGCAGTGTATTCTCATCTATGACTACTATAGATTCAATGGTGACGAAGGGAAAGGTGAACTTGGTGTCACCGTCTCCATTTAAATCATTGGGGTCACTGATATTCAGTAAATCAACGATTTCCTCTTTGGGAACAAAACCATCGGCATCTTTTTGCGATAAGTCAATTTTGAATACCTTCTTGAATTGGGCGTTGGGGCCTTGTCGTCCATCACGTTCAATTACCAGATATTCATTTTCGTTGACTACCGTTAACGCACCGATGGCATGATTAGATTCTTCCATGCGATAGTAGCCGGCTAAACCTTGATATTCCTTAGATTCGGCATCAAATTCGTAAATACGTAAGGAATTTGGCGGGTCACCTAATACGGTACCTTCCAGCATGGGATAGATGGTTTTCTTGTCTAAGCTGATGGCCATGCCTTCAAATCCGCGAGAACGTGCCAAATTGGAGAACACTGGGTCACCGATGAATTGTTGCAGAACTAGGCTATTGGTACCAGGAAAATCGCTAAAGAAACCATCAACACCTAACTCCAGGAACTGTTCATATTCTGCTTTGGGGTCGCCGTTGTAGTCTGGTGCGAGGAAGACATCTTCATTACGGAAGGTGTAAGGGTGTAAGAGTAAGCCGACTGCATGGGCGTCTTCTACCAAGGTTGTGGGTTCTTGGAGTACACCACCTGCACCAGTCGGGACAATCAAGCGCTTATTGGGGCCTATACCTGTTGCGTAGGTGGCGATCGCAGCTAGTTCTGTGGGTTTGGTGAGGTCGCCATAGGTACGCGGGTCACCACTAACTGTAAAGTCATAAGGTCTGCCGTTAGCACCACCAAGTAACTGAATTAAGGGGATATCAATTCCCGCTTCTGGCATGATGAACTGTTTCAGTTCCTGGAGATTACCCACCTCGAAGGATTGGATAAATGTCCGGCTGGGGTCAGTGAAGTCATTGGCTACTAAGGTATCAACAATCATCTGACCTAAATTCATGTTGATGGGTGAACCATCTAAAAGTGTGCCTTCACTGGCGAAGAAGGTGGGATGTTTAGTTTCGGGATAAATGCCAATTTCGCGTCCGGTTTCGGCTTCTACCTGCTTGACCAAATCAATGATTTCTTCTAGGGTGGGAACTTTCAGCCCATCATTATTGAAGTTGGTTCCCCGCAATTCTGGTAAACGTTCAATAGAGTTGAGAGTTTTTATTTCTTCTAGGGTGAAGTCTTCGCTAAACCAACCTCTGATAGTGCGACCATCAATGACTTTGGTAGTAAAACGGTCAGCAAATTCTGGACGTTCATTAACATCAGTGCTGGTGTCTGTTCTGTTTACCGAACCATCTGCATTGAGAATTGCCAAGGCATTTTCGTGACGGGCGATTAAATATCCATCTTTGGTGGGGACTAAATCAGGTTCAATGAAATCTGCACCATCGGCGATCGCTAGTTTATATGCTTCTAAGGTATGTTCTGGACGTGAACCACTAGCCCCCCGATGCCCAATGACTAAGGGTGCAGAACCATCTAAAGTTGCAAATTCAGGTGGTAGTAAAGCTGGATTGTCAGGGGAGATGACAAACTCACCAGTTAATTGGTCGCGGACTTGGTTCCCTGTACCGGGGAAGTCTGTAAAGTAGCCATCAATACCTAAATTGATGAATTGTATGTATTCTGGGACTGGATTGCCGTTGTAGTCGGCGGCTAGAAAACGTTCTTCGTTGCGGAAAGTATAAGGATGTACCACTAAGCCTGAGGCGTGGGCATCTTGTACTAAACTTGTGGGTGCAGTCAGGGTTTTATCGGCATCGTTGACAACGCCGTCACCATTGACATCATCGGCTTGACCATCATCATTTAAATCTACACCTTCAACGGAAACAATCATCCGCTTCCAGGGGCCAATACCTGCTGCGTAGCTGGCAATTTCTTGTAAACCTTCTGGTGTTCGCAGGTCAGCGTAGGTGCGGGGGTCGCCACTAACGACAAAATCATAAGGTTGATTTTCAATCAGTGAACCATCGAGATTGATTCCCCCAGCATTCAATAACTGAACTAAAGGAATGTCTGTAAGTTCGCTGAGTTTCTGGAGGTTGGCAACTTCAAAGGATTGGATATAAATCCGGGATGGGTCGGTGAATCCAGTTTTTTCTAAAGTTTCTAGTAATGGTTCTTCCAGTGAAAGACCAAGTTCATCGTGAAAAGTGGGGTGTTTGGTTTCTGGGTAAATGCCGATTTTTTTGCCTGTGTGGGCCTCGATGTCTTGAACTAATTGAATGATTTCCTCAAAGGTGGCAATTTCGTAAACCCCGTTAAATATTTGCGTCCGGAAGTCTTGCGGCATAATTGCCCGGATAGTCTTGATTTCCTCTAGGGTGAAGTCAGAAACAAAGAAACCTGCTTCGGCTACACCATCAATGATTTTCGTGGTGAAGCGATCGCTAAATTCTGGACGGTCTGCTACATCAGTGGTATTGATGATATTGGGTTCATGACGGGCAATTAATACACCATCTTTCGTAGCCACCAAATCAGGCTCGATAAAATCAGCACCTCGTTCAATTGCGAGTTTATACGCTCCTAATGTATGTTCTGGTAGTTCTCCACTTGCTCCCCGGTGTCCGATGACAATGGGGGC
Source organism: Anabaena sp. CCY 9613 (assembly GCF_963920895.1). NCBI lineage: Bacteria > Bacillati > Cyanobacteriota > Cyanophyceae > Nostocales > Nostocaceae > Anabaena > Anabaena sp. CCY 9613. Next base: position 27,175 of record NZ_CAWUDE010000001.1, read on the forward strand.
TTTGCCATCAAGAGTATTTAAAGTTACATAATTTGGTGTATCGATGGGAGCTTCTATGAGCTTACCAGTGGCATCAAAGTGTAACAAGTAAGGGCCAAACTCCTCGCCAATCCAGAATGTACCATCTTCTGCCACTACCAGCGATTCCACATCAAAGTCTGAACCAGTTAACAAACGCTCAGAAGTATTTTCGTTGATAATCTCAAAGGGAATTTTTTTGTCTGGATCAGATAGTTGCACAAAATCCAACACATTGACAGTAGCATCACCACCCTCAGCACTGCGGAAGTTGGGGTCAACACGATAAATCCGCAGTAAGTAATCAGGACTATTAGCTTTACTCCCAAACCCATTGTCAGATAAGAACCACAAGGAATTGTCATCAGCAACCTGAACGGCACTAAATCCTTGAATTGGCTGTTTGGCAAAGGGGATATTCCGGCCATTGGTAGTACCAGTGATAGCAGTTCCAGATGGTGGGCCTTCAGCAAAGGTATCAGCTGGGAGAGAAGCAAAACCTACGAGTGTTACCTGGGGTGGTGTCAAGTTATTGGGTAACTCCAGAATGCCGAGTTTCAAAGGAGTAGGCCCAGCAACACCAAAATCGTTATCATTCAATAAAGCTAAAGTATTAGGTGCTACTAATGCCAAACCTTCTAATTTTTCTACCCCGGTGTAACCCAACTGAGCTGCATTGGCAATTAAACTCTTGGTCACAGGGGTAATGTTGGCAGCTGCTAACTCAGCCGAGGATAGTTGTTCAATGGTCTTATCCGCTGGCAAAGTTAAGTTAGCCGAGTTATAAATATTAGTGGCTGCGGCTAAATCAATCTCGTAAATCAGTTTGTTCGCATCTGCACCAGACCTATCATCTCGTTCAACTACCGCAAATTTGCCATTACCTAATGAGACAGCATCACCAATCTTGTCTGTTCTGGCGTTACCACTGCCTGTAATATCATCAAGTAAATATAAATACTCACCAGTGACAGTTTGGGAGATAACATCAAATTCCAAAATTCTTAAATTCTGAGAATTTCTAGATGTAGCATCATTGTTGATATCTGGGTTATCAATTGCACTTTGAATAAAGGCATAAAGTTTGCTACCTTCTAGTGCTATGGCTTCAAAACCCCGGTTATTGCGGCGTTGGGCGTAAACCTCTGGCAATACCTCAGTACCAAACGTACCGACTGGTTGATCTGGGTCGGATGCTGTAACCGTACCTTGGGGAATAAAGCGGTCAATTAGTTTACCGTTACTGTCAAAGTGGTAAATCGCCGGACGGTATTCATCCACCATCCAATAATCACCATTTGGTGCAACGACAATTCCCTCCAAGTCAGCACCAAAAGGATCATTAGGTAAGGGATTATTGTCTAAATCCACACCAATTTCATCTGTGTAAGCCAGACCACCAGCCCCAGCTTGTAAGTTAGGCAATCCAGTTAATGGAGTTGTGCCATCTTGGCGAAATAATCCAGTGCGCTTAGTAATGCTAATTTCGCCTGTGGACTGATTCAGTTCAAAGCTGACGATTTCTGGTTGAAAGTCGGGTAATAAAAATGGTCTATTAAAACCGTCAGGTTCCCCATTGGGGCCACGGTCTGTGTGGGTGACGAACTTCAGATTGCCATTGTCTGCAATTCCTTGGAAGTACAACCCAGAAAAACCTCCCAACAAAATATCTTGTTCGTTGGAAGTGGTTCCTAATAGAGGTAGATTTTCAAATTCGTAAATAGATAGTTTGGGTTGTGTCATGGGATTTCGGGGATTGTAACTAGTGGTATCAATGTTGAGTGCCTTGGGAAAAGCATTAGCAATGTTTTCCCAAGGCACAAATTTAAAGTTGGTGTTGACGTTTTCTAGTTCGCCGTCATCTTCAACTAATTTGGCTGGGTCGTTACTACCATCCTGGGTAACAAATAGACCATAGGGGAAGTTAGCACCCAAGGGGACGTTAATGACATCTGCACCGTCTGAATCTTGCACGCTGTCAATGGCACCATTACTACCAACGGCAAAGCTTCCTAAGTATTCGTTATTACCTTGGCGGTTATAGACAGCAAACGTGTTATCACCTTGACTGGATGCTAGGAGGTAGCCTGTACCATTGGCACCGTAGTAGATGGTCAGTCCTTCTACATCAGCAGTGAGATTGCTACCACCCAAAGCTTTTACTCGATCTATAAGTGTGCCTGTGGGTTCACCGTCGGGTTCTGCTGGGAACTTCCAAATGCCGACATTTTCCTGGCCGATGTAGAGGAAGCCTGTTTCTTGGTCTACCACCATACCCTCGGTTTGCGGGTCAAAGCCTGTTGTGGTGGGTACGGTGAACTCCCGGACTCGTTCCACCCCAATTTTGCCGTTACCTTGATCAATCAATTGGAACTGTGCTACTTCTCCAGTTTCGGCACGATTGGCGAAGACATAGTAATCATTGGTGATGGGGCTGCGGTACATGGCTAGCCCGTAAGCACTACGTTCGTCTGTTGAGTAAGGGGGGCTAAAGGGTGCAGATTGAAACAAAGTACCCAGATTAACATCAGTGATGTTTTTTAAGTATTTTCCCGGTGTTGTGGGCTGGGGATTAATTATGAAAAATACCAGTGTATCGTTTTGGCGATCGCTTGCTACGGCAATATCAACAGATTCCCCACCTAATTGAAAGCCATATTGTAAGTCAACGTTGTTGTAGCGGATGCCACCAGGGTTGATTTCTTGTAATAAATTTCCGCCTAAGTCATAAACTCGCAATCCCCCATGTTTCACGGCTGTGAGGATTAAACTATCGGCAGAGTTATCAGGATTAACGTAAATGGCGGGATCATCAGCATCGGGACGCTGATCTATTGGTAATGCGGGGTCATCCAATAAGTCGGGACGAGTTTGGACTGTGGGTGCGACTGTGGGGATGAGGTCTGCACTCAAAGTAAGAATTTGGGTAAATTGTGCCTGATTAAAGTTGTTATCACTCACCAAGACAATGGATTGACGACCATCTTCTAGTGTGGGGCCAAAAGCTAAACCTTCGATGTTATCTAATCCAGTCTCTAGATTTAAATCATCGAGATTCAACAACAACCGTTTTTGGGCGGGTTGAATGGCGGCTAATTGTGCCTCACTTAAATCGTTGAGAGAATCATAGAAGCTAATATCAGTTGCACCTTGCAAACTAACTTCGTAGATTTTAATTGTGTTACCTACACCCACAGCAAAAGAGCGTTCTAATGCTAATAAAGTGCCTCGGTTATCGATGGCGAGTAAGTCTACTAAACCATTGTCACTAAAGCCAGTTGCTGGTATTGGTGGTATAGCCACCGGGTCTGTGATGTAGAGATATTCCTTTTCTGGCTGACTTGACAACAAGTTGTATTGTAAAATCCGAGAAGGGCTAGTGCTAGTCACCGCAGCGCGATCGCCATCTTGAATCAGAGCATTTTCGGTAGCAGTGTATAGAGTTCTTTGGTCTGGTGTAATAGTCAGACTTTCAAAAGCCAAATTATTCCGTACCCCAGAGATTTGGGTATCGCCAGCATCGATCATGCCGTTACCATTGGTGTCTTCAATGACTGGTAAAAACTTGCTGGGTACAGGTAAAGAGCGAATTTTCTCGCCTATTAAGGAAAATTCTTGAATAGAGGGGTCACTGATACGACCTGCATTAATATTGGCTTCACCTTCCGAGGAAACAAAAATTGTGCCATCTTGAGTTAAAGCAATACCTTCAGGGTCAATAGTTAGGGCTGCAAAGAAGTTACCGTCAGCATTTTGTAGAGGAGTAACATTAGTAAAAGTCACCCCAGATGTTTCAGGATCTAAAGTAAAAGTATAAAAACGGGCCGGGCCATTTTGCGAGCGATCGTCTGAGATAGAGTAGTAAAGATTATTCGCCCCATCATAAGTTACACCAGACAATCCCCCCATTGGTGTGGCTACACCGTTTACCGTTCCTGCTGCACCAGGGGGAATAAAGCCTGTGGTCAAGGTAGTTTGTCCTGCAAATTTGACTTCTCGGAGGGTTTTACCGCCTGCTGTTGGGCCAGCCTGCACATCTACCCACACTAAACGATGATCAGAACTAGGGAAGGGAAAAGTCCCGACTAAGGAGAAATTGGGGTCAGTGTTTACAGGCCAGAAAACGCCTGAGTCGCTAATTTGCAAATCAGCACCAGGTAACACATAGTCAGCCCGCAAATTACCAGGGTTATTATCAGCAAAATCCGCAGTATCAAAAGCCGGGTTGCTTTGATGGAGAAGGTTAGCACTTCCTTGTAAAGCCGATTGTTGCACACCACCAGCACTGCTGGGGATGAAATTAGTATTAACGTCGGGATTCTGTAATAGCTGAAGAATGGCATTATCAAAACTGTCACCATCAAAAGGATCGGCGTTCTGGTCGCCCATAATGACAAAGCGGGAACCAGGGTTTAGACCACCGAGTTGACCTTGATCATCATAGATATAATCGCCTTGTTCTGATGTAATGTAGTCTACCCAAAAGCGGATTTCGTCATGGTTACGTTTGCCGTTGCGGTCTTCTGTCCCATCAAATACAGGTGGTGTGGGATGGCTAGCCAAGACATGAATGATTTCTCCATTGACTTGAATGGGTACATCCCAATGACTTTTTGAAGATAGACGGAATATTTCTTGTTCTTCAGGTGAATACCAAGGAGTGTCAGAATCAGGAAGGGCGATCGCAGATAATAAAGAATCGGGCATATCCTTCCAGAGAAAGTTTTGGAAGGTGCGGACATTATCAGTATCAATAGGATATTTGGATAGTAATAACATCCCGAATTGACCGGGGTAATCTCCAAATCCGAAGGAGTCGTTACCGTATCCGGGTGCGCCTGGGGTGGTAACTACGACACCGTTGTTATCTAAGTCAAACCCAGAGGAAATACCTGTGTTGGAGGGTGCAATATAAAAGTAGGGATATTCTACGGGAGTGGCACCGTTTTGACTCACAGCTAGGTAGTTTTCTAGGAATAATTGAACGGCTTGGGTGGGATTTTCGGTGAAATAGTCAAATTCATTGATGAGTAGAACATCTGGGTTATTGCGTTGAATAATTTCCGCAACGGTTTTGGCTTGAGGATTGTCAGTGGTGGATAAATCGGTTACTAATTGACCTTCGGCGTTGCGGTTGAGGGAAGCATTAAATTGGGAAAGGCGAATTGTACTGGTAGTTACCATTTGTTATTCCTTGGAAGTGGGAATTGTTGATTGGTTTGTTGGCGTTGCATACAAATAGTAGGAATAACGAACCACAAAGGCCACAAAGTACACGAAGAAGAGTTGAATACAAAAACATAAATTAGGAGGTAGGAAAAATACTACTCTTCTTCTTTGGCGTCTTGGCAGTTCGTTTATTAGTAGCGAAACAACACTATCTAAAACACAAAATTGTAAATACTATTCATTTGATGAGGCGTCACATTCTCGAACCGAATAAACGTCCGAAAAACGGCATCACCATCGGGGCCATCCCGGTCAAGTTCCAAAACAGTATTGTTAGGAGTGGGAGTGCTACCCTGCACCAACCGAATATAACCATCTGCGATCGCATCACTCCCGTGATACCCACCAGGAACTAAACTATTGAGTAACTCGGTCAACACAACCTTGTCACTACCTGGTGTAAAGTCAACAATGGTATGACCCACATGACTGATCCGTTGATAAACAAACTGATCATTGCCACCACCACCTGCGATGGTTTTTCTGCCAGGGCCACCGATAATCACATCATTACCAGTAGTACCCGTAATCTCTCTACGTCCAGGACGGGCTGCAATTACATTATCAACACTGAACAAATTCAATCCCAAAATTACCGGGTCATGATCCGAAGCACGGAAAGGATCAAGATTGTATAAACTTTCTACTTGATTTGGTGACTTGAAATTAGTGTTGTAGTCCAGAACGTTTGGTTCATCAGCGTTGATGTGCCACTTAGCAGCACCAGTAACTTGGCCGGCTAAACTACCATTAGCTAAAACATGATCCAACGCACCCCACTGTCCATCAAATACAAAAGAGTAACTATTGTTAGTGATTTGGTTTTGATAGCCAGCAATTTCTAAAGCTTTAATGGGGTCTTCTTTGGCGTAGGCATTAATGTCACCCATAATCAAATAATCAGGGTCATCAATACCTGTGGGATTAGTCGCTAACCATGCTAATAAATCTTGAGAAGCACGAACCCTGGTTCCATTAGAAGCAGCTTGACCATCGCCAATATCTGCATCGCCTTCGCCTCCAGCACTAGAACCTTTGGATTTGAAGTGATTGACAACTGCGGTAAATTGTTCACCACTAGAATTTTCTTGGAACGTCTGCGCTAGAGGTTTACGGTTATTATTATCAAATGCACCTTGGCCAAAGCCATCGGGAACTGTGGCTGCTTCACCTACAGGGGTAACACTACCAGGTTTATAAATAAAACCCACGGCGATGGCATCAGTACCCAGTTGCGGAGTTCCCGGATCAATAATGGCGTAAGTATCGGCACCAGTCGCAGCATTCAAACCGTTGACTAAATCCCGAATGGCACTATTTGGTCCATAGCCATCGTTCTCTAACTCAATTAAGCCGAGAATATCTGCATCCATACCCAGGATGGCTTGAATAATTTTTTCGCGTTGTCGATTAAACTCCAATAGGTTATCTGCGCCTCTAGGTGTGGGGAAGCCGCCACCCAGACCATTGCCGTTAAAGTAGTTGAGGACATTGAAACTGGCAACTTGGATTGTACCACCGACATTTGGCACTGTTTTTGGTCGTGGATTGCTGGGTGAAAAGTCTATAGGTTCTACAGGTTGGAGACGATAATCACCAAAGCGGGCATCTAAAATGCCTGATAGTCCAATAACTGTATCACCACCCCGGAGTGTATTTTCCCCACTCAAAGGTTCACCGCCGCGACCGTGGATAATGGGGTCAGGATTTTGAGTTCCTTGGCCATCGTCTAAAATGATGCGGCGTTTGGCAATTTCTTCTAAATAAGCGGCGTTACCACTAATACTAGGCGCGTTGAATTGGGTATATTGTTCTAATCTTTTATCAGTTCCTGGTTGGTTAGTGTCACCATCAGAAGATAAAACAATTTGCCCAAACCTTCCTAATTGGAAATGTTCAGTTACCGTCATGGTTTGGGGTATAGTCACCCGCATCCCTTCCACGGCTTCGAGGTCGTTAATATTTGCTAAGGGGAATGTCAGAACTGTGGCTGTGGGTAAGGAGTTGTTTTCACTGACTACAGTGATATTAGTGAGGTTTCTCAGTTGAGTCAGGCTGCTACCACTGCTGGCAAATTCGCTGACTTGTCCTGTAACTCTTACTTTGTCACCAACTTTGACATCTATGCCCAAGTTGTCATCAAAGACAAAAATCCCTTCTGAAGTTAAAGGATTATTATCAGCATCTTCATCTTCTTCTTGGACATAAAAGCCCAGCAGGTTGGAAGTGCTACCTACAGCTTGAAAGTCTCCAACTACGATGCCTTCAATGGTTTTGAAACTACTGGGGAAATTAGCAACAGCCCCACTACCTTGAATTTCATGAATCTTAGTAATTTCTGTGACTACATCATTGTCAGTAATGGTAGCCTGAATTGAGGCTAGACTGATGGCATTGTAAGTACTATCGTCACTGGTGACTGTGTGGCTAATAGTACTAAAATGCGTGCCTTCTATGACATCATCATCAGTAGCAATTACTGTGACTGTTTGTGATAGGTTCCAGTTGTCTGGTGTAAAGGTAACTGTAGATGGCGTAGTTGTCGTCTGATCATCAGGCAGAATATTAACGGTGACGTTGTTTGTGGGTTGGGTATTCAAAACTAAAGTATAAGTATCTGTTTCACCCCCCTCTGTCACATTGGTACTACCACCAGTCTCAAGCAAGGTGATTCCAGGTAATGCAGTGGTGGAAATTTGGACATTATCAATTGCCAAACCATGATCAGAACCAGGATCATCGACATCTGTCCACCGTAACCAAATTTCTTCCCCAGGCGCTAAAGATAACCCGGCGATCGCATCAGAAATACTTACGCGATTGGCGCTATCATTGCCGTTTAAAGCACCAGCGGCACTAGTAGCGATCGCCCCTACAAAATCAAGAGCATCAACGTCTATCCATGAGCCGGTAGTTAAATCAGTCGCATCAATTTTGTAAGCAAAGTCTAGTTTATGCTGGGTTGTATTCCCCCCATTGCGCCATTGTTCACCGATGTAACTAACTGCAAGAGTCGTGATAGTCGCATCGGTATCATTATAAAAGCGCGCTCCGTAGTGAATAGTACCAGTACCACCAGAAGCTACTGAACCCAAGGCTCTATCGCTGTCTCCGATTGCACCAAAACTGTAAAGGTTACCAGCATTATTACTACCAGTACCAGTCACAATGGGAGAACGGGTAGCGTACCAACCAGGGATGGTTACCGTATTCTCCCAAGGTGCGTTTCCAGCACTGATTAAGCTATCAAAGTTTTGTAAATAGGGACTACTTAGAGAAATTACCCCTGGGGGCAAAGTTGTCATCTCAGGTACAGCAACCTGTAAATTATCAATTGCCAATCCATGATCATTACCAGGGTCGTTGATATCTGTCCAACGCAACCAAATTTCGTCACCGGATGCTAAAGCTAATCCAGTAAGGGTATCAGAAAGGCTGATGCTGTTGGCATTGCCATCTAAAGCACTGGCTGAAGCTGTGGCAATTGGCCCTAAAAAGTCCAAAGAATCAAGGTCAATCCATGAGCCAGAAGTTAAGTCAGTAGCTCCAATTTGGTAAGCAAAGTCTAGTTTTTGTGGGGTTGTATTGCCGCCATTGCGCCATTGTTCACCTATATAATTAATTGCCAAGGAGGGAATCACGACATCAGTATCATTTAAGAAACGAATGCCGTAGTAAATATCCCCTGTGGTGTTGGATGCCACTGAACCTAAAGCTCTATCGGTGTCTCCTGTAGCACCAAAACTGTAGAGACTCCCAGCATTATTACTACCAGTACCTGCATTAATCGTGGTGCGGTTAGTATACCAACCGGGGAGCGTTTGAATATCTATCCAAGTTTGGTTGGTGCCAGCATTAATTAAGCTATCGAAGTCTTGGAAGTAAAGTTCACTTAGGAAAACAACTTCTGGTGTAGCTACTACTAGATGTAAATCATTTTGAGGGGGTGCGATCGCCTCGCCTTGTATCAGGGTCATAAATATTTCTGGAAATTACAATAGTTTCATATGCAAATATGTACTTGACAGCCGGGGCGCATAATGAATTTGAGTATGTACCAAGGAACGGTTACATACTTAATTGAGTCAGTATTAATTCGGATATAATGCCGTAAACCGTACCCCAAATAAATTAAGAAACAGCTAGGAAAAGGTTAAATTAACGAATAAAAGTATTTTTTTGAGGATATTTTCCCTGATCACGTAAGGTCTTCGATAATCTTCGTTACTGTTATTGAGATATTTTATGGGTAATAGTCCCTTGATTCAACTCTATTTATTTAACATGAATAGCCATTATTGATTTAGGTTTAAAAATGTCAAAAAATATCATATTTTTAACAATTAATTATTAATATAAATCTGGTTTTATCTATTAATAGATACAAATAAAACTCACCTTAGGTTGTAAATTATTGATTAGCAATAATCTTTCCTATGGCTGATGTTTATAAAGTCTATCTTTTAGAAACTTAATAAAGAGGTTCGCTTATGGATGGAAAATTATGCGTGCAATCAATATTGGTTTAACAGAAGAACAGCGTCAAGGTGTAATAGAACTCTTGAATCGGGATTTAGCAGATTCATACATTTTGATAGTAAAAACCAAAAAATACCATTGGGATGTTGTCGGTCCCCAATTCCGTAGCTTACACCAAATTTGGGAAGAACAATACGAAAAGCTGACTCTAAATATTGATGCTTTAGCAGAGCGAGTTCGGGCTTTGGGTGGTTACCCAGTGGGTACTATGGAAGGCTTTTTGAAGATTGCCACGCTCAAAGAATATGGTGAGCATATTCCCTTAGCTACAGAGATGGTAGCCCGTCTAGTAGAAGATCACGAACAAGTGATTCGTAACTTGAGAGATCATGTGGATCAGTGTAGTGAGCAGTTTCATGATGAAGGAACTTCTGACTTTCTGACTGGACTTATGGAAGACCATGAAGAAATGGCTTGGATGCTGCGTTCATTTATTGAAGGGCAGGCTTTACACCCAAATGGTACACAACCAGCGGGCGAAACTAAGTCCCCAATAGGTGTGTAGCTATTAGCAGATATATCTAACCTCAATAACGTGTGAGTTGAAGGAAAAATTAAAGTTTTTCTTTGCATGTAGCTCATGCGTTTACCTCACAAAAACAAACAAAATTTAAGGAGTATTCAAATGCCAGAAGTATATCAGGCAGAACGTACCATATCAGCTGTATTGAAAGAACAGAAACAGGTTGATCAAGTTATTCGACGTTTGCTCGACCGGGGTGTGCCGAGAGATCATATTTCGATCATGGGCAGAAATTTCCAATCAGAAACGCGAATTTCTGGCTTCATCACTAAAAAAGATGTGATTTTGGGAGGTTTGAGAACCGGGGCAATTTTTGGTTCTCTGTTTGGTTCTTTTCTCAGCTTGTTAACTGGTGTAGGTGTATTGTTAATTCCTTTTGTTGGCCCTATTGTGGCGGCTGGCCCCATTAGTGCTTTACTACTAGGTGCTGCTAGTGGTGCGATCGCAGGTAGTGCTGGTGCTGGTTTAGTCTCGGCTTTGACTGCTTGGGGAATGCCAGAAGAGAAAGCTGCTATCTACCAAACTCGCTTACAAGCTGGTGAATTTTTATTGATGACAGAAGTACCAAGCGATCGCGTGGGAGAATTTCAATTGCTGCTAGAAAGTGCTGGTGCAGAAGAAATTCACACCACCAATAAAACCTTGAGTCATCCTTGTTCTGGGCCTTGCAATAGTCCAGATGACTTGTCTCCTGAAGTCCGCGCTCATCTTTCTCCAGAAGCTCAACGCACGTTTATTGAGCGCTACAACGCCGTTTTAGATGAAACAAGTGACGAGTTCACATCTGAACAGGCTGCTTGGGAATCCGTACATCAGAAGTACGACGAAGATGAAAATGGAGTTTGGTCAAAAGCTAAGGTGAACGTTTAGACATTTTTTGCTTAATTCACCACACCATAGGGGTACAGTATTGCTGTGCCCTGAAAACATAAATTCTATCTCACGATAGACAGGAAAAATCAACTCATAGTGGTAGTCTATTGAGTATGTTTTCCATAAATTTAGTCATTTAAAGGTGCCAAAAAATATGAGTATCGAAAAAAGAGTAGAAGCTACTGCTAAAAATATTGAAGGCAAGGTGCAAGAGGTAGTTGGTGAAGTAACTGGTAACCCAGCAGATAAAGCAGAAGGACAATCAAAGCAAGCTGAATCCCAAGTTATCCATACTACAGAAAATATCAAAGATGAAATTAAAAAAGTGATAGATTAATTAGCTTCTTGCTTAATCTATGACCGGATTGGTTGTTAATTTTAAATACTCCACTCTCTCATAAAAAGTGGAGTATTTTTTATTTCTCCTAAATTAGCAAATTTCCTCATTAATTTTGTCTTTATAACTACCTAATAACTCCTACGGCCAGTTAGTAATCCCCATAAGAAAATGGCAATTATTGCACCAATAATAGCAACAATTAGACCGGGAATACTCAACGCTGCCGTAGTTAATTGTAATCTTCCTGTTTGTAAAAGAGTAAATATACTACCCCCAATTAAAGCACCGATAATACCTAAAGCCATAGTTGCAATGATGCCACCACCTTGATGTCCAGGGTAAATAGCCTTAGCGATCGCTCCAGCAATCAGACCAAGAATGATCCACGCAATAATGTTCATGATTTAATTTATCAGAAGTCTTATCAGTAATTTATTTATTAGTATCTAGTTTTCCTTCTACCGGAAGATATAGCTATTAAGTATTAACAAAAATCTATCCCTATAGCTATAGCCATCCAAATTGAATTATGAGAATATACAGATGCTAAACTTAATTATTCAAGTGTTGTGGTCATTTTATTTTACGCAAATGATTAAAAATTACTATGTCTTCTCTAAAATACAACCAGACGGAAGCTCTTAGTATTTGCAAATTGATGATTACATCAAAATAGACAAGGTTTAACTAGTACAACGCGTCGGAAACAGGGATACCATACGAAATCAGCTTTTTGTCTTCCAAGGCAGCGTTACTAGGGGTATGTTTAAGAAATGGCAAAGATGGGGAATACTAAAACAGTAGCCCTATTTTACAACTCAAACCGTTGGTAAAGTTACTGCTGAAAAAGATGGGGTTTATACTTTGAAAATATATATACATGAGTTGGGTGAAGTTACCCAAAATTTACATATTCGTGTGTTGCATTTTTTTACTCATGTGTATTTGTACTGTGTTGATGCCAAGATTTTATTGTCAATGTACCACCTTAATTATCAAACAATGACTTCATTAATTGAATTTTGATGCAACTGATACTAATTTTAATTGAGCTTAAAAGTTATGTTTATGTTTTTTCGCATCTTCAGAGGAAATCGGAAAATGTGTTCGTAGTTACTATCTAGATTTTTTTAGTCGCAGACACTAGCTAAAATTTTTCTAAATGAAATCTTTGATACTTTATTATTTTTAAATAAGGATTTATTATGTACCACTAGAGATTAATAACTAATATTCCATTTTGCTAGTTTTTTGCAAAAAAGACCTCTTGGGATATAATACTAGCTAGCAAAATAATTACATTCTCTTAACACAATCCAGGCATAAATATTATGAACCAACAAGTGAAAGTCATTAAACTCAGTGGAATTGTCAATACTACAAACTCACAAGATTTACGGCAACATATTACTCATCTTTTAGATAGTGGTGCCAAAATTGTGTTAGTTGATTGTCAAGATGTGACATTTATGGATAGTTCAGCCTTGGGAGCTTTAGTTTTAGCTTTTAAAACTTTAAGGGCGGCAGATACTAGACTAGTTCTTTGCTCTATTAATGAACAAATTAGAATATTATTTGAATTAACCGGTATGGATAAAGTATTTGAGATATTTCCTAATCAAGATGAGTTTAATCAAGTTGTAGTTTCTCACACTTAATTAATCAAAGTTAATTTGCAGGATTGATAAATCATCATCAAAAGCCTCTTTGGAGTTCAAAGCGATGAGATAATTCAATACTTGATCGAGTTGTCGATCTATAGTATGTTGTAAGCTTACAAGTATTTGAATAAAAGCATCTAAACTCCAAAGTGTGCCATCCAATTTAGTAATTTCGTAAGCACCATCACTAAAAATATAAAGGCTACTATATTTTTGAATATGGCAACACTCATCCACATATTTGGATTCGGGAAACATCCCGACTGGCATACCAGGAGTTCTCAATAATTGTATTTTAGTATTTTTAGCAGTTGTGCCAGATACTAATATTGCTGGTGGATGTCCAGCACTGGCATAAACTAATTGTCTTGTAACTCGGTTATAAACACCATACCAAATAGTAAAGTATTTATCATTTTGGTAATTCATCTGGAAGGTTTCGTTTAAAGCTTCGAGGACATGACTAGGTTGATAGTAATTTAGTCCTTTTAAGGCCCGAGAACGTAAGAGATTCAGCACGGAAATCGAGGGGAGAGCAGCTTTGAGTCCGTGTCCAGCAGTATCTAGTAGGTATATTGCCAGGTAGTCGGAATCTAGCCAGTAGTAATCGAAACAGTCGCCACCGAGTTGGCGAGAGGGAATGAATCGGGAATTGATGCTGAAAGGTTCACTAACTGGCTCAGGTAGCAGCGATCGCACATATTCTGCTGCTTCGGTTAATTCGGTTTCTAACAGCAGTTTTTGGGTTTGCAAGTCTCGACTTAATTGATGTAAGCGCAATCCTGCTCTGACTCTAGCTTGCAGTTCATTTTTTTCAATGGGTTTGGCGATAAAATCATCAGCACCCGCATCTAGTCCTTGGACACGATCAGCGATGGAATCCAAAGATGTTAAAAAAATAAAGAATGTTGTAGATAAATTGGGATCGGTTTTAATCCGTTTACAGACTTCTAAGCCATTCAATCCTGGCATAATCCAATCACAAATAATCAGTGCTGGATTGTAAGCGATCGCTTGAGCAATGCCTTCATCTCCATTACAAGCAGCAATTATTTGATAACCCTCTTTTTCTAGCATTCTTGTCAGGAGTGTTAGTATAGAAATATCATCATCAATTACTAGTATTTGAAACATATAATTTTATCAAACAGTCTAATTAAAATTTTTTATTTAAAAGTTATTAAACACTAAAAATAAAACATTATGGTGGAGAAAGCGGGTTGATCCATAAAAGAATTACACGTTTTAACTCATTTAAATCGCGGTAAACTTCTTGTCTAAACCATTGACCTAAAGCATCCAAGGGCGTAAATGATGCTCCTGATTGCCATTTGATATCTTGACCCAAGGGTGTGGTGTGAGTTCCCGGTAAGGTTTGTGTAGTCACCATCTCCGGAAAACGGGCTTGTAAAATTTTAGTTAAAGCTGTTGATTGGTCGATAGTATCGTTAGTAAATTTGATCAGTAAGTTGCGACGGATTTGATAACGTTCTTGCACCAATTGGTTAGTTTCCAATGGTGAGGGGGTGAACTCTATCATCAAAGTAGAGTTAAATTGTTCTACTAAGGGGATAGCTTCTTTAGCAGCATAGTTATTAAAGGAGATTAAAATATTGCCGGCACGTTCTACAGGCAAAAGGCTACCTATAAGTAAGTGCAGCTTACAACCCATACTATGCCCCAGTCCGTAGGTAGGGAGGTAAAGTTTGCGTAATGTCCCACTATCTTGTAGACGTTCTATGGTGCGCTCAAAGTTAAGTAGTACAGTTTTAGCGATCGCAATATGGTCTAAAGTATTGACAAATGGCGTAGCAATAATTACATATCCCTTACTGGCTAGTTGTTCTAATAACCAACGGTAAGTCAAATGGGGCGCAGTCGCAACAAAGGCACCTCCCAAGAAATGGATTATCCCAATGGGATTGCGGGGAATGAGTACCCAGTTACCTCGAATTTCTTTCCAGTCCATACCAACAGGCGATCGTTAAATTCACACCTCTTTATGTTAGACCTTGGATTGCAACGCTGGGGTGCTTGGCGATGGAAAAAGCTACAATTACAGCTAGTCTATTCTTGACTCTCATGCGACATTCATCAAAAAATGTAGGCTAACGCTGGGCTTGCAACCTTGACATTTCCAGTTGTACATCTAATGCAATCTGCAATGCTTCATTGAGTAACCTACCATGTTCAGTGGCCCGTTCTGTGACTTGCATCGCTGTTAAAGTTGCTAAATTGTTAACAAATAGCTCTGTATTGCTAAGGATAAAATTCTTATTTTCTCGCAAAATTCTTTCTGTCTTTAAAGCCCGAATTAAATCGCTCTTGGTGAGTTTGAGTGCGGCAATGACTTTTTCCCTTTCTTTGATGGTTACTTCTGGATTACCAGCTTCTTCTATTTGGTCGTTGATATGTATTGCCTTGATAACTGCATTATACCTATCAACATCATTTAACAGTATTTCTAAAGAGTTGGTCATATTATCATGAAGAATTTTCAATCTTCTCCACCATAAATAATACAAAGTAATCTGTGTTATGCCTCCACCCCAAAAACATAACATGATTAACACAATCCACGAAGGAATAGTTACCCAAGTAGCAAACAACTTAATAAAAATATCAAAAACTAAATAGCTAAAAACAAATATAGAACAGCTAATAAAAACTACAGTCGCTCCTTCGGAACCTTTAAGTTTATTTACAATTTTTTTAATCAGATTTTTTAAAGGATTGCTAATAATAATGAGTTCGTCTTTCACAGGTAAATTAGTCAACTTTTGTAATTCTCTTTGACTAATCTCTAAGCCATGTAAATCATTACGCACAGCTTTCCCATCCTCACCTAAATAGTTATTTAGTACAATATAGCAATCAAATTTCTTGATTGCTCGTCAATTCACCATATTATCCAAAACTTTTTTTATTGAGATTAATTGCTACAATGCAGAGATAAATTTTGTGTACAATAAGTTACTCTTTCACCGAGATAACTAGTACTACTACGCGCTTGTTTATGATTTTTGGATCTGACTTTTTTACAGATATATCGTATGCCACTAGTTACCAGACTTTAATAGTTTAAAGCGTAGGCTTACCAAACATAGCTAACGAAAGAAAAAAGTCCATCATAAAAATTGATACCCAAGTCGTAACCACTGCCTTTGTCGCTGATTCTCCAACTTCTTTTGCTCCTCCTTTAGTAGTTAAACCCCAACTACAGCCAATGACAGCAACTATAATTCCAAAAATAAACCCTTTGAGTAAAATCATAAATAAATCTGATGGCTCTAAAAAAGTCCTCACTGACTCCAAAAAAGCCCCTGGATCAATATTGTAAAACTCTGCTGCGGCAAAAACTCCACCACTGATGCCTGTAATTAAAGCAAAAATCATCATAATTGGCATCATCAAAACGCAAGCAATGACTCTAGGAAGTACTAAATAATCAATGGGATTTGTTTTCAGCATATAAAGTGCATCAATTTGTTCTGTCACCCGCATCGCCCCTATTTCTGCGGCAAAAGCAGAACCTACTTGTCCAGCAATAATACTAGCTGTTAAAAGAGGAGCTAATTCTCGACAAAAAGCTAATGCAAAAGCACCGCCTACTGCACCAACAGCACCAAATCTGACTAATTCTCTAGCAGTTTGAATGGTAAAAATCATACCTGCAAACCCACTGACAAGAAGAACTGGCGAGATAGAACCAGGCCCGGTGGTCACCATATGTTGCAAAATCTTGCGGTAGTAAGTTTTTCCTTGGAGCAAATGTAGCAATACTTGACCAAAGAGTAGCACTGCGGCAAAACAGCGTACAATCCACAATTGATCTAAATTTTCTTTTGTTTGCAATTTTACCGCCTCTAAGACTAAATTATTCAGTACCTGAGTCATTCTACTCTCTAGACTGGGAAGCATTTGCTACTACCCCTGGCAGGGCAGTACCGTAGGTATAAACTTAGCCTCGTCATCAGCTTACCGGAAACTGCGTTTTGTCTCAAGTTATTTCTTTACTATGGAAGCAAGAATTTTCTATAGTTATTAACATATTCACTTTGGGCTTTTTGGTTAATATTTTTATTTATTTATCATTGATTTTTTATTTGTTACATACTGGAAATTGCAAACTTAAAAAAGCAACTTTTTTTGATTAATGAAAAGCGAATTAATATCAGGACTTACGTAACCAAACACGTATTTTCGTCATTGTATAGCTGCGCTTACCGCGGAGCGTCTCGCAGAGAGGACTAAAGTCCTCACTACAAACTTAAAATAATATGCCAGTTGCGTAAGTCTTATTATAGAAATTCCCCGCTAAGAGTGCAAAAAAAGAAACATAAAATTATTTAAATATCTTGCAATCCAATAAATAACTTTTTTAGTAATTTAAATATTTGGAGAAAATTTTTCATCCTGTTTATTCAAAGATAAAAAAATATTAATTTTTTAGTATTTTATTAATATTTAAAGTAAATATTTTCGTTTAAAAACCATTTTTTATAATTCAGTCAACTACCTAAGGGAAGATAAAAAAAATACAAGTTTGACCTTAAGCTAGTTGTGTAATTGAGCCAAATCTGAGAGGATTAGTCGTAAGATTTGGAAAAATCCCTTTTTTTTAATATTATTTAAGCGTTCTTACTGTGTAAGTTTGCTGATGTAAGCTATTTTCGTTCATTTCAGCAAGATAGCTATCAAATGTCCTTACTCTTACTTATTGCCCATGATTAAGGAACAATGATTGTCTTCTCATAATTTTTGATTTTTAAGAGTTAACATTTCCCGTTTATACTTTCGGAATTTGGAGCATAGATATTAACCGCATACTAATGTATCTACCCTTGGCGAGCCAAAATTTTTTACAGTGTTTTACAGTTTTTTGTGGAGGATATTTTCATGATTAGTTTCTTACGTTGGTCATCAGCAAGCACAACTTTGCTAGCTTTAGGAGTAACCTTAGCCGCAGTAAATCCCATCATCATTTCTGGGACAGCCTCAGCTCAAACTCCCACTCCTACGACTCCCGCACCCGCTTCAACTATTAACTTATCGGATATTGGCTCAGATTATTGGGCACGTCCATTTATTCAAGCACTAGCTGAAAGAAACGTTGTTTCTGGCTTCCCTGATGGGACTTTCAGACCAAATCAACCTGTAAGTCGGGCTGAATTTGCCGCCATGATTCAAAGGGCTTTCGACAGACAATCAGTGCGACAACTCAGCCCAGGTGGGTTTACAGATGTTCCTGCGGGTTTTTGGGCAGCTTCAGCAATTCAAGAAGCCTACGAAACTGGATTTATGTCAGGTTATCCGGGGAATGTGTTTTTACCAAATCAGCAAATTCCCAAGGTTGAGGCGATCGTTGCTTTAACAAATGGTTTGGGTTTGCAAGCTGGGGAAAATCCCTCAGGTGTTCTTAACACTTACTTTACAGATGCCTCAGCCATACCTAATTATGCTGTAAATAGTGTCGCGGCTGCTACACAAGCCAATATTGTCGTCAACTATCCGAATGTCAATCGACTTAATCCATTACAACCTTTGACTCGCGCCGAAGCAACGGCAATTTTGTATCAAGCTTTAGTCAGACAGGGACAAATGCAGGCTCTAGCGACCAATATTCCAGCCGCTAATTATATAGTTAGGGGTGGTGGTGATACTCAAACTGCTCAAGATATTGTTTCTCTAGCAGCAGCGAGTGAGTCTTTTACCAGCTTAACTGCTTTATTGCAGGCAGCAGGTTTAACGACTATTCTCCAACAACCAGGCCCTTATACAGTTTTTGCTCCCACCGATGAAGCATTTGCCGCTTTGCCTGCTGGTACTTTAGAAGAGTTGCAGCAACCAGAGAACCGAGAATTACTGATTAAGATTTTGCGATATCATGTGGTTCCTGGTGAATTAACTGCTAATCAACTCTCAGCTGGAGAATTGAAAACCTTTGAAGAAGTACCTGTAAATATTCAAATTGACAGCGCTACAAATCAAATTGCCGTCAACGAAGCCAATGTGATTCAGCCGAATGTCCAAGCCAGCAATGGTGTAATTCATGTAATTAACGAAGTCTTGATTCCACCTAATCTGGGAGTTACTCAACAACCCCCAGCAGCACAACCCACGCCTGGGGTAGAGCCAGGGACAGCTACCCGTGGTGGTTCTAGTTATGTTGGGGTTGCTGGTAACATTGGTATTGCTGGCGATAGGACACTCAGTGAAAGTAATTTTGCCGTCATCAGCAAAGTTGGACTGACAAATACTATCTCGGTGCGGCCATCGGTAATATTTGGTGACGATACAATGTTTTTGGTTCCCGTAACTTTAGATTTTTCCCCCCGTGCTACCGATGCCTTGGGTGGACAACAATTTGCTATATCGCCTTACGTGGGTGCAGGTGTAGCTATTGAGACTGGAGACGGTTCTGATGTTGGTTTATTGCTAACAGGTGGTGTAGATGTGCCTTTAGGCGATCGCTTTACAGTCACAGGTGGAGTAAATGCAGCTTTTCTAGATAGCACGGATGTCGGTCTGTTGTTGGGTATTGGTTACAACTTTTAATTAACGCCGACACATAAACTTAGCTTGCTTAGGCAAAGATAAAACCCCTTTTCGCTAGCCAGCGAGGAGGGGAATCTTATTTATTGATGAGTAAAAATAGAGAATAGCCAGTAATAGCAAAAATCCAGGCGATCGCGGCAGGAAAAATCACTACATCCCGCACAATAAATAAAATCCAATCTTTTCGTAGTTCTTGTTTAAACTTGAGTTCTCGCAACTTGCGTTCTAGTTCCGCATCTGCTTGTGATTGTACGTTTATTGTTGATATAACTGACTTTTTATCTGCATCCATTTTTTTTCACTCTGCACAAGTTAAATTTTAAATTTTCTGCTATTCGTTATTTTGATATTAAGGTGAGTCGGGTACTTAGGGTGAGATGATATAAATATATCAATTTTGCCCTATAAGTTAGTGTTATATGATAAAATTTAAACTCTATATTTATTTTTCCCAAAGGACAAATAAAATGAGTATTGAAGAAATCATCATAGACAAGGTAAGGATATTACCTCCTGATAGGCAACAAGAGGCGCTGGATTTTGTAGAATTTTTACTAGCGAAAATCCACAAAGAAGGGTTAGCAAATCAACCCCAAAATTCAGGTATTTCGGCTTTGATTATGGCTCAAGAATACATTGGTTGTGTGGAAGCAGCAAATGATTTGTCTACCAATAAAAATTATTTGGATGGTTACGGTTCATGATGAGGGGTTGTGTATTGCTAGATACGGGGCCATTGGTTGCTGCAATTAATCGCCGTGATAATTTTCATACATGGGTAACAGCACAATGGGCTAATATTGAACCACCTTTATTAACTTGTGAAGCTGTTATTTCAGAAGCTTGTTTTATATTGCGAAATGTTTATGGTGGTCAAGAAGCTATAATCAATTTGGTCAAGATTGGAGTGATTGACATACCTTTTAAATTTCATGAAGAAGCTGCAATTATTGGGGAACTTATCAAAACGTATCATTCTGTACCGATGTCTTTGGCTGATGCTTGTTTGGTGCGTATGTCTGAACTGTATTTAAATAGTTTTTTGTTAACTTTTGATAGTGATTTTCTAGTTTATCGGCGAAATAAAAATCAAGTTATTCCCGTAATTATGCCTTAGTGTAAAAATTTTTATTCCGTTTCGTTAAAAACTTATACCTAGTAAACCTCCTTCCTCACTTTCATCAGTAAGTTTAAGTCTGACAAAAGAATCAAAATCAAAATCTAGAGGGAACTCTGAGCGAGGAACCATATCGGAATTTAATGTACAGATATATTGAAAACCAAGTCTCCTTGACTCTCTATCAGCTAGTTGTAAAGCCAGGGCTACCTGTCTCTCATCTACACCATCAAAAATCGTACTGTCATGAATTAGTATCCGGGGTGAAGTATCATGCTCTGACCACAGTTGTGCCAACATTAGGTCATAACAGAATATCTTCATTTTATCTATCCCTTCACTACCATCACGTCTAATTTCTACTCGGAAACTAAAGCCATTATCATCAACATTAATAACAAGTGTTCCTGGAACATCGTAAAGAAATCGAGAGTTAGTGCTGAATAAATTAATAGCAAGTTCAGCTTGCTCATTACGTTCTTCACGATCACGACGTGCGCGTTGAAGTAACCGTTCTTTTTCAATTTTTAAGGTACTTTTTTCCTCCTCAAATTGTTTTAATTCCGCTATGCGTTTATTAATTTCATTGAGGTTGGCTACATTATCAAGATAAATTTCTTGTAGCATTGTGTACTCTTCTAAAGCTCCATGTGTCTTTAGCACTTCCAATAGTTCAGCACGCTCATTAGTTTTTTCCCTAATAAAACTTTCTTTAAAAGCTATTTCCCTTCTAAGACGCTGAATTTCACTGCCTAAAAATTCTCTACGATTTTCTATTAGTCGGCTATGAAATGTTTCTACTCATCATATTCCTTGCGATAACGATTAGCAGATTCCCTCAATTGCTCAATTTCTCTGCTGTACCTAGCCTGGCGACGTGGGTCATCTTCATATCGCAAGGAATCTTCATACTTTTTTAGCAAATCTTGGTCTTGTCTGATGTTGTCTTCTAAGTGTTGAAGTCTTAGGTCGAAGTTTGAAGGCATCACTGTCTAAGAGTTATTACGTTGGCTTAAGTATGAAAATTACTGTAGCACTTTAGACCTAAAAATAGTAAAATCCTGAATTATCATAGTCAAATTAAAGAATATCCTCAGTATTTAAAACGTAAAAAATCCCTACCCTTTTTGAAAATGGGCAGGGAGATAATATCTCAATTACATAGAATATTAATGCACTAACGCGATCGCCCGCTTTGTTAATGCCTCAGCAGTCAATCCATTAAACGCCATCAACTCACCTGCACTCGCTGTAGTTTCCCCACGCTTCCAGGCGAAAGTATCACGTTTACAATTACTGCGTAACATAATTGGTTCTAACATCGCGGCTGCACCACCAGTTACACCAATTAAGGCATTACCAGCAAATAATTCAGCAAATTTGGCATCATCCATAAACCCAGCATCGGGTTCTGAACAAGTTTCCCAAGCGGTATCATCAGGACGATATAAACGGCGAGGATTAATAATAGAAACTATCTTCACGCCAATACCTTCTGTTTCTAAGAATGCAGCTGCTTCAAATACTGGCATTAATGTCATATCGCCAATAACTGCAAACACAACTTGTTGATCACCAGGAACTTCATGCAACAATACTGCACCATCACGTAAACCTTGATGAGTTTGGGCAAAAGTTGTGCGAATTGGTAACGGTGATTTACTGGCTGTAATCACAACTCCCTTATTCTTAGTTTTTAATGCCCAGTCATAACAAGCTTGGATACTGTTAGCATCGGGGGGAAATAATGGGAAAACATTGCCATTTCGCATCAACGAAGCAAAGTAAGCTTCTATTTCTGGACGTTGGTGTGTCCAACCGTTACGCCCTTGTTCTAATGCGCCGGCAGTAAATAATGTAATAGTTGAAGGTGTAGGACGGCGTAATTCTGCCATTGCTTGGGTGACTGTTTGCCAAATTGGTAAACCGTTGATGGCAAAAGATTCGTAAGAACACCACAAGCTTCTAGAACCCATTAACGCTAAACCAGCCGCTAAACCTGCACAAGCATCTTCACTCAAAGGTTCGTAAACTTGTCCGTCTGGTGCTTGGTTATATAAATCATCAATTGTGGGGTGAATAACTTTGAGTGCTTGGTTGATGTTGCCAATTCCTGAGGCTTCGTTACCGTCGGCGTTGGTGACTAAGAATTTACTATCTTTGTTACCGACAATTCCCACTAATTTACCCATTGCGGTTGTGGAAACTTTGGGATCACCACCAACTGCATATTCTTCTAATGGCAATTCGCCTAAGTCTGGTAATGGTAATTCAAATTCTGTGACTACTGTTTTGGCGGCTGGGCCTCCGCCTGCACGTTCGGCGTTGGTGCGGACTAATTGCCAAGCTTCCACAGGTAAAGCACGGGTTTGTAATGCACTGATCATATGAGGTGCATCTAATGTATCTTTGGGATACAGGTTATGAGATTTGGAACCCCGCGCGTGGACTCCGGCACCTTTGAGTTGTTTAATGATGAAGACAGTTAACTGACCGTTTAGGGCTGAATGGGCTGCTTTATCCATACCCAAGAGTACAGCTTTGGTAAAGGCTAGGCGTTGCTCAAAGGAAAAAGCGGTACTATCAACGTAATCTCCTGGTTGGTTCTGGTCATCAAAGTCTTTGGCATCAACTAATACCACCTCTGCAAAACCGTTACCTTGCCAGTATGCTTTCATCTGGGCGTTAGTTTTCAGAGATACCATACTATGGTGTTCTTGGCTATAACCGTTCCACACCAACACAGGTAAGAAATTGGTGACACTGGGATAAGCAGTGTTGAAATGTGCCATTGCACTCATGATGTAGGGTTCACCTAATCCACCATCGCCTACAGTAAAGGGAAATAATTTGTCTTGATGCAGCAGTGCGGCAGACATGGCAAAGTGTTGTCCTTGTCCGAGGGGGCCAGCTGGTGCCAGAATACCGGGAATATAACCAGAGAGGTGTCCTAAAAGACCATGTTTTTCGCGGAAGCGATCGCGCAATTGTTGGACGGTAAAAATTCCCATGTCTTCTAAAGAACGATCCAAAAACATGGCACTATAGAATCCAGGGGCATGGTGTCCCACTTCGGTAATAATATTTTTGTGACCCAGCATGACCAGCGCTGCATAGGCTTCTGTTTGACTGGCAAAACCACCAGGGTGTCCAGAGGCTTTACTACCAGTGACTTGGAGGGTGAGGTAGCGGAGGGCATCGGCAGCAAGCAAAGTTTGATAGACCGCTGCGGGATCTGTGGGATCGGCGATCGCTCCTTTGCCCAACTCTATGGCAGGTGTTGCACCATAAGTGTCAAAACTGGGTAACGCCTCACCAAAATATTGAATCCCTTCACAAAAATGAGGAAGCGCTGAAGATGCCTTTGATGTCATTGCGGTCATGCTGAATACCTTATAAAAAGAGGGCAAACTGTAGATGCTTGATGAATTTAACAAAAATTTTACATCTTTGCGGTGGTTAGAGTTGATTGCTTTTTCACAACTTGAGGATAAGTACTTTCAATCGGTGCCTAGCAAAAACTGAAAATTATCAGTTACTTTGAGTATAAATAATCTTGACATAATATTTTTGTTTCGATATAATTTGTCTCTCATTTTTATGCTATACTGAATACATATTACCAACTGTGTAAGCGAATCAAGCGTAGCAGTAGGTTTTTTCTTACATTGATGAGGTTGAGTAGAAATTGAAAATTAAAGCGTTGGATATCAAGGCCGGTGATCGCATCGTTGCCTACTGCAAGAACAAAATGCAAATCTGCAAAGTCAAGCAGATTGTAGATCCTGGCCAGACCAATATCACTCTTTCAGTATTCACAACTGAATATTACCGTGGTTGCTCAGTTTCATGCGTAGTCCGCTTTCACTTAGATGCTTTAGTTGAATTAGTCAGCTAAAGAGAAAACTAAATTGTTTAAATTAAGACGAGCGATCGCTTGATTATCAAAGGCAGTTATGATCGCCGCATTTTTATGGTGAATTAAAAAGTATTGCTAAAATTTTTTCTCCGCCTCCTCTGCGCCTACAGCCCTTACGGGCATTGCTGCGCGCGGGCGGTGAGATTCTTGACTCTAAACGGAAGTTTTTCAGTATAAATGTACTGATGTCGCCTCACATCACCTTCGTTTTTAGTCAGCATTTAAATTGTGTGAAAAATTTGTAATCCAAATGATAGTTCCTGTGATGTTGTGGGTATTCTCTTTACTAGAGGCTTACATTATCTAAGTATTTTCCACAGGAAGCAACAAAACATGGCTGGTTCAGGGGAAGATTATGTCATTGCCCATCAGAAGAAAAACGAGCGACGAAAGCAGCGTTTAGCAATAATATCAATTATTTCATTTGCTGGTTCTACTGTGTTTGCAGCAGTTCCAATGATACAACGAGCTATGCAAAGCCCCCAAGCAGAACCTGTATCTGTTGAGCCTTCATTGCAACAACAAGCCCAGGGTTATGAGTTGGTATTACAAAAAGAACCAGAAAATCAAGTTGCATTGGAGAAATTATCTTTGCTTAGAGTGCAATTGAAAGATTTTAAAGGTGCGATGGAACCATTGGATAAATTGATTAGTTTGCACCCTGATCGGCAAGATTACAAGGTGATGTTAGACACTATTAAAAAACGACAAACAGAGAGCGATCGCCCTTAGAACTGCTTAGTATTTTCAATAAAAACTCAATCAACATAATTTATTATGAATAGTATTAAAGCTCAGTTAAGTTATTTGATTACAGTCTCTCGTGAACATTTTTTGCCGGCCCAATTTCTCATTATTAACCTACGAAATAAAACAACTTCAGAAATAGTAGTTGTAGGTAATCTCAATTCAACAGAAGTTAAATTACTTACTGCATTAGGGGCAACATATATTGATGAAAATGATATAGATTTGTCTCGGAGACTACCGAAAGTAACATGGCAGCAAAAATATAAACCTTTTGGATGGTATAAATCTATGTTTATACGTCATTGTATTGATAGATTTATGACATCCAATCAAGTAGTTATTCTCGATGCAGAAGTTTTTCCTTTTGCAAATTGGGATGAAAAGAAATTTTATGATCCTCAGACAGGAAACCCAAGGAGTTTTTATTGGATTCCCGCAATAAGAAAGTCTGATTGGGATTATAAAATGTATCGTGGAGCTGCTTATTTATTGAGTTTCTTACCTGAATGTAAGGGCATAATGGAGTATGCCAATTCCAGTCACTATAAAAGACATATTTCAGGAGTTGTTTTGTTTTCCACTAAAAATGTGAATGAATTATGGAGAAGACTAGAGACAAATACAGATTTAGATAGAAATATTAATCAACTGTTTAATCACGAGCAAGATTTAGCCTTTTCTGATCATGATATTTATGGTTTAGCTGTAGAGTATGGTTTATTTGAGCAAACAGTTCCTACTGTAATGCACAATAATCTATTGGGTTGGTATGATAATCATGACGATCCAAATTTTCATATTTTTCAAAAAGATGCTATGTGGAGTATGTGTCAACAATACTATCAGTATCCTGACGCTAATAGTTACTATGCTTTTATGCAAAATATGCAAAGCAAACTTAATAAAGTACTTCCACAGCAAGAATACTGGAATAAAATAGATATAGAATTAATTAACAAAGAACTAGATAAAGAAAAGGGAATAAAATATTTTGCCAAGTATGAAAAGCAACTAGATTCTACTTTTAGAAGGCGCTTTTCAAGTATGTATAATGCTTTAGAATTATTGTATTCTCTCAAAACAAACAATATCAATATTGTTGAAATTGGAACTTTAAGAGATAACAACAAAGGTGGCGGACATTCCACATATAAATTTGGTGAATATTGCTCTAAATTTGGCGGTACAGTTCACACTGTAGATATATTACCAGAGGCCATTGAATACTCAATGAAAGCAACTGGAGAATATCAACCTTGGATTAAATATTATATACAAGACTCGGAAATATTTCTCAATACTTTTTCAGAAAAAATAGACTTACTGTATTTAGATGGTTATGATTCAACACCTGGAAATGAAAATAAAGCATCTTTAAAACAACTAAACGAAATTAAAGCTGCATTACCAAAACTTAAAGAAAAATGTATAGTTTTACTTGATGACGCTGATTTACCTGAAGGAGGTAAAGCAAAATTTTCATCTCAATTTTTGATTGATAATGGATTTGAATTAATTATAGATAACTATCAACAATTATATGCTCGTGGTTTTAAAAAATATAATGATCAAGTTTCAAAAATTGATCCAGATACTTTGGCTACTTTAGAGAAGCTAATAGATAATTTACCTGAAGTTTATCAATCTATTTATTTGAATGGAGAATTAATCAGAGAAGGAGTTAGAGGAAACGATTTTGAAAGATTAGAAGTAATCAAAAGTTATATCAAACCCAATCAAACTATTTTGGATATTGGTTCCAATGTAGGTTTTTTTAGTATTAATATTGCTAAAATATTTCCTGATAATGTATTTGTAAGTATAGAGAAACAATACCATTATGCACGTTTACAACAAGAATTAATTAAACTCGAAGGTGTAAATAACATAATTCTAATTCATTCTGAAGTAACAACCGAATGGCTACTTAAAGCGATTGAAGCTTGTACTTATTTTGACGTTACTCTTTTGTTATCAGTTTTACACCATATTCAAGATGCGGAAGATTTCTTAAAAAATCTCAATCATATTTCCAAATCTTTTATTATGGAACTTCCTCACCCGGATGAATCAAGAGTTTGTGGTAAGGATGTTTTAAAACAACAATTAACTTTAGAAAAAATTAGTCAAGTTAAACCTGTGTTTAACAAAATGCCTTATGAAGCAAAAACACATTGTGATGCTCATTTAAAACGTTCATTTTATTATGCTGATTCTCCCAATTACCAAAGAGAATCTATCTTTCCCTATATCGGTTATCCTTTACAACCTCGTAGTTATCTCCTTAAAGCGGATATACAAGGATTAGTGATTCACAAATCACATCTTAATCAAGATATTCAAACAATTCCGGGTGTACTGCTTTCTGATGTTGCTCAACTTGGACAAATTTTGATGCCAAGTTATGAAACTTGTATTCAGAAAATTGAAACCGAATTTGACAGACTGCAATATATAGATAATGTTGCTGATATCCGTCCTTGGAATATTCTATTTACAGCAGATGGTTTAAAGTTTATTGATTATCAATATACTAAGGACTTAGATAGTGTATTAAAGTTTAATAAAAGCAGAGACTTAGATTTAATAAAGAATTATCTTAACTTGATTTTTAGTGTCAGAGTGAAACCAACAATAATCATTGATGGAATATTTTTTCAATTATATGCTACAGGAATAGCTAGAGTTTGGAAAAGCTTATTACAACAATGGGCAAATACTGATTTTGCTAGTCATATCTTAGTCTTAGATAGAGCTAATACTGCACCTCAAATTAATGGGATTCATTATCTCACTATTCCCCCTTACGACTATAACAATACTGATGCTGATAGGGAAATGCTACAGCAAGTGTGTGATCAAGAAGGCGCAGATTTATTTATCTCTTCTTACTACACTACCCCTATAACCACACCTTCTGTATTCATGGCGTATGACATGATACCAGAAGTTATGGGATGGGATATGAATAATCCCATGTGGAGAGAAAAGCATCAAGCTATCCAAGCAGCATCTAGTTACATAGCAATATCAGAAAATACGGCGCATGACCTTACTAGATGTTTCCCAGATATACCAAGAGATACTGTTACTGTAGCCCATTGTGGTGTTCATGCTCAGTTTTCACCTGCCAATCCTGAAGAAATTAATGATTTCAAAACTAGGTATGGTATTACCAAACCTTACTTCTTATTAGTTGGTGCTGGTGGTGGTTATAAAAATAGTATGTTATTCTTCCAGGCTTTTGCTCAACTTGCCAGCAGTTCTGGATTTGACATTATCTTGACCGGAATTGGTGGTGTATTATCACCTGAATTTAGAGCTTATACATCAGGTAGTACAGTTCATACACTGCAACTTAGCGATGAAGAGTTAGCAATAGCATATTCTGGTGCTGTAGCGTTGGTTTATCCTTCTAAATATGAAGGTTTTGGGATGCCGATAATTGAAGCAATGGCTTGTGGTTGTCCTGTCATTACTTGTGCCAATGCCTCAATTCCCGAAGTTGCAGGAGAAGCAGCAATATATGTAAATGATGACGATGTAGATGAACTAGCAAACGCCCTCTGTGAAGTGCAAAAACCTAGCTTTCGTCAAGCATTGATTATTGCTGGTTTAGTGCAAGTACAAAATTTTTCCTGGTCAAAGATGGCGGAAACTGTCAGTTCAGTCTTAGTGGAAGCTACACTTCTGAGTTTAAATCTTAAAGAAACTAATTTGATTATTTTCCCTGATTGGTCACAACCAGAAGATGCACTCGGTTCAGAGTTGGAGCAAGTTCTTAAGGTAGTAGCAACTCATCCTGATAGTGAAAAGACTACTTTACTAATTAATACCAACAATATTGCTGTAGAAGATGCCGAACTATTTTTATCTAGTGTAGCAATGAATATTTTGATGCAAGAAGATTTAGATATTACCGAAGGATTAGCAATCTCTCTTGTGCCAGATTTAGCAGATATTCAATGGGAAGCTTTGCTACCTCGCATCAACGGCAGAATTATTTTAGAGCATGAAGACCAAAATGGAATAATTCGAGCGAAAGCAGAAAATATTACAACTTATGAATTAGAAAGTTTAATTCCAGTTAGAGACGAACAGTTTTTTTTTGCTTAAGCAATAAGCTTTACTCTCAAGGCAAATGGAAAGAAGCGATCGCTCATTTTCAAGAACTGCTAAAATTGCAACCATGTGATGCAGAAATTTATGGGCGATTAAGTGAATGCTATAGGCATTTAAACTTGCTGGATGAATATTTTCAAACTCTCCAGCAAGGGATTCAAGTTCACCCTACAGATGGTAGTTTACATTTCTCGTTAATTATTAATTTGCGGCGTAGTGGGCGTATTCAAGAAGCAATCACTTATGCCGAAAACGCCTGTAAATCTTTACTTAATGATTACACTTTTCAAATTCTTAAGTATTTAACAGTTCCATCAATCTACGACAACCCAGAAGAAATCAACTTCTATCGCCAACGCTATACTCAAGGACTGCAAGAATTAATTCAACAGACATCTCTAAAAACCCCTGAAGAGAAAAATAATGCTTTAGCAGGTATAGGTAGGCTGACTAACTTTTACTTGTCATTTCAAGCACAAAATGATATTGAATTACAGCGTCAGTATGGCCAGTTAGTGCATGAAATTATGGCGGCTAACTTTCCCCAATGGGTAGTTCCTTTATCTATGCCTAAATTTCAGCCAAATCAAAAAATTCGGATTGGCTACGCTTCCAATTACCTAGATTCTTATAGTGGAACCTTATGGTTAACTGGCTGGCTGCGTTACTGTAACCATGAAAAATTTGAAATATATTGTTACTACACAGGAGACAATTCAGATCCAGTAACTCAGCAATTTCAAGAATATAGTGATGTATTTCACCACATTCCCCATAACTTATCCGCTGTTTGTCAACAAATAATTGCCGATAAGCTACATATTCTAGTTTTTCCAGAAATTGGTATGAACCCACAAACTATGCAAATGGCAGGTTTGCGACTAGCACCTGTGCAATGTACAGCTTGGGGACATCCGGTAACAACAGGCTTACCCACTATTGATTATTTCTTATCTAGCGAGTTAATGGAAGCGGAAAATGCTCAATCACATTACTCAGAAAAATTAATTCTTTTACCTAATATTGGTGTTTCTTACCCTAAACCTTATATTCCGCCAATAGTTAAAAGTCGTGCAGATTATCAGTTATCAGATGATGCAGTTATTTATTTATGCTGCCAAGCACCTTTTAAATATTTACCACAATACGATTTTATTTTTGCAGAAATTGCTTGCCGTGTGCCACAAGCTAAATTTGTCTTCCTGCGTGGTGGGTTGCTGCAACAACGTCTAAAACGTGCTTTTGCTGCTGTTGATTTAGACTTTAAAAATTACTGTGTATTTCTTAGCATTCCAGAACGGCTAGATTATTTAATGATTAACTTACTTTCAGATGTTTATCTGGATACTTTTACCTGGTCTGGTGGTAATACTAGCCTAGAAGCCATAGCCTGTAATCTTCCCATTGTTACTTGTCCAGGGGAATTTATGCGCGGTCGCCACACTGATAGTTTTTTAAAAATGATCGGTGTCACAGATACTATTGCTAGTAATGAACAAGAATATATTGAAATTGCGGTTAATTTGGGATTAAATCGAGAGTGGAGAAATGATATCTTTGAAAAAATGAGGAAAAATAAGGATCGTCTATTTGATGATCAAGTTTGTGTGAAAGGTCTAGAGGAGTTTTATAAACAGGTTGTTATAAAAAAAAATGTAAAAATTGGTTAATAATTCACTCTTTCAGCCAATACAATAGCAGTTATTGTTTAGGATACCAGTTATCATCTAATAATTGTTCTAAAGAATAGGGACAACAGGGAGTAAATAGATTTTTAGATAATCCTGTTTTTGTACTGACAATTTTAACAGCAACATTGTAAATAGACTCTAATCCTTGAACTAGCTTATTTTTTAATGTTGTGGTTAAGCTATTGTTTAAATCATCTCGAAAAGCAATTATTTCACCTTGCCAATGCCGATAATTGCGTTCATATTCTTCCTGCCAATATTCTAACAATAGAAGATGAATAATAATTTGTTTTAAAAGACTTCTAACTTTGTTTAAATCATTTCTTCCCAAACTTTCTAACTCCTCAATCAAATTATCTATGTCCAAATTTTCTAAGTTTTTGGTTTTTAGAAGTTTAATAGTTTCTTCCAGCCAAAGATAATCGTCAATTTCATGCAGTTGTTGTAGGTAATTTTGTGTTATGTTTAACATAATATACATTCCTCTTTGTTAGTAGTTGTCATTTATAATGATGTATTTGTCATCACATAATACTAATAATCGCCCTTAATTTAAAGATTAACATAATTCATGGCGTAAGTCCTATTATTATATTTTCTGGTTGGCTTTCCCTACTACGAGCTTTTAAGCAGTTATTGTTTACGATAATTTTCTCTACTGCTGCGTGAATTCTTCTATATCAGACATAAAATTTAAAGTTATGACAACCTCAAGACCAACAATTAATGATGTTATTGTCCCAAAAAGACTACCCTTTTTGGAATCAATCTGTTGGCAAACAGCAGATGTATATCGGTTTACTCTAGAAGAAATGCTAAGTCGTTACGAGCGTGGTTGGACATATCGTACACTGTTTAACAACCTTGAAGGTGAGGAACTTGCTTTCCTCAAAAAGCTTGCTATAAGGTATAAATCCTGGTTGCAAGTTGATTTATGACATTCAGAATAGAACACCATAATAAAATTCTCACGATTCTTGAATGTTTAGACTCTGAAGTACTTCTTGAGGGTTCTGCTTACTTCGGTGGTGGGACTCTTCTTGCTCTTGATTTTGAAGAATACAGATGGAGTAACGACATTGATTTTATTGCTTCTGTTGGTACAGAAGGCTACAAATACCTCCGTAAAGTAGTATTTGATGGTGGGTATGAAGCATTATTTAGTGATTTGAGTAAAATCAAAATTGGACGTGGTACTACTAACCAATATGGAATCAGGATGATAGTTTTTGTAGATGATGTGCCTATCAAAACAGAAATTATTGCGGAAACTCGTTTCCAACCTGACCCGCCAAGATATCCCAAGTGGTCGCCTGTTCCTTGCTTAAGTCTCTATGACTGTTTTACTTCTAAACTACTGTCAAATTCCGACCGCTTCATGGATGACAGCGTTGAAGCGAGAGATTTAATTGATCTAGCAGTTCTCAGATTACAATCTCCAATCCCTCCAATATCAATTAATAAAGCCGAGAAAGCCTATGAGGTCATGCGTCCTTTGTTCATAGCAATACAACGCTTTCAGTCAAGACCAAATTACAGAGAAAAATTCTTTGTGGGACTACAAGTTGATAAAGCTCAGATCCCCAAAATTATTGACGGTATTGATTTATTAGCAGAAGATTTAGGTTTATCCCACACTCTAAGGCTTTTTCAAGAACAGCACGATATATTTGAGGATTTAGAATCTTAAATGTCCTGAGATTAGATCGGCATAGTTCCAAATCAGCCTATACATCACCCATTGCAGAACGAATCATTCAAAGTCAGACCGTATCTTTGATGAGAAAACCTGTGTTGAGGGTTTAGAATGGTTTGTCAACGGGTTGTAATTGATACTAATATCATAGTCTCTGCACTACTTTTTGGGGGCAGAATATCTATGCTTCGTTTGGCATGGCAGGAAGATACTTCACTAATCAAAAATAGAAATTACATTAATACTAGATATCCTAAACATAGGCTTTGTTTTTTTCTCAGTCGTCAAAAATTCCTCTGCACCAGTTGACAAAGCAGCCGCAATATGCAGAGCATCCATAGCAGCTAAACCATGCTGACAAGCGATGTTATAAGCATCTTGTATTACTTCTTCTATATCATTAGCCCAGTAAGTGACGGCACTAAAGAATGATTCATAAAATTCAGCTTCTGCCGTTTTTCGATTGTAAATTGCTTTAGGCATTACTTCCATTTTGATAAATTCGCTCGAAGCAAATTCACGGTTTAAATCTGCTAAAACTTCCAAAGCTTTCTCTGAATCTTCTCCCACACCACGCGCCGCAGTTACTAGCACTCCCGAATCGATAAAAGCTATCTTCATGCCTCAGTTTCTTGTACTCCCCCACGACGACTAGCAATTTCTTTTTCTATTTCATCTCGACTTAATAAAGGTTCACCAGAATCAATAATTTTAGAACGAATTTGGCGTAAGCGTTCTCCCAATGGAGTTTTATTTACAGAAGTTTTCATACGAAGAAATTCAATAAAATCTAAAACTTCCTCTTGTTTGTCTGGTGAAAGGGAACGCCACTTGCTTAATAATTCTTGTTCTGCAATCATCTTGACTACCTACCTCTGATAATTGGATAAATTCTATTTGATATATCACTATTTTAATTGTTGCTGGTATTGTTCCCAAGTTACAGTACCATTTATTTGTGCATCTTCTAATTCAATAATTGCATCTTTAATATCTTCTTCGTCTTCAAGTTCACTAACATTTAGTAACTCTAAAACTTCTTCTAAAGTTCCTTCATAAGCTTGTTCTAGCCGTTCATTTATTTCTTTTAATAAAGTTTGTTTTTTAGTAGGCGCTTCCATGTTTATGTTTATGATGCCTTACTATTTTATTTATTTTACCAGAATTTATTAGTTCAGTACTTCCGCAAAGATGAGGACTAAAGTCCTCTCTACGAGACGCTACGCGAACACTACGAGCTTTCAACCCAAATCTCTATTGAAACTATCTCAATAATACGTACAATTATACGTATATACAATAATTAGCCTTGACTGAAAACCTATATCGTATGTCTATAGCTAACTTTGGCAATATGTACTCAGATGAGCTAATTACAGCCACTGAGTTGAATCGTCAACCAGGGAGAGTTCTAGATAAAGCTTTAGAACGTCCAATCACAATTACTCGCAATGACCAATCTTTTGCTTTGTTGCGGCGTGAAGAAGTAACTTTTCTTGTAAAGGCAGCAACACAGAGTAAAGTCATTATTGAGGCATTAAAGTTTGCTTATGATTTGTTGCTAGGAAAAGAAATTAATGTTGAACATCCTTACGGGTGGTTAAGTGTTTTTGACTCGGATGAACTGCAAGACTTTATTCAAGAACTAAGTGAGACTTTTCAGTTAATAGATTCTTCCAATACAACATGGGATATGATTGATGCTCTTATTTATGAATGGCGAGAAAGCGCTATAGCTGTTGCTAGTCCTGAACTTAAAGCTGCTTTTGGTGCTGAAACGGATGAAGTACCATTAACCAAACCGTCTATTCAAAGTGCTGTGTAAGCTTTCTTATGTCAGACAGTACTCCAGAAAATTCAACAGTAGAGAATGTAAATCCACCAGAAGTTAAACTGACAGTTCCAGTCTTATCGGAGAGTGAAAATACTTGGTTAGTAGTAGCCAAAAACCGTCGAGTAAACCGGGACTGGGAGGATTTAATGCAGCGCTATCCTGAAAACACTCTTCGTTGTTATGAAGATTTGTCTACTGTACCAAAAACCAGAAAACCTGGGCGTGTTTTTCCGTTGAAGGGTAAAACTTACAAAGGTGCATGGGAATACGAGGTAAGCAAAGGGGACAGAGTATTTTACGTTCCTGATGAAGAACAGTTAAAAGTCATTGTCTACTATGCAGGTAAACATCCAAGTCCTGCACCCAAACCGTAATTGAAAATATCATGTTCGTAGTAAGCACTTCAGTACTTCCGAAAAGATGAGGACTAAAGTCCTCTCTACGAGACGCTACGCGAACACTACGAGCTTATTTCTTATATCTTTCCCACATTTGCTGATAAGCTTTCTCCATCTCCAGGGTAAATTGCTTACCATTCCATAGCGGTGCTGTTTGTCTTGAATGTCGCAATTTCCCAGCAACTTGTTGTCTTAAAACTGCATCTTTACCCAAGCGTACACCCCATTCTATATACTCTGCATCTGTCCAAGCTATACCTTCTGTAACGCCTACATTCATCATCATGGTGTAGCTGTTACGCGCTGCAAATTGTTCTCCAACTCTGGTTACTAAGGGTATACCCATCCACAGGGTTTCTAAGGTTGTGGTTGCGCCGTTGTAGGGGTAAGTGTCTAATACTACATCAGCAATGGCTAAGTTGGCTCGGTGCGTAGCTTCGGTGGGGTCTTGGGGTAAAAATCGCAGCCGGGAAATATCTACACCCTCTTCTTCGGCTATTTGGTAGAAAAATTGTTTAATTGCTTCTTCTTCCGCATCACCTTTAATTAAGAAGTAGCTATTGGGTACTTCTTTGATAATTTTCATTTGCCATCTTGTAGTTTCAGGATGTCGTTTATATGACCTTTGGCTACTGAGATATATGACAGCATCGTTAGGAATATTTAACTCATCTCGGCGTAGTGTGGGTATACCAACCTCAAAACCATCAACGGCTATGTATGTCTGGGGTAATCGCCAAATTTTTTCTGTATAATATTCTTGTGCTGAATCTGCTAATACGTAAGGGTCGGCAATAAAGTAATCAATTGCAGGTATACCGGAAGCATCCCAACCCAGCCAAGTAACTTGAATTGGGGCGGGTTTAAGTGCCATGACTGTACAACTTATATCTAGTGTTATGCTATCTAAGTCTATTAAAATATCGATTTCATCTGCATGGATTTGTTCAGCAACTTCTAAAGCTGTGATTCCTAATTTATGAGCTTTATCTGCTTTGTTGACAAACCATTCCTGTGCAAATTGATCTAGAGGATTATAGTTAATTAGATAAGTATAAATTTCAAAGTTATTATGGTTGTGATGTTGAAATAACCAGCGTGCTAACCAGCCTACAGAATGTCTTTTCAACGCGTAAGATACATAGCCAATTTTTAATTTTTTCTTACAAATTGCTGTTTGTTTATGATTAGTATGCTGCTGAGAATAACGCTCAAATGCTTGAGAGTAGATAGCTTGAATATTTTTCTGGCAAATTTGCGCTAATTGATTATGAATTTTTCTGAAGTTCTCAGGACTATCTTTAAGGTGAGGTAGAGCGAAAGATGCTGTTAATAAACCTAGTGTTTTTACTTCGTCTAAGGGAAGAGGCTGGGCTATAATAAATTCTTGCTGCAAAGCTTCTAACTGTTGGTTTATTGAGCATATATCTTCCCAATATCCCCCAGCAGTTAGTAAACTGCACAAAATTAGATGAACAGCAAAAATTTTATCCGCTATTTCTGTAGATAAAGAAAGACATAATTTTGCTGTTTCTATACCCTGAGAATAATTTTTAGCATTTTGATAAAAAATAGCTAGATGTTTTAAGATTTCTAAGTTATTAGAATCTAGGTTTAAATACAATTTTAAAAGATGTGCTGCTGTTGCTGGTAGTTTGAAGATGTGACCAATTTTCATCACAGCAGGAAGTACATCAATGAAATATGGTGTATTGATCAGGTAGGGGAAGCAAGATTTTATGAAGTCTATAGATGATTGATTAAAGGGTGGATTTTCAAGAATTTGCTGTAATACTTGTTGTAATAATTTTAAATTGAGATTTGCAAAATTTGGGGAGTTTAATAATTCAATAATTCCTAAATTTTCAAGTTGACAGCCTTCAAAATTATTTATCTTGAAAGAAAGTTGCAAAATTTTTAAGAGATTATCGATATCAAAATTATTAATTTCTTTTATATGCTGACGAATTGCCCAAGCGAGAGAAAATTCTTCTAGATTTTCTCGTCTTTCTGCTTCTAGTTGTAAAACTTCGGTTAGTTCTTGTGTATAAGTTGGAATATTTTCTTCTTCCACATCTGCTAATGGTATCATCCAAGTCATTTGTGCTTCTATTTCTTTTTCTTGTAAAAGCAGTATTAAACCAAGATACCAATAGTGAAAAATTACATCGGGTTCAGATGCTATTGCTTGCTCATATAATTTTGCAGCCTGCTGATATTCTCTAGCTATTAGGTGCTGTTGCGCTTGAATAAAAACAGGGTCGTGATGTTTTTTTATTTTCATAAATAGGCACACAGTATTATGATTTGAATCTTTATTTTGAAATAAAAATTTAATTATTTAAATAATTATTGTCAGAACTAAAGTCTTATTGTAGGCTTTTTAAATTATCTACATTAATTAATAGCCTCAAGAAATCATAAAACAGGTGGATAAATTATACCCACCTGTAAACAACTCTGCTGACAAGATTATTGCTTGCAGATTGATTTCATATTCTTTACTTGACTGCTTTTTGAGTTGTGGCGCAGTTAAGGTTAGTAATGTTAGGAGCAGCACCTACTGCTGAAGCAGCATCTAGTGCAGTACCCGTGACTATCGGGTCATTAGTTTCACACAATGCAGCTATTGTAGTTGCTTCCCCAGTACCACCAGCTGCGGTTATTCCAACAGTTACAAAACCACCATAACCCTTTAGAATCGCAGGGCTAGTACTAGGAGTTGTTGGCACAGCTGAAACAGTTGCACCATTCGTCAAGAAGGTACCGAGAGTATAAGTATAATTCTCTGTTTGTGTCTTGATACCCAGCCCTAGTAAGGTAAAATTACTTTGGGCAGTAACGAAGGTTGGGTTTTCCAAGAGATAAGCTTGTTGAGCGCGATTGACAGAACCCGCGTAAGTTTTTGCTTCTGAGGCGCGGGCTTTGTTAGCTTGGTTCAAGAAAGAAGGCAATGCAATAGCGGACAAAATACCGATGATGATAATAACAACCAACAATTCAATCAGTGTAAAACCTTGTTCGTCTTTCTTTTTGTTGAGGATGTGTTGAAGAAACTTGGCTTTTAATTCGGTTTTCATAAGTGTTTTCCCGGTGTTATGTAGTGGTCTCGTGTTCTAGATATAACTTACCCACACCCGATCACTTTCATATCACCTTCAGTCGAAAATTTTTTTGGCTAGGATTTCCTTTCTATATATGGGAAGTCAAATAGTGATTCTGCTGTTTGTAACGGGAGGCTGAACCTTTTAATAGGTATTCTCAACCGGAGTCTGGGAACGAGGGATGAATGATGAGGGAATGATT
Organism: Anabaena sp. CCY 9613; assembly: GCF_963920895.1. Classification (NCBI taxonomy): domain Bacteria; kingdom Bacillati; phylum Cyanobacteriota; class Cyanophyceae; order Nostocales; family Nostocaceae; genus Anabaena; species Anabaena sp. CCY 9613. Next base: position 65,749 of record NZ_CAWUDE010000001.1, read on the forward strand.
ATTTACTCAAACTCAGGTGGCCATAGTTCTGATATTGCCAGTTCCCAACCTGGTAGCAAGTCTGGTAACGTGAGTGTGTCTTTATTTTGTAACAAAACTGGAGTTTGGTTAAGTCGATAAACTGTTACTGTTAATTTGTCAGGGTCAATAAGTATGCCGACTGTAGACCCAAGTTGCAAGAATAACTGAATTTTTTCTTCCAGTGGTTTTATTCTGTCTGATTTAGATTTCACCTCAACCATCAGGTCTGGAAGCAATTCTACAAAGTCGCGTTTGGTCTTTTTGAGTCTGTTAGCCCGCACAAAAGAAACATCTGGCGCACGTAGGTTTCTTTTTTCTGAGTCGCCCTCTTCTATATTCGGCAAAATAAACCCAGCGCTAGAACCAGTTACTCGCCCTAGCTTACGCGACATTACCCAGTTATTTAAAAAAGTAATTAAACGAGCGCCAATTTCCTCTGATTCGTAATCTGATGGCCCCATAACTATGATATTCCCTTCAACCAATTCCATCCGCCATTCTGGATGCTCGGTTTGTAGTTGCTCTAAGTCGGCAATGCTCAGGGACATATTACACCAAATAATGCTTCTATATAGGAATCCGGTTTGATTTTTGAAAAAATACGTAGGGTGTGTTACGCTATCGCTAACACACCTCATCATAGGGCATGGTGCGTTACGAACTCCGTTCTAACACACCCTACAATACTAATTCTGTAAGCGCAAAGCGCAGGCTACGCCAACAAAAATCAAATAGTAATCCTATATCTATCATAAATAGATCAACCAACGAAGGCTACAATGTATTTTATCCCCATAGACATGACTGTACAATTTGCCATTAGCCGCTTCCATGAAAACAGATGTAATTTTTTATGAATTGATTAAAGAACTACCACAAATATTTTTTGAACTGATTGATAAACCTGATACCAATCCCAATATCTACACATTTACTGCACCGGAAATCAAACAACAGTCATTTCGGTTAGATGGCGTATTTTCAACTGGCGAGGGATTTGACAATGAACCTTTGTACTTTGTGGAATTGCAAACCTACAAAGATGAAGAATTTTATGAATGACTTTTTGGGGAAATTTTTGTTTATTTTCGTCAATATCAACCAGTTAATTCAGACTGGTATGCAATTGTAATTTACGACAAACGCATTCACGAAAGCCCACCTCATCAGCGCTATCGGATTTTAACAGAACAACACCTACGCTGCATTTATCTCAATGAACTGTCTACTAGGACTGAGGATTCTTTGGGGATAGGAATCGCCAAACTATTTGTAGAAACACCTACAAAATCTACTTCTTTGGCTCAACAGCTAATCAACCAAGCTAGAGCTAATTTACCTGATGAAAATCTACAAAGGAAAGTGCTAGCATCTATCCAAGCAATTGGATTTTATAAGTTTCCCAATCTTGCTGTGGAGGAAATTGAAGCCATGATGGATTTAGATGAGTTCAAAAATACTCGGCTGTACGAAAGTATCTTGGAAAAGACCAAATTAAAATTAGTCTCAAAACTTACGGAGAAAGGTATGAGTATTCAGGAAATAGCAGAATTGTTGGAACTAGATACTGAAATCATTAGAAAACATCTACAACAACAGTCTTAGAGGATGTGTCATGTAGGTTGGTTTGTTCGCGTCAGTGTTGCGGAGCAATGGAACAGATGCGAATGGCGGCTTTCCACAGGATAACTCAACTTTTCTTTGCTACAGGAGATGGAGAGGACTAAAGTCCTCACTACAAACTTATTAACTATGCTATATTAAGCGTAGTCGTTATGAGTTTGCTTAACTGTTTATGCCTAACCCCACAGTAGAAAACTTAGTAATTATTGGTTCTGGCCCGGCCGGATACACAGCCGCTATCTATGCAGGAAGAGCGAATTTAAAACCGGTGGTATTTGAAGGCTTTGAAATGGGTGGTTTACCCGGTGGTCAATTGATGACAACGACGGAAGTGGAAAACTTTCCGGGGTTTCCCCAAGGGATTACAGGGCCGGAACTGATGGATCAAATGAAGGCGCAAGCTGAACGCTGGGGGGCTGAGTTATATACTGAGGATGTGATCTCTGTTGATTTGAGTCAGCGTCCTTTTACGGTGCGATCGCCAGAACGGGAAATCAAAACCCATAGTATAGTTATAGCTACTGGTGCAACTGCCAAGCGTTTGGGTTTACCTAGCGAAGATCAATTCTGGAGTCGGGGTATCTCTGCTTGTGCAATTTGCGATGGTGCTACACCAATCTTTCACGGTGCAGAATTGGCTGTCATTGGTGCTGGCGACTCGGCGGCGGAAGAGTCTATTTACTTAACTAAATACGGTTCTAAGGTCAATCTGCTGGTGCGTTCTGATAAGATGCGCGCATCTAAAGCCATGCAAGACCGGGTTTTGAGTAATCCTAAAATCCAAGTACATTGGAACACTGAAGCTGTGGATATCTTCGGTGATGGTCACATGACAGGGGTGAAAGTTCGCAATAATCAAACTGGCGCAGAAACTGAACTCCATGCCAAAGGTTTATTTTACGCCATTGGTCACACTCCCAATACTGTCTTATTTAAAGGACAACTAGAACTGAATAATGTGGGTTATGTTGTCACCAAAAACAATTCTGTAGAAACCAGTGTAGAAGGTGTGTTTGCGGCTGGCGACGTGCAAGACCATGAGTTTCGTCAAGCAATTACGGCTGCGGGTACTGGCTGTATGGCGGCCATGTTAGCAGAACGCTGGTTGTCGGCTCATGCTTTAATTCAGGAATTTCATCAACAGCCGGAAACTCCAGATAATGAATTGGAACATCGGCCAGCCAAGAAAACTGAAGCGGAAGAAGAAGCTGGATTTAACTTGCAGGCTACCCGTCATCAAGGAGGTTACGCCTTAAGAAAATTATTCCATGAAAGCGATCGCCTGGTGATGGTGAAATACGTCGCCCCTGGTTGTGGCCCTTGTCATACCCTAAAGCCCATATTAAATAAGGTAGTAGACGAGTTTGACGGTCAGATTCACTTTGTAGAAATTGACATCGACCAAGACCGAGATATTGCCGAAAATGCCAATGTCACGGGGACACCGACAATTCAATTCTTTAAAGATAAGGAATTATTGAAGGAAGTCAAAGGTGTGAAGCAAAAGAGTGAGTATCGCCAGATGATTGAAAGTTATCTTTAGTGGCTAGCGCTTTTTTATGCCTCTGGTGAGAAAAAAAATGGTGATTTACTGCCAACTCCGTAAAACTTTAGTAATCACCTACTTCCGCCAGGAGGCTCACACTAAGTTTGAATTGAAACTGTGAAAGTTTTTGGATAGAAACAGTCTAAGCTAAAAGTTACTAGCTTTCAAAAAAGGTAAAGATATATGGAAAATAACAGTAAGCAAGTTTACAACTATACGGTACTTCTAGAAAAAGAAGCAGATGGTGGCTATCACGCCTTTTGTCCTGTTCTCAAGGGCTGTCATTCTCAAGGCGACACTTTTGAAGCAGCTATTGAGAATATTACAGAGGCTATTGAATTATATCTTGAAAGTTTAATGGCTGATCATCAACCTATTCCTAAAGAAGATTTAATTGTTAAGCCATTAAGTATCTTAATATGAGTAATTTTCCTAGTGTTAAAGCTAAAGACTTTATTAAAGTTATCGAAAAATTAGGTTTTTATCTTGATCGTCAAAAGGGTAGTCATGCCATTTACAAAAATGTTCACGGGAATCGAGTTGTTGTTCCCATTCATTCTGGAAAAGACCTCAAACAAGGTACTCTAATGGGAATGATTCAAGATATTGGCATTGATAAAGAAACATTCTTCGAGTTGTTACAAAAATAATATATGAAAGGCAACTCATCTTATTCTCCACAAATACAATAGCGATCGCGTAAACCACCGATAATATTCATTCCACCTTTAGAATGAGGCTAGATAAGTATGTTTTCTCCCTCATCCCCATCTCTGAGTTAACAAACTGGCAATTTGCTGATTAATGGCTGTGACATCAAAACGCTGACGAGCGATCGCCTGGGCGTTTTTTGCTATAGTTGCAGTAATTTCTGTCTCTTGTAGGCAGGTATAAATTACTTGTACAAGTTCTTGGGGTTCTCCTGGGGTTACCAGAAAACCATTGCTTCCATGTTCTACTAATTCCACTGCACCGCCTGCTTTGGCTGCAACTACTGGTGTACCGCATAGCATGGCTTCAACGATGACTCTACCAAAGGGTTCTGGGGATGTGGAGGTATGGGCTACTAAGTCACAAGCTGTCATTAATTGGGGAATATCTGAGCGAAATCCTAAGAATTTGACGCGGTTTTCTAAACCCATTATGGCTACTTGTTGATGCAATTTTTGGACATAATCTTGTTCACCAAATAAGGCATCACCTACTAAAATTACTGTGACTTCTGGCGGACACTGGGTGAGGGCTTCAATTAAAATATGTTGACCCTTCCAAGGTGCTAATCGGCTGAAATGTCCTACGACAAATTTGCCTTCTAGTTCTAATTGTTGCTGTAATTTTTTAACTTCAGATTCAGCAGGTTGATAATTTTCTGGTGCAAAGCCGTTATAAACAATTTCTGTTAGTTCTGGGCGACCTCCGGCGGAGACAAAGGCTGTTTGACTGGCTTGGGAATTAGCAATTACTAATGATGCGAAACCATTGGCTAAGGTTACAGCTACGCGGAGGTTTGTTTGGCTAAAATGTTCTGGTGACAGAATATCGTGTAAATGATAAACCAAGGGGCGACGGGCGATGAAACTTGCTAGTGCGCCAATTACTAATGCTTTTTGGGTATTGGCGTAGATAACATCATATTTTTTGGCTGTTTGGACTACTTTTTTTAGTAGCGGAGCTAGTTGACCTAAACTTGTCGCAGCTTGGAGTAAGTTACTTTGTTTGCGGACGCTAATTGGCTTGGTTGCTAATACTTCTACTGGTATGTGATGCTGTTGTAATAACTTTTTAAATGGGCCATCTGTGAATAATCCTACTAAGGCGCGATGGCCATAGGGTTTAGCAATGTCTATTAAACACAGTTCTGCACCGCCTGGTTTGCCACTTTGGTCTAAAAATAGAATTTTCATATAAGTTGGTTTCTAATGTGGAATTTATTGATATTTTTTTACTAACCACAGAGACGCAGACAACACAGAGAGAAGAAAGTCATTTTTTACTGACTTCTGTTGGAGGTATAATTCACTTTCAGTTAATAGCTAAAGATATTGTTTATCTCATGAAGATAAGAGAATTTGCCGCACTTGCTGGGCTATTTGCTGCCAGTCAAAATTACTCACTGCATATTGGCGACAGTCTTGTCTAGAAGGGATGGGTAATTTTTCTAAAAGTATTGCTGCTAATTTTTCAGCAATAGATGTAGCTTCAATAGAAGTGGTAATTAAATCTGGTGAAAAAGGTGATAAAATTTCTGGCATTCCGCCTACAGGAGTACACAAAACTGGTGTACCGCAAGCTAAGGATTCGATGATTACTAATCCAAACCCTTCAAAAGATTGGCTAGGCATAATGCTTAGTTCGGCGGCTTGGTAAGCTATGGGTAATTGTGCATCAGGTAGAAAACCTAAGAATTCTACGTTGTCTGTTAATCCCAATTCTCTAGCCTGTTGCTGTAGTTTAGCTTGCATGTGTCCTTTACCTGCGATCGCTAGCCAAACATCAGGCACTTGTGGTTTAATTATTGCTATTGCTTGTAATAATTTATCAATGCCGACTCGCTGCACTAAACGGCGCGATGTAAATAAAATTCGGCGATTATCTGGCCAGCCTAATTGCTGTCGGGCGGCTTGGGGTGATAAGTTAGGCTGAAACGAATTAATGTTGACTCCACCGGGGATAATATTAATTTTGCTCCAAGGTATTTGATATTGATCATGTAAAATATTACCGAATGCTTTGCTGAGAACAATAAAGCGATCGCAACGGTTATAAGTATGTTGTTCTATCAGCCGTCGCTTGAGCAAAACACTCAATTGATTATTCACTGTTTCTTCTTGACTTTCAGCAGCCCAAGGGCCATGAAAGTTAAAAGTTATAGGTACTCCTTGGGGTAAAAGATCTAAAATGGGAAAACTGTATAATGCAAAATGCAAATTAATCGCATCTGGTTTGCCTATTCTGGTTTTTTTAAAGTTATGACGAATAGACATCAATCGTTGCCAAATTGCTTTCTCTGGATATGCTAAATTTGTCAGCTTGATGGGTAAATTTAATTCAGTTTCCGGTAGACCTACTCCACATAGTTCTACTTGGTCTTGATTAGCTGCTAATGTATGAGTTAGTTCATAAATATACCTTTCTAATCCACCGGGTGTTTTGGGAAACCAGCCTATTCCCAAGGTGAGAATAGATGCAGATGTTGAATCAAAATTTTCTTTTTTACTTTCCACCTACTTAGCTCCTATGATGTATTGAGCATTGAGCATTGATATTTGCACTTGTATATCAAGCTCAAGCACTGCTTTTGCACATTAGCAGTCAATTAATTGATGCTACTAGTACTTATATCCTGACATTATCTACAGAATCAGTACTTTTCACGTCTTACTATGTAGAGAGTTTACTCAAATTTTCTATCTACCATAATTGCCCAAGCATCAAGAGGATGTTTAAATAAAACACCAATTTATAATCTATTTATTTGGAACTGTCAATAAGTGTATTTTAAGTAACTTCAAGGTACTTACTATCGGGGATAAAGTTTGTGATGGTAGTTAAATATAGCCTTAATTTCACGATTTTATTTGATTACTGTCGGGGTAATTAAACATATTAGTAATCAGCTTAGTACGAGATTTTTGTATTAATATTTACCATAAAATTGTGCAGGTAGTAAATATTAATACATTAAATAATTTTTAGATTTCAAAGTTTTTATTTTTTTGATGAATTTTTGGTGAATAGGAAAATTTTAATATCAAATATTTGTTATTTATGTAGTGTACTAGCCAAATAAAAATTAGTAATTAAAATAGTTAAAGCTGCTTGCGTATATAGCGTTACCAGGGTAAAGAAAGACAATTTTTTCTTAGTGCATCTTATACCAGTCACTGAATGTCACGAATAGTAATGACTGAAAATAATATGCGAAATAAACTCACACCGCAGTTTGGCAAAATTTACCAAAAATTGAATCAATACGCCAGAAATTTATCTCACACTGGAAAATTGCGGAAATTAAAATTTATCAATTTTATCTTACTTATAGGTATTGGTATTATTTTTGCTGCTATCAGTACTACAACTGATTGGGCTACCAGTAAAACACCTGTAACCTCATACAAAACATCTTGGATTGGTAATACATTTGGTGGTGGCGACAAGTGGGTGCAAAATAATATTGAGGCCATGTATGTTGCACCCAATGGCAAAGTGTATACCAATAGTATTTGGGATGAAGCAGGCAGAGAAGCTGGAATATATGAAGATGGTAATGTAATTGGTGCTTTGAAAGATACCCACGGTTGGGGTCGTGTCGGTGGTAAAGCTATAACGGTAAATAGTAAATATGTTTACATTGCCATGCAACAAGGCTCGGTGGGCCAAATAGATAAAGATTATCCTTCAGAAGGAACGAAATGGTATTGCGTTAGACGCTATGACTTGTCTGGCGAACCTGCACCTTTTACCACAGGACGTGGCTGGGATAAAAGTATGTTAATTGTCAGTAACCAAAATGCAGTTACAGGATTAGCCACTACTGACAAAGAATTATATGTGAGTGATGCGGCAGATAATCGTGTGCGAGTCTACAGTACCGACACGATGAAAGAAATACGCAGCTTTAATATTGCTAAACCAGGGGGGATGACTGTTGATAGAAAAGGCAATTTATGGATAATTCAAAGCAAAGTTGGTAATAGTCCAGCCCAGATTGTCCATTATGCCCCCACAGGAAAGCAATTACCTGAAGAAATTACAGACATTGTAGAACCAAGTGCGATCGCACTAGATCATCAAGGCAGACTGTTAATTGCCGACAATGGCCCTCGTCAGCAAATGTTGACTTACAACATTCAAGACCAACCAACACAAGTTGCGACTTTTGGTAGTCAAGGGGGAGTTTATGGAGGGGTTCCCGGTGAAGTTAAAGATTTGAAACTTTACGGTTTGACTGGAGTTGGTACAGATACCACAGGTAATATCTATATAAATAGTAATGGTTTCAATACATCAGGCACAGATTTACGCAAGTTTTCGCCATCAGGAAAACTAGTATGGCAATTACTGGGATTACTATTTGTCGATAATGCTGATGCTGACCCCAAAACTGACGGTATAGATTTGTTTACCAAGCAAGAACAATTCTTGATGGATTATAGTAAGCCTCCTGGTAAGCAATGGACTTACAAAGCCTACACCGTCAATCCTTTCAAATATCCCCAAGACCCACGCTTGCATACATCCCCAGATGGTACCTGGGTACGGCGGATTCAAGGTAAGCCGTTTGTCTTCCTGACAGATATGTATGAAAGTTTTCTGCAAATTTATCGTTTTAACCCCGAAAAAGATGGCAAAATAGCCATTCCAGCGGGAATGTTTGTCGGGACTCGAGGCGGTGGCGGTCAATCAATCAAAGGAGACTGGCCACCATATCAACCAGAAAAAGGAGAATGGATCTGGCGCGATCGCAATGGTAACGGTTTATTTGAAAAAAATGAATACGATCAAAGCGAAGATTATCCCTTCATCGGCGGCTGGTGGGTAGATAATCAAGGCGATGTCTGGAAAACCTTACGAACTCAAGACGGTATTGGCATTCGGCATTATCCTTTGCAGGGACTAGATGATCATGGCAATCCCATCTACACCTACAGTGCCATGCAAAAGCAAAAAACTCCCAGCTTTTTTACCGATTTGCGGCGAGTTGAATATATCCCAGAAACAGACACCATGTATTTGTCAGGCTTTACCGTAGATCATCCTCCGGTGGGCGACGACACCAAAGTTGTGGGATCGGAAATTGCCCGGTTTGATAACTGGAGTCAAGGAAATAGTAATCCCCGTTGGCGAGTTGTCATCCCTCACGACACCACAGGCAAACGCGAAGTATTAACTGCATCCATGAGTGTTGCGGGAGACTATGTTTTTGCTGTAACAGTCAAAACAGCAGAAGTTTATGTTTATAATGCCAAGACAGGAGATTTTGTTCTCAATTTTAAACCCGGCCCAGAAGTGGCACATGAAAGCGGTTGGATTGATATACCTTATGGTATTCGTGCTTTTCGTCGTGCCAATGGCGAGTATTTAGTGTTTGTAGAAGAGGATTGGAAAGCCAAGGTAATTGTATATCGCTGGCAACCAGAAAATAATTCGTAATCTGCATACTTTTTCGTGAATTTTTTCACCTCTTGGCGTTAAAAAAACGTGAGTTTGATGAACCTCTCCCCAACCCCTCTCCGACGCGGAAAGGGGCTTAAATATCTTGCATTACCAACAAAAAATTAAGCTTTTAAGCCTCTCTCTAGCCCCTGTAAGGAGAGAGGAATGGAAGCGGGGTTTTAAGAATCCGTCGAACTCCTAAGAAACATCGCATCTTAATACTTCAATTCATGGCGTTGCTAATTCAGTAACGCTAAATTTATATATAACAAAATTGCACATTATCAATATTTACACTTTTTAATTTACATAGAAAATAAATTAACTTATTTATTTCTCAAAAATATTTAGGCTATAATTTTGCCAACAGATAAAAAAGCATTATTTGTATATAAATATAGTAATAATGCTAAACATTTTACTGGATTCATTGGAAATAAATATGAAAACAAAAGTCTATTTACAAAGACTACAAAAACTCATGCCAAATACCTGGTTAGAGAAAATACAATGTATCCACTCCAGCTTACTGTGTAGATGTATTTTATTAGGTGGCAGTAAACCATTAACATTAAGCCAAAAATCGGCAATGGTGTTTTCTCCACATCAAGATGATGAAACATTTGGCTGTGGTGGGATGATTGCTCACAAACGAGAACAGGGAATACCGGTGACAGTCGTGTTTCTCACTAATGGACAGGGTGCAGCAGGTACAGATCCAGATGCCCAAAATGCCATGATTAAAATTCGGCAACAAGAAGCCATAGAGGCATTAAAAATTTTAGGGGTAGAACCTTCAGAAATTCACTTTTTAGCCAAAATAGATGGCAGTTTACAAGATTTAGTCAACGAGGAGAAACAACAGACAATTTCACAAGTGTCTGCACTTCTTGAAACTTATCAGCCTGAGGAAGTTTATGTACCTCATAGAAAAGATTGTCATCAAGATCATGAAGCTACATATAAATTAGTAAAAGCAGCACTAAACCAAACAAATATTACAGTAGAATTAATCCAGTATCCCATCTGGTTATTTTGGAGAGCGCCACTATTTATTCTGCTCAAATTGCCGGATATAGCAGCAGCTTATTGTTTTTCAATTGCTTCAGTTCAAGAGAAAAAAAATCAAGCGATCGCCTCATATAAATCCCAAATTGCCAGCTTACCTGATGGCTTTATTCAGCGGTTTTTAGGTGCTTATGAAATATTTTTTAGAGTAGAATCTGAGTAGACACTGAAAATGAATATTTAAAATGTCATAAATAGGTAATCAATTTAAAAAATTGATGATTCATTGGGGATTTTATGCACCCATTCTTACATCACCTGGCAAATAAATAAAAATGACATTGTAATGACATTGTGGGGTGGGCATCCTGTTCGCCCTTACATACCTCATTCAGATGAGATGTACTGTATGTAAAATCCCCACAGAATTGTATCAATATATATGGAGATAAATTATATGCGAATATTACACATTACAAATCATGTGCAAAACATTGGCAATGGAATTGTCAACGTGGCAGTAGATTTAGCATGTTTGCAAGCTAAAGATGGTCATCATGTTGCCGTAGCCTCTGCTGGAGGAGAATATGAGGCATTATTAGCATCTTATGGCATCAAACACTGGCAACTAAATCAGAACAGGCAACCCCTGAATATTCTCAAAGCGACTTGGCGTTATCGGCAGATTATACAAGAGTTTCAGCCAGATATTGTCCATGCACATATGATGACAGGTGTTGTCTTAGCAGGAATGTTCAAAAGCAACTGTGAGTATAGCTTAGTTTCTACAGTACATAATGAGTTTCAGCGTAGCGCAGTAGTCATGGGATTAGCAGATCGGGTAATTGCAGTTAGTCATGCAGTAGCTGATTCAATGGTGCGGCGTGGTATCCCCCAGAAAAAACTACGCGTAGTCGCCAACGGCACATTAGGTAGTCCCCGACATCGTAAGATTCAAGATTATCAACCACTACCTCTACAACGTCCAGCAATTACTACCGTTGCCGGTATGTATTCCCGCAAAGGAATTACTGATTTAATCGCAGCGTTTAACAAAATTGCACCCAAATTTCCCAACGCCCATCTATATCTAGTAGGAGACGGGCCCGATCGCCCGATGTTTGAGACGATGGTGCAAAATACACCTTATAGCGATCGCATTCATTTTGAAGGGTTCCAGCCAGAACCACAACGCTATATGCTAGCAACCGATATCTTCGTTTTAGCTTCCCACTGTGAATCCTTTGGTTTGGTGTTAACAGAGGCCAGAGAAGCAGGTTGTGCAATTATTGCTAGTGACGTAGATGGTATCCCCGAAACTTTGGATAATCGACAAGCAGGGATTTTAGTCCCACCTCAAGATAGTTCAACTTTGGCAACTGCTTTAATGCAATTATTAACAGATCCCATGCAGCTGCATAGATGGAAATATCGCGCCCAAGAAAACCTAGAACGCTTCAATGTGGCGCGGGTAAATGAAGAAACACTGGCTGTTTACGGTGAATTAGTTACTCACGACAAAAGTCTTAAAGTAATGGAAAGGAAAGAAGTTTTGGTGAGAAACTAGTGGAGTAGGGGAGATGAGGGATTATTTTCGTTCTTGTCCCCTTGTCCCCTCTTACTACCATTACACCAGCAACTTCTCTGACTAGCTCATCACTGGTATTTGGTTCCTTTGGTACTACTGTTGAATAGTAATAACTAAAATTAGATTTTAATATAAATAGCTAATTTATGATTTATGAAAATCTTTCCAAAGTTTACTAGGAGTTGGCTTTTGTTGATATTGATATTTATGATTTGAGTTAGTATTACCGTATGGATTGAGCGCTGGAGAAGAAGTTACTTCAAAGATAATTTGAGCAATACGCATTCCTACATATATTTTCAATGGTATTCGAGAGATATTTTTAATTTCTAAAGTTATATTCCCGGAAAATCCCGGAGCTACATGACTTGCGGATGCTTGAATCATTAATCCCAGGCGACCAAGAGAACTTCTTCCTTCTATCCTTGCGGCTAAATAATTAGGTAAAGTGATATTTTCAACTGTAGCTGCAAGAATAAAATCATCTGGAATTAGCAGAAAATTTCCATTCTCTTCTAACTGTATTTCTTTAGAAGTATCTATCCACTCTTTAATATCAATATATTCTGTATTTTGGGGATCAAATATTCTAATGATTGAGGATAAAGTAAGGTCTATTGATGCTGGTTGTATAAATTCTAGTCTGAAAGGTGAAATGTTAATATCACCATCCTGAATAGCTTTCAATATATCTTGGTCAGAAAGAATCATTTATTTATCTCTTTATTGCTTTGGGAGAGATTTGTACTTCCTGTTTCTGTCCAGGAGACTGCACAATTTGAACGACTGTTAAAACTATTGTTGCAATAGTTAAAATAATAGTAAAATAGGCTTGATTTGTTTCAATAAAATCCTTAAGTGTACTTAATAAATCTTTTCTAGAATTGCCAGCAATTTTTTTAGCATCTTTTCTATAAGGAATAACTCCTTCTTTGACATCAAGGACATAAAGTGTACAAAATTCTTGTCCTTTCTGAAGCTCAACGGCTCTTTTGCCTAAATTGAATACTGTAATGGAAAGTTTACCGTTATATCCAGGATCTATTTTTGATGATGTATTAGATAACCCACTTTGCAAAAGAGACACTTTTGGCACTACATGACCAAATCTAGATTTGGGAAATTCAACTGTTTCAGCAGTCTCAATAATAACGGCAGAACCTGGTTGAAGGGATATTTTACCATTCTCTAATAAATCAGTTTTACCGGAGTCTCTATGATCTCTGTATTCATTGCCAACAGTGAAGTTATAGCTTGCATTGCTAGATTCCGTATCACGAATTTGTTTGACATCTAAATTCCGTATAAGAATTACCTGGCCTTCAAGACCACCCGCTTTTTGATATTCTTCCGGTGTTTGTACTACTGTTTTATTACTACCATCCAATACAAATGGAATAACACTCATTTTTTATTTTTTAATATGGTGTAAATCATTATACACCACGTTATCTGCTGTGTACTCAGTTTTTAAGGTGCTAACCTCGCCTTACCTAGACGCTGCTTTTCATACCATTGGGCGATCGCAGGTGTCCACTCGGCAAAATGAGGCCACATCATTTCACACAATTTCTGAATTTCTAGTTGAGCATCTTTCTTATTTCTCATGTCACAAAAGTGCATGAAAGACCTTAAATTGAAACTGACTACAAAATGTTGGCGATAATCAAAAGGTACTTTACCTCTGGCGTGTTCCTCCGACATCCCCCCCTCAAAATCAGCTTTGTATCGCTTCGCTGCTTCGAGACACCATTCTAAATCTGCCGTTCTTTGTTCTGGTGAATAGTAATATTTTTTACCCTGTCTATCAGAGTAGTAACCCACAGGACGCAGATAAAAAACATCCTCAATGTCTTTTTTGCCTTCGATTACTTCAATAAATTGGTTCCCCGTATACCTAAAAGATTGTACATCGAATGATACATTTATGCGATGAGTACGAGCCTGCTGCATCACACTGTGGGGAAAATAACCGCAGTTAAAAACAATCTGGGGATGCTCAAGAGGCCCATAATGTCCCCTCTCACCTGCTAACAGTCGCTTCACAATAATTTCACCACATTGTGACTCCATAGGCCATGAATCGCGCTCGTCATACACGAAGCCATCGGTATAGTCTTGGTGCATCGCAGCGTAAATTACTTGCTGCGGGTTTGGTGTTTTGGCAATAACCTCTACTCGGAATCGATGCATTGGCTGAAACTGCGTAAAAATAAGGTGTTGGCGGCTGTTGGTTCCACATGATGATGAACCCGATTCACCATCTTATCTCGTTCAGTAGATTCATATACTTTACAAATATTAATATCTTTGTTACAGTTGTTTACATAAGAGAAAACGGGAAAAATTACATGCGTACAAATTCATCCATTGTTGACGACCAAGGTTTAATGAACAACTTCGCCATTGAGCCAAAGATTTACGTAGATGAGCAAGGCGATCGCACGGGGTTTACACCCTACGCAGAATTACTCAATGGTCGTTTAGCAATGATTGGCTTTGTTTCTCTCATAGCATTAGAAATATTCACCGGACAAGGCATCATCGGACTTTTGACAAGTCTGTAAAAACTAATCTTAACAACATAATTTTTAACGAAACTGTAGAGGCGAGAAATTTCTCGTCTCTAATTTTATGGATAACCTACTTATTTGTTGTTGCAATTTTTCTTCAAAAAGTTATTTCTTAAACTCTGCTTGAATAAATGATTATCTTCAGATAATGTCCGTAGATTATTTAGTTAATCTATGTTTTTATAAATACATAAGTTTGAGTCGAGTGAGGTACAGTACAATGTTTAAAAATTTTCTATAGTAAACTTTTATACGTACCTCATCTACACGAAACCTCTGTATTAGTTTTTCAATTTTTTAGAGAAGAGGAAAATGAAGAAGTTCACCAGTTTAATGATTGTCGGGGCAGTATTGTCAATGAGTGCGCCAGCATTGGCTGAAAGTCGTGCGGTTAATATCAGTATTGGCAGTATTGGTGGTTCCTTAGATAATGTCGCTTTGCGAACAGTTCGCCAAGTTATCGGGTTTGCGGTTGCTACTGGCACCGTCGATAAATTTATTGTATATAGTCCCAGGAATGGTTCTCCTATTCCCATCGAAGGAGGTTTATCTGCTTGTGCTGAAGCTGGTTTCGGCATAACTGATGCCAGATTTAATGCTTTTATCCAGCAGTTGCGTTCAATTACACCCCGCTCAGGAACTTTCTTAAATGTAGAACCTACCGCAAGCTGTAAACTCAACTAAGAATGTTGGTGCTGATGTCATTTTTCACCTTGAGATTCCCGTGGGCATAACAGACAAAGAAATGGAATTCGTGGTGATTTATCAACAAATAGAATCATCAGCACCCTCAAAAACACCCCAAGAATTGAGATGGTCACCAAGATTTTTTGAACCGGGTTTATTTGACGGGCTTAGAGGAAAAAGTGCTGAGTTTGTTGGAGATAGAAATCGAAGGTTGACACTTGTTAAATAATGTTTGATCGTTGCCCTAGTACCTCTGCTTGAAATAGGCTATTTATATATTGCTAAGGTGATTTACCGAGATTCCAAAAAAGAGCCAGAGCAAATCTAAGGATAACGTCCCACTACAAAACTTCATTGGTTCGCGCATCTTAAATTTCCCTACTACTCGATGAATTATTTGCAGTCTTATCCGACGAACTGGACTATTTGCATAAATTAGCGCCAACAACCATATCTATTAATAGCCAAAGTACAAAGCTCTTGACTATGGGAATATCGCATCAGGCGATCGCATGAGACAACGAGGATATTCAGTTTGATCACATCAAGTTAAAAGCTTGATTTTACAACCATTTTAATCTCATGCGCGAATTAGAGGGGCTGAAACTCTGACAAATTTATTCTCGATTTTTTCATCACATTTCCGAAAATTTAGTAATTTCATTGTATTCAAATACAACAGTAATTCTTGTCGGAATTAAGAGGAATTTCCCGTAAAATTACTTGGTATTTTTATGCGGAAAATCCCAAAATTATTGTGACTTAGATTATTTCACCAACACAAATCATGGTTGAATTTTCCACTTTAATTGCACTCTTACGCTATAGAGCGCTGAATCAATCTGAAGCAACTGCCTATACTTTTCTTTTAGACGGTGAGACAGAGAGCGTCAATTTAACTTATCAAGAATTGGATCAAAAAGCACGAGCGATCGCTGCTCAACTTTTGCAAACAGGGGGAATACCAGGTTCACGAGCCTTACTTTTATATCCCCCAGGAATGGAATTTGTGGCAGCTTTTTTTGGTTGTTTGTATGCGGGATTTGTGGCGGTTCCTGCCTATCCACCCCGACGCAATCAAAAAATGTCTAGGCTCCAGGCAATTGTTTTAGATGCCGAGGCAGCCGTCGCACTAACCACAGCATCCGAGTTAGCCAGTATTCAAACTCAATTAACTGAAAACCCTACACTAGCAGCATTACCTTGGCTGGCTACCGATAACATCGACAATAATTTAGCCGCCAATTGGCAAGAACCAAAAGTTAACAGTGATACTCTGGCTTTTCTTCAGTACACATCAGGTTCTACAGGTACACCAAAAGGTGTGATGGTCACTCATGGTAACTTGCTGCATAATTCCCAGCTAATTTATCAATTTTTTGGACATACACCCACAAGCCAGGGTGTAATTTGGTTGCCACCGTACCATGATATGGGACTCATCGGTGGGGTAATACAGCCTCTTTATGGTGGTTTTCCTGTTACACTCATGCCACCAGTGGCTTTCCTCCAAAAGCCTTTTCGCTGGTTACAAGCAATTTCCCGCTACCAAGCAACTACCAGTGGGGGGCCTGATTTTGCCTATGATTTAGCTTGTCGCCAAATCACTCCCGAACAATTGGCAAGTTTGGATCTCAGTAGTTGGGAAGTAGCATTTACAGGAGCAGAACCAGTCCGCGCTCAAACCTTAGAACGGTTTGCGGAAACTTTTGCACCATGCGGTTTCCGTCGGGAAGCATTTTATCCTTGCTATGGTATGGCGGAAACAACTTTGATTGTTTCTGGAGGAGCAAAATCTCAAGCTCCAATAATTCGTCATGTCCAAGCCACAGCCTTAGAGAAAAATCAGGTTGTAGATGCTACAAGTAAAAACAATGTGCGGACTATTGTGGGCTGTGGTCAAAGTAGCCCAGACCAAGAAGTGATGGTTGTAGAGCCGGAATTATTAACTCGTTGTCCAGATGGGCAAGTAGGAGAAATTTGGGTATCAGGAGCCAGTGTTGCTCAAGGTTATTGGCATCGGGAGGAACAAACAAAACAAGCTTTTCAAGGCTACTTAGCTGATGGTCAAACAGGCCCCTTTCTCCGTACTGGGGATTTAGGATTTTTGTTGGATGGCGAGTTGTTTATTACAGGTCGCCTGAAAGATTTAATCATTATCATGGGTCGTAATCATTACCCCCAAGATATTGAAATCACCGTGGAAAATAGCCATCCAGCCCTACGTTCCAGTAGTGGTGCTGCATTTGCCGTGGAAATCAACAATGCAGAAAGGTTGGTGGTAGTCCAAGAAGTAGAGCGCAGTTACCTACGTAAGCTCAACGCCAATGAAGTTATAGGTGCAATCCGTAAAGCTGTAGCAGAGGAACACGACTTACAAACTTATGCGATTTTGCTACTAAAAACTAACAGTCTGCCGAAAACTTCCTCTGGTAAAGTGCGGCGCAGTGCTTGTCGAGACGCTTTTTTCACCGCTTCTCTGGATGTGGTGGCAGATTGGAGCCTCAATCCTGAAAATAAAAGCCAATTCCGGCATTTGGAATCGGAAGTTGACTATCTGTTGGAAAAGCTGAAAGCAGGTGATTTACCAGCATTAGTTACAGAAAGTCAAAGTCCAGTAAGTTCTCATACTGTAGACCACAGCCAAGAATCGCCCAAAAAAGAAGAAATTACTGCTTGGTTGGTAGCTAAAGTTGCGGAACAATTACAAATTTCTCCTCAAGAAATAGATATTGATGAACCTCTAGCACAATATGGACTAGGTTCATTAGCGGCTGTGAGAATTTCTGGTGAACTCCAAGAATGGTTAGAAAAAGAGCTTTCGCCGACTCTGTTGTATGATTACCCGACAATTCAAGCTCTGGCAGCATATTTAGCAGGTGTAGAGCCTGTTTCCACAGATTTAGAGGTGACATCTAACAATACCAAAGAAAACCATGCGATCGCTATTATTGGTATTGGTTGTCGTTTCCCCCAAGCTGATAATCCAGAGGCTTTTTGGCAATTACTACGGGATGGTGTAGATGCTATTAGTGAAGTTCCTTCTGCTCGTTGGAATGTAGATGCTTTCTATGACCCCAAACCCAACCAACCCGGTAAGATGAATACTCGCTGGGGAGGATTTCTCTCACAAGTAGACCAGTTTGACCCGCAATTTTTCGGCATTTCCCCACGAGAAGCCGAATCAATCGACCCCCAACAACGGCTGTTATTAGAAGTAAGTTGGGAAGCTTTAGAAAATGCTGGCAAAGCACCAGAAAAGTTAGCAGGAAGTAATACGGGGGTTTTTGTTGGTATTAGTAACTTTGATTATTCTCAGCTACAGTTTCATCAAACAGACGGCTTAAACGCTTATACAGGTACAGGTAACGCTTTCAGTATCACTGCTAACCGTCTTTCTTATTTATTAGATTTTCATGGCCCTAGTTTGGCAATTGATACTGCTTGTTCATCCTCTTTAGTAGCTGTTCATCAAGCTTGTCAGAGTTTACGTCAAGGAGAATGTGAACTGGCTTTAGCTGGTGGTGTAAATCTAATTTTGACTCCCCAATTAACCATTACTTTTTCCCAAGCTGGCATGATGGCTAGTGATGGTCGTTGTAAGACCTTTGATGCTGATGCTGATGGTTATGTCCGGGGTGAAGGCTGTGGTGTAGTAGTTCTGAAGCGTCTGACGGATGCTCTGCGAGATGGAGATAATGTGTTGGCAGTAGTCAGAGGTTCCGCAGTTAATCAAGATGGCCGCAGTAACGGACTGACAGCACCTAATACCCATGCTCAACAAGCTGTCATTCAAAAAGCTCTACAAAATGCCAAAGTTACCGCCACCGAGATTAGCTATGTAGAAGCTCACGGTACTGGCACATTTTTAGGCGACCCCATCGAGATGAATGCTCTCAAAGCAGTGCTGACCCCAGAGCGATCGCCTACACAACCCTGTATGATTGGTTCTGTGAAGACTAATATCGGTCACTTAGAAGCGGCTGCGGGGATTGCTGGTTTAATCAAGGTGATACTCTCTTTACAGCATGAGCAAATTCCCCCACACCTGCATTTCCAAGCAATTAACCCCCATATTGCCTTAGCAGAAACGCCATTATCTATTGCTACTCAACTCCAACCTTGGCAGAGGGGTCAACAACAACGGTTAGCTGGTGTATCTTCCTTTGGTTTCGGTGGTACTAATGCTCATGTCATCCTAGAGGAAGCACCATTAACAGTTCAAAATGACTCACAAACTCCAGAGCGATCGCTCAATATCCTAACACTATCAGCGAAAAATGAAGCTGCTTTACAGGAATTAGCCCAACGCTACGAAACTTATTTAGATAACAATCCAGAACTACCCATTGCAGATATTTGTTTTACAGCTAACACCGGGCGATCGCATTTTAATCATCGTCTAGTTACTGTTGCCAAGTCAAATCTAGAATTACAAACTCTACTAGGAGCCTTCGCTAATCATAAAGAAATAAATGGGTTAATGAGCGATCGCACCCCTAGCAATCAACGTCCCAAAATCGCCTTTTTATTCACAGGACAAGGTTCTCAATATGTGGGCATGGGAAGGCAACTTTATGAAACTCAACCCACCTTCCGCGCCTGTCTAGACCGATGTAATGAAATTTTACGCCCCTATCTGGACAAGCCTCTACTATCGGTTTTATACCCCGAATCGGCAAACGATTCTCTACTCAACGAAACCGCCTATACCCAACCCGCCTTATTTGCCTGGGAATACGCCTTAGTACAATTGTGGAAATCTTGGGGTGTAGAACCAACCGTAGTCATGGGTCACAGTTTGGGTGAATATGTCGCCGCCTGTGTTGCTGGCGTATTTACCTTAGAAGCAGGTCTGAAGCTGGTAGCACAACGAGCGCGCTTGATGCAGGAATTACCCCCAATTGGTGAAATGGCTGCCGTATTTGCCAGTGAGTCACAAGTAGCAGCTGTAATTCAACCTTACAGCCAAGAAATTGTCATCTCTGCAATTAACGCCCCGGAAAATATCACTATTTCTGGTAGCAGTGCAGCCATGACAGCAGTTTTGGCTCAACTTGCAGAACAAGGAATTGAAGCTCGACGTTTAAAAGTATCTCACGCCTTCCATTCTCCTTTGATCGAACTCACGTTAGATAAATTTGAGCAACAGGCAAGTTTGATAGAATATCAAGCTCCTCAAATTCCTATGGTGTCAAATCTTACAGGGAATTTCCTGACTCCGGGACAGATACCAGATGCCAAGTATTGGCGCAACCATACCCGTGAGAGTGTGAAATTTATGGCAGGAGTAAATAACTTATTTGCCGCAGGGTATGAAATTTTTGTAGAAATTGGTGCTAAACCAGTTCTCAGCAACTTGGGTAAACTGTGTCAGCAAGATAAAAACGCTGTTTGGCTATCTTCTTTAAATGCTCGCCAAGATGATTGGCAAACGTTGTTAGAAAGCTTATCTAGCTTGTATTTACAAGGCACAGATATTGATTGGGATGGATTTGATAGAGATTATCCACGTCATCTATTATCACTTCCCACTTATCCCTTCCAAAGAAAACGTTACTGGATTCAATCACCAAATTCAGTTAATTCAGTAACTTTAAGTACAACAATACAGGAGAAAACTTCAGAAAAATTACTGGCGGAACCAATAGCTCATAGTACCTCAAAAGCTTTGGTTAAAAAAGTTATGAGAGAGCAATTACAGCTTATGTCACAACAATTAGCCGTTATAGGCGCTAAAGGCTGGCCGACAAACAAAAAATAATTTTGCTGAATTTTCAGTAATTTTACTACGTGAAATTGAAGTTTACTAAAGTGTTTTCTACAAGTTGTTGGCATTCTACAGCAATGTCACAATAAATAACTCTCAATTAACTGCATAAATTGTGCAAGTCTGACGATAGATATATATTGATGAGTTTTTAGTTAAGTCTGTTGTTAACAACTTGTAGGGCATCACACCAAAATCCAAAATCCAAAATTATGTAACTATGAGTACTTATCAACTGGAAATGAATGGTTATCATAACCAGAAAAAATCTGATAACTATGAATACGAAAACGTCTTGACAAAATTACGTATAATTGTTGCCAAGTTATTAAAATCTGACCCAGAAGCAATAGATATTGATGCACCTTTTTTAGAAATGGGAGCAGATTCTATTGTGTTAGTTGAAGCTATCCACGATATTGAAAATAGTTTTGGCATTAAAATTTCCATTCGTCAGTTATTTGAAGAACTGACAACTCTGACTGCCTTAGCAGATTATATTGGGCAGAATATGACCCCAGAATTGCCAGATGTTGAAGAAACTGCACAATCAGAAATGCAGATGTCAGATTTTCTGCCGATAGTGAATGGCAAAGTTAAGGAAACTGAATCAGATGACTTTTTAGAAGAGATTATTAGCCAACAGATGCAGTTGATGTCCCAGCAATTAGAAATTTTGCGGGGCTATGGTTCAACGGTAGAAAATCATCAAAATGGTCATTCTCAATCTACACCAAAAAGACAAGCGATCGCTCCTGCCAAAACAAAACCCAATAAACCAGCTTCACCATTTTTTCGCCCCGCAGAAATCCGCGCTAGAGGCTTGACTCCCCAACAGTCAGGCCATTTAGAAGACTTGATTACCCGTTATACTCAGCGCACCCAAAAATCAAAACAACTCACCCAAAGCTATCGACCAGTATTAGCAGATAACAGAGCTTCTGTAGGCTTCCGTTTTTCTACCAAAGAAATGTTGTATCCCATTGTAGGCGATCGCTCGATGGGTGCGAGAATGTGGGATATAGACGGCAACGAGTATATAGATATTTCAATGGGATTTGGGGTGAATTTATTTGGCCATAGCCCCGAATTTATTACCACAGCTATAGCCAAGCAACTCCAACAAGGAATGCCTTTAGGCCCCCAAACCAGCCTAGCTGGAGAGGTAGCACAGTTAATTTGTGAACTCACTGGATTAGAAAGAGCTTGCTTCTGTAATTCCGGTACCGAAGCCGTCATGACTGCCCTCCGTTTAGCACGCACCGCCACCGGACGGCATAAAGTAGCTATGTTTGCCGGTTCTTTCCACGGTAGTTGTGACAGCACGTTAGGAATGCCAATGGCGGGAAACGAGCATCCCCAAGCCCAGCCCATTGCTCCGGGAATCACGCCCAACACAGTAGCAGATATGTTGGTGTTGGAATATGACAATCCCCAATCTTTAGAAATCATTCGCGCTCACGCCCATGAATTAGCAGCCGTACTTGTAGAACCAGTACAAAGCCGTCGCCCTGATTTACAACCCCAAGAGTTTTTACGCCAACTCAGACAGTTGACACAAGACACAGGAATTGTCTTCATCCTTGATGAAATGATTACCGGTTTTCGCATCCATCCCAGAGGCGCACAAGCTTGGTTTGGGATTGATGCCGATATTGCTACCTACGGCAAAATTGTCGGTGGAGGAATGCCGATAGGGGTAGTTGCAGGTAAAGCAGCCTATATGGATGGTATTGATGGCGGGATGTGGAATTATGGCGATGGTTCCTATCCCCAAGCAGATACCACATTCTTTGCAGGTACATTCTGTAAACATCCCCTGGCGATGGCGGCTGCTCGTGCAATTCTGCAAGAAATGAAGCAGCGTGGCCCGGCTTTACAAGCAGAGTTAAATCAACGCACCGCCAAGTTAGCGGCCACATTAAACGCTTATTTTACCACCGAGGATTTACCCATCCAGATTGTACATTTTGGTTCTCTATTCCGCTTTGCCTTTACAGAAAACATTGATTTGTTATTTTATCACCTCCTTTGTCAAGGCATTTATATTTGGGAAGGACGTAACTGTTTCTTATCCGTAGCTCACACCGACGCAGATATCGCTCAATTCATTCAAGCCATCAAAGATAGTGTAAAGGAGTTGCGCGCTGGCAATTTTTTTCCTGAATCGCCCTCGATAACTGCATCGCAGGGCGAGAAACCATCAGAAATTGTTCCCTTAACCGCAGCCCAAAAACAACTGTGGGTATTAGCGCAAATGGCAGATGAAGGCTCCTTAGCTTACAACGTTGCTGTGAGTGTGGAATTGCAGGGAGTATTTCACCTAGAAGCAATGCGTCGAGCCGTACAAACACTGGTAGACCGTCATCAGGCATTACGGACAATTATTCAAGGTGATGGACAACAGATATTGTCAACTTGGCAAATAGATGTGCCTTTAATTGACTTTTCTGGGATGGAAACAGAGGCAGTTGCTCAATGGTTTCAAAAAGAAAGTTTAAGACCTTTTAATTTGAGTCATAGCCCTCTAATACGTGTTAGTATCCTCAAACGCGCCCCAGAACGACACACCCTAGTCTTAACTGCTCATCACATCGTTGTAGATGGTTGGTCAATGGGTGTCATGTTGCAAGAGTTAACAAGTTTGTATTCTGATGAGTGTTTGGGTGTTGCCAATCAGTTACCCTTACCTATGCAGTATCAGGAATACGTGCAATGGCAACAACAGCAAAGCCAAACCCCGGCAATGGCTGAACATGAAGCTTATTGGTTACGACAGTTTGCTGATTCTATTCCTGTTTTAGATTTACCTACAGACTACCCACGTCCACCAGTTAAAACCTACAACGGTAGCAGACAAGTTCGACATTTAGATGCTCATCTCTATGGCGAGATTAAACGCTTGGGCAAACAAAATGGTTGTACTTTGTTTATGACTTTATTGGCTGCTTACACAGCCCTACTCTATCGCCTGACTGAACAGCAAGATATTTTAGTGGGGATTCCTGCCAGTGGACGCACTTTAGCGGGTAGTGAAGGAATGGTTGGTTATTGTAGTCACCTGTTGCCTATTCGTAATTTGATTAACAAAGATGTAAGTTTTTCTCAGCATCTCAAAAATCAAAGAAGTATCTTGTTAACAGCTTACGAACACCAAGATTATCCCTTTGCCAAGTTAATTGACCAACTCAATATCAAACGTGATGCCAGTACATCTGCTTTGGTAACAACTACCTTTAATTTTGACCGACCTGTAGATGTGCCATCAATGTATGGTTTACAAGCTAATTTGTTGCCTCAACCCATTAATTTTGCTGATTATGACCTGAGCATGAACGTCTGGGAAATGGGGGATGAATTAGTAGTAGAGTGCGACCATAACACAGATTTATTTGCAGCTACTACTATCGACCGCTTTTTAGAACATTTCCAAACTCTGTTAACTGGGTTAGTAAATCACCCGGAACAAAGTTTGTGGGAGTTACCTTTGCTGACATCTACCCAAAAGCAGCAACTTCTGGTGGAGTGGAATCAAACTCAGATGGATTATCCCCAAGATAAGTGCATCCATGAGTTATTTGAGCAACAGGTACAAAAGAATCCTGATGCGGTGGCGGTGGAATTTGCTGGACAACAGCTCACCTATCAAGAATTGAATAGTCGTGCCAACCAACTGGCACATTATTTACAAAGCTTGGGCGTAAAGCCAGAGGTTTTGGTGGGGATTTGTGTAGAACGCTCCTTGGAAATGTTGGTGAGTATTTTAGGAGTCCTCAAAGCTGGTGGTGCATATCTGCCCTTAGACCCAGCTTATCCCCAAGAGCGTTTGAGTTATATGTTATCTGATGCTCAAGTATCGGTGTTGTTGACTACTGGCAAGAGTGGGTAAATCAAATGCCCCTGGTAAGCTGGTCGGAAAATGTCCGTCTGTTAATTGTTGGTAGCGATAAGGTGCAACGAGAGCAATTTGTCGCTTGGCAAAATTATGTAGGTAAAAATGTCGCTTGGCGTAATGCTTATGGCCCCACAGAAGCGACTATCACCGCTACAGTTTATGGTTCAGAAGATAATCTTGAACTAGCAAACACTAATTTCCTCCCCATTGGTCGCCCCATCGCCAACACCCAAGTTTACATTCTTGACAGATATCTGCAACCAGTCCCCATTGGTGTTAAAGGTGAATTACATATTGGTGGTGCTGGTTTGGCGCGGGGCTACCTCAATCAACCAGAATTAACTGCCCAAAAATTCATTACCAACCCCTTTGATAATGTCCAAAACACTAAAATCTACAAAACTGGAGATTTAGCCCGCTATCTCCCAAATGGGACTATCGAATTTATCGGTCGAATTGACCATCAAGTGAAAATTCGCGGCTTTCGCATTGAGTTAGGAGAGATTGAAACCGTCTTGATGCAACATTCCTTGGTGCAAGAATCTGTAGTTTTAGCTAGTCCCGATTCAAATGGCAATCAACGCTTAATCGCCTATATTGTCTGTGGACAGGAGCAACCCCAGAGTAGTGAACTGCGCCGCTTTTTAAAGGAAAAACTACCTGAGTACATGATTCCTGCTGTGTTTGTGACTCTAGAATCCCTGCCTTTACTGCCCAATGGTAAACTCAATCGTCATGCTCTACCCGCACCGGAAACAGCTTCCCCAGAGCCAGAACAGCAAGTAGCACCCCGCAGTGATATAGAGCAAACCCTAACGCAAATCTGGGCAGAAATTCTCGGACGCAAGCAAGTAGGCATTCATGACAACTTCTTTGAATTAGGTGGAGATTCGATTATTGCTCTACAAATGGTTGCGAAAGCCAATCAACTGGGTTGGCAATTTACCCCAAAACAACTTTTCCAACACCAAACCATTGCCGAATTAGCCACGGTGGTTGGTAATGCTCCCACTATCCAAGCCGAGCAAGGTTTAGTCACTGGTGATGTCCCCCTCACTCCTATTCAGCATTGGTTCTTTGCCGAAAATCTTCCCGAACCACATCACTATAATCAGTCGGTGCTGTTGGAAGTGCCAGCAAATCTAGAGCCAAAGTTACTAGAACAAGCAGTAAAACACTTGCTAATTCATCATGATGCCCTACGGCTGCGTTATCAACAATTAACATCTACTTGGCAGCAAATTAACGCTGCACCGGATGAGATAATTTCTTTCACCGTCGTAGATTTATCAGAACTACCTTCCTCGCAACAACCAAGCGCCATTGAATCTCAAGCCTCACAAATACAAGCCAGCTTAAACCTGACACAAGGGCCAATTGTACAAGTTGTACTGTTTCATTTGGGTCATAATCAACCAGGACGATTGTTATTCATCATCCATCACCTAGCAGTCGATGGTGTATCTTGGCGGATTTTGTTGGAAGATTTGTTTACCGGCTATCAACAACTGTTACAAGGTAAGTTTATTCAGCTACCACGTAAGACCACATCCTTTCAAGAGTGGGCATCTTTGCTGCATACTTACGCACAATCGACAGCTTTATCACAGGAGTTAAACTATTGGCTCAAACCTGCTCAAAGTGAAATTAACTCTTTACCCACTGATTATCCTGCCAGTAAACCAGTCAACACTGTCGCTACTACCAAACAAGTATTAGTCACACTGGATGAAGCACAAACCCAAACTTTATTACAGGAAGTACCAGCAGTTTACAATACTCAAATCAACGATGTACTACTAACAGCTTTAGTAGAGACTTTCGCTCAATGGACAGGCAATCATCAGCTATTAATTGACCTAGAAGGTCATGGACGGGAAGAATTATTTGAAAATGTGGATTTATCCCGTACCGTTGGCTGGTTTACTACTGTGTTCCCTGTAATTTTACAGCTAACAAATGCGGAAAACCCCTCAGAAGCCTTGAAGTCTATTAAAGAGCAACTACGCTCGATTCCTCAGCACGGCATAGGCTACGGATTGTTACGTTATCTCAGCCCGGATATTAACATCCAGTCCCGACTAGCAGCAATGCCCCAAGCAGAAGTTAGTTTTAACTACCTTGGTAAGTTTGATGCAGTTGAGTTAGATTATCCAGGATTGGCACTAGCAAAAGAATCTAGTGGAGTAACAGAAAGTCCTTTAGGAAGTCGTAGTCATCTGTTAGAAATTGATGGATTTGTAGTTAATAATCGACTGCAATTTACTTGGAAGTATAGTACCAATATCTATCAAAAAACTACGATTGAAAATTTGGCAGAAACGTTTATTGCAGAATTAGCATCTTTGATTACTCACTGCCTGAAATCAGATGTTGGTGGCTATACAACTTCCGACTTTCCTGAAGTCAATTTAAATCAAGCAGAACTTGATGATTTACTCAATGACCTAACAGTTTTAGAAGATACTTCTCTCAATTTCTTAGAAGATTTTGAATATTCTTTAGAAAAAGAGTTGAATAGTATATTAGCTGAAGAATTAAAAGATTGGTAATTCTCAGAGCCTTGCAGCTACGTGTCATTGATTAAATATTTAAAACAGATTTTATTGACACGCAGCTTATTTTTGGAAATTTGCTCACTCGGATTAATTGAGGTAATATTTGATGATTACAACTACACGCAATGAAGAAATTACAAGAATTAATAATCCTAGTCAACAAGAATTTTCTCAACTTTGGCGACAAGGCAAACCCTTTATAATTGATGGTGTAGCTAGTAATTGGCAAGCTTGTAAAAATTGGTCTAATGATTATTTAGTCGATGTTTGTGGACAAAATCAAGTACCTGTAGAACGTTATCCTGAAAATTACTTTGAAGGATACAACTATGCCAAATTAGAAAATATTCGCACAACTATGTCCTTTGCTGAGTATGTGGATATTGTTGAAGGCAAAACAAATGACAAACGCCTCTATTATCTAGCTCAGATAGATATGTACAAGTATTTTCCTCAATTAATGGAAGATATTGTTTTTCTAGACTTTTTCAAAAAAGAACCAAGAGATGTAAATTTATTTTTTGGATTCAAAAACAAAAATCACGCTTCAATTAGTAAGCTGCACTTTGATGACGTGCATAATATTTTTGTCCAAGTCAGGGGGAAAAAAAGGTTTTTGTTATTTCCTCACACTAATTATCTGGCATTTTATCCACCAATTGAAGATGATAATTATTCCTCAACTTGTAGCAAAGTAAATCCTGATGCACCTGATTTGACATCATTTCCTAAATTTCCTCTGCACAACAAAATAGAAGTGATTCTTAACCCAGGAGAAATATTATACATTCCGCCTTTTTGGTGGCATCATGTGACAGCTCTTGATGAAAATATTTCTTTAACCTTTTGGTATTCTCCTGGTATTAAAGACTTCTTGTGGCAAAAGGGAACTTTAGCAGCATTTTTGCAATTTGCACCTCACGTTATCCCTCGGTTTATCAGAAGTCAACGGAAAAGAAATTTGATGCTGGAAAATGAGTAAAAGTTAAAGAATTACACGTAAATTTGATAAGTTTTTTGACCTCTCCCCCGACCCCTCTGCGACGCAGAGAGGGGAGTGAAAGCCAAATTTTTCTTTGCTTTTCCCGCTCCTGACAGATATCTAATCACTAACCGGCGAAACTATGACTACACAAAACAAAAATATTGAATCTATCTATCCTCTTTCTCCTATGCAACAGGGTATGTTGTTTCATACTCTTTACACTCCTAATTCTGGGATGTACTTTGAGCAGTTGATTTGTACTTTGCATGGCAATCTCAATGTTGCAGCCTTTCATCAAGCTTGGTTGCGGGTTGTAGAGCGCCATCAGGTTTTGCGATCGCTCTTTGTGTGGGAACATGGTAAACAGCCTCTCCAGGTGGTTTGTAAGTCTGTGAAGTTACCTTGGCTGAAGCTAGATTGGCAAGAGTTTTCCTCAGATGAACAACAACGACGATTAGAGGCTTTTTTAGAGTCTGAACGACAACAAGGTTTTAAACTAGACCAAGCTCCTTTGATGCGTTGCACGTTGATTCAAGTGCAAGCTAACACCTACCAATTCGTCTGGAGCCATCACCATCTGTTAATGGATGGTTGGTGCTTGTCTATCATCCTCAAAGAAGTCTTAACGTTCTATGAAACATCCGTTCAAGGGGAAAATTTCTCTTTAACTCCGCCTACTCCCTACAAAGACTATATTTCCTGGTTACAAAAACAAGATAGTTCTCAATCTCAGGCGTTTTGGCAAAAACAACTCCAAGGTTTCACAACTCCCACGCCTTTAATTACCAGCCAAGTTAAAAGCCATCCTGCGAATCAAGGACAAACTTACACAGAACAACATTTATCATTACCAAAGACTCTGACCCAGAATTTACAAACTCTAGCACAAGAACAGCATCTAACTCTCAATATCTTAGTACAAGGGGCTTGGGCGTTATTGCTTGGTCGTTATAGTGGGGAATCAGATGTTTTATTCGGTACTACTGTATCTGGCCGTCCCTCTACTTTAGCGGGTGTAGAGTCGATGGTGGGCTTATTTATTAATACTTTGCCGATCAGAGTAAAAGTTGCACCAGACACTCAGTTGTTATTGTGGCTCAAGGAGTTACAGGCGCAATTAGTAGAATTAGACCAATACTCCTACACTCCTCTAGTTGATATTCAGGGATGGAGTGATGTACCGAGAGGAACGTCTTTGTTTGAGAGTCTGGTAGTTTTTGAGAACTATCCTTTAGATGCTGCTTTGCAAAAAGGTAACAGCAGTATAGAAATTAGCAATGTGCGAGGCTTTGAACGAACAAATTACCCGTTAACCGTAGTAGTTACCCCAGGGGCGGAATTATCTGTGCAACTCAAATATGACGCATATCTTTTTGATGTTGGCACTATTAATCAAATATTAAGGAATTTCCAAACCTTACTAGAGGAAATGGTGATTAAACTACAAGCTAACCTCCAGGAGTTGCAACTATTAACCAAAGCCGAGCAGCATCAGCTGTTGGTGGAATGGAATCACACCCAAACCAACTATCCCCAAGATAAATGTATTCATCAGTTGTTTGCACAACAGGTGGAAAAAACCCCTGATGCAGTGGCTGTAGTCTTTGCTGGTCAACAGCTGACCTATCAAGAGTTAAATAATCGTGCTAATTCTCTAGCTCATTACTTGCGTAGTTTAGGGGTGGGAGCCAATGAATTAGTTGGTATTAGCGTTGAACGTTCTTTAGAAATGGTGGTGGGATTACTGGCTATTTTAAAAGCTGGTGGTGCATATTTACCTTTAGACCCGACTTATCCAGTAGAACGCTTATCTTTAATGCTGGAAGATGCTCAAGCGAGGGTGCTATTAACCCAACAACACCTGAGCCAGCGATTACCCAACCAAGGAGTTACACAAGTTTGTCTGGATGCAGATTGGGACAATATCAAAGAGCATAGCCAAGAAAACCCAGTCAACAATACTAATGCGGAAAACCTGGCTTATGTAATTTATACATCTGGTTCTACTGGTAAACCGAAGGGTGTCATGGTTCCCCACCGGGCTGTGAATCGTTTGGTTTTAAATACTGACTATGTAGAAATCACTGAAACTGATGTCATTGCTCAGGTATCTAATTGTTCCTTTGATGCAGCTACCTTTGAAATTTGGGGGGCGCTACTCAACGGCGCACGTTTGGTGATAGTCAGTCAAGATATTGTGCTGTCACCCCAAAAGTTTGCTACCTGTATTCAACAGGAAAAACTAGGGGTGATGTTTTTAACCGTAGCGCTGTTTAACCAAGTAGCTAAAGAAGTACCATTCGCATTCCAATCAATGCGGTATGTTCTCTTTGGGGGAGAAGCCGCAGACCCTCGTTGGGTGAAAAAAGTATTAGAAAATGGTGCGCCAGAAAACTTATACAATGCCTATGGCCCTACAGAAAATACTACCTTCTCAACGTGGTATCGGGTGCAAGATGTCTCAACCCAAGCTGCGACAATTCCTATTGGGAGAGCGATCGCTAATACCCAGACATATGTACTAGACAAGCATCTCCAACCAGTACCAGTGGGAGTCCCCGGCGAATTATATTTAGGGGGTGACGGTCTAGCTCTAGGTTATTTACATCGTCCAGAACTGAATGCAGCCAAATTTATTCCTAATCCCTTCGGTGGTTCTCAATATCTCTACAAAACCGGCGATTTAGTGAAATATCTGCCTGATGGCAATATTGAGTTTATTAGTCGCATTGATAATCTGGTGAAAATCCGGGGCTTTCGGATTGAACTGGGGGAAATTACCGCCGCCTTGCAACAACATCCAAGCGTCAGCGATGGGTTAGTTTTGGTTAGGGAAGACCAGCCAGGAGAAAAACGGTTAGTTGCTTACATTGTCTTGCGCGAGTCAGCCACAACCACAGTAAATGAACTGCGTCAGTTTCTCAAGGCAAAATTGCCAGAATACATGATACCTTCTGCGTTCATCATTCTGGAAGCGTTACCCCTTAACCCCAACGGTAAAGTAGACCATCGCGCCTTACCTGCACCCAACGCAAATCATCTTCAAGATGACCAATATCAGCCACCCCGGACACCCACAGAGGAAGTTGTAGCGGCAATTTGGTTGGAAGTTTTAAACTCACAAGTTGGTGTTAATGTCAACTTCTTTGAAGCCGGGGGACATTCTCTCCTAGCAACACAGGTAATTTCTCGATTGCAGAAAGCCTTTGCTGTCGAATTACCCTTACAATACCTCTTTCAATATCCCACGATCGCTGAACTCAGTGAATGTATAGATCAAGTCCGTCAAGGTGATAACAGCCTAAAATTACCTGCGATCGCACCAGTTGACCGTACAGAGAAATTACCTCTATCCTTTGCCCAACAAAGATTGTGGTTTTTAGATCAACTAGAAGGAGGCAGTTCTACCTATAATGTGCCAGCAGCCTTAGAGTTGAAAGGGACTTTAAACCCAGTAGCCTTAGAGCAAAGTTTAGTAGCGATCGCCCAACGTCATGAAGCTTTGCGTACTACTTTCCCAATGGTTGATGGGTATCCTGTGCAGGCGATCGCCGACGATATCAAGATTAGTTTACCAGTAGTAGATTTACAAGAACAACCCTACAAAGTCCAACAATTAATTTTAGAAGCAGCCGCCCAACCCTTTGACTTGGCACATGGCCCATTACTCCGAGGTATGTTGCTACGTCTAGACGCAGAATCTCATGTACTCGTGCTGATTATGCACCATATTATTTGCGATGGTTGGTCAATGGGAGTATTTCTTTCCGAATTGTCTACTCTCTACGGTGATTCTATAAAAGGACAATCTCCTTCCTTACCTCAATTACCTATTCAATATGCAGACTTTGCTTACTGGCAACATCAATATTTAACAGGTGAGGTGATGGACACTCATTTATCTTACTGGAAACAACAACTAGCTCATTTAACCACATTGGAATTACCAAGCGATCGCCCCCGTCCCGCAGTGCAGACATTTCGTGGTAGCAGGCAAGATTTAACATTACCATCAGACCTGAGTACAGAAATTAAAGCCCTAAGTCGTCGGGAAGGCACTACTCTTTTTATGACCTTGATGGCTGCATTTAAGACCCTCTTATACTGCTATGCCAATCAAAATGACATTGTTGTTGGTACAGATGTCGCTAATCGTAACCGGGTAGAAACAGAGGGCATAATTGGTTTTTTTGTTAATCAACTGGTGCTGCGTACAGACTTATCTGGAAATCCCAGCTTCCGCGAATTACTAGCACGTGTTCGGCAAACAACCTTGGCAGCCTATGACCACCAAGATATGCCCTTTGATCAATTGGTAGCAACCCTCAACCCAGAACGGGACTTAAGCCGGACTCCCCTATTCCAATCCAAATTTGTCTTGCAAAATGCTCCCATGCCTCCCTTGCAATTGGACGATTTAACATTAAATGTTGTCGAGATTGACGACGGTACAGCTAAATTTGATTTGCTCTTAACAGTATGGGAAACAGAGTCAGGTTTAAGCGGTAATTTAGAGTACAGCACAGACTTGTTTAATCATGCCACCATCACCCGGATGTTAAGCGATTACCAAACAATTTTGCGTACTGTTGTTAGCCAAAACAATATTAATTTACAGGCGATAAAAGCAATCTTGGCAACAGCAAAAGAGCAAGATTTTCAACAAGTCAGACGCAACAAATTTAAAAGTTTCCAACTCCAGTCTCAAAAAAATTGACGGGGTGGGGAATGGGGAAAGTCTTTTTATCATTGCGTATTTTCAAGATTAATTCAGATGTAAGTTGGTTTAAGCGATAGCGCAACCCAAAAAAGCCTCAAAAATATTGGGTTTTATGCCCTTAAGTGAATCGTGCAAAAAAATATTAACTTAGGTAGAACAATGAAAACACAAAACATTACCCCAGTACAAAAGCCCGCTTTTAAAAAAATGTGGGCGAACAAAAAACAAACCTTCCAGCCAAAAGCTATCAGTGTATCATCGCAAAAATTAGTTGATATTAGTTATTTACAGCCAGGAAAATCCTTGCCGTTAGTGGTACAACCACAGCTTTCTGAATTAAATTTGCACATTTGGGCGCAAAATAATCAGGAATTCATCGAAACCAACGTGTTGAAATATGGAGGAATCTTATTTAGAGGTTTTGATGTTAATACTCAATCTGATTTTGAACAATTTGTTAATTCTGTATGTCCACAACTCATGCACTATTTGGAAGGTGCAACGCCACGTACACAACTTAGTGATAAAGTTTACACATCAACTGAATTTCCGCCAGAACACTCCATTGCCTTGCACAACGAATTATCCTACGTAATTACTTGGCCAATGAAGATATGGTTTTGCTGCATCCAACCCGCTACTCAGCAAGGAGAAACACCAATTGCTGATATGAGGAAAGTTTTCCAAAGAATCAATCCCCAAATTAAAGAGCGATTTATGGAAAAAGGGTGGATGTTAGTTCGTAATTTTGGTGATGGATTTGGTCTTCCTTGGCAAAGAAGTTTCCGTACTGATGATAAACAAGCTGTGGAAGCATACTGCCGCAATGCTCATATTACAACTGAATGGAAAGATGATAATCGCCTCAGAACTCGACAAGTGCGCCCCGCAGTAGCCCAACATCCCAAAACTGGCGAAATGGTATGGTTTAATCACATTATGTTTTGGCATTTATCCAGTTTAGAACCACAATTTCGTGAGCGATTTTTGAATGAGTTTAGCGAAGCAGATTTACCATATAACACCTATTACGGTGATGGTTCTCCAATTGAAGATTCTGTAATTGCGGAAATCCGAGAAGCCTATCAACAAGAAACCATAGTTTTTCCTTGGCACAAAGGCGACATCATCATTCTGGACAATATGTTGGTTGCTCACGGACGTAATCCTTATGCTGGGCCAAGAAAGATTTTGACAGCAATGGGTGAACCATTTACTCGCACCCCCAATAGTTAACATTTAACGAAATTACTCCCATGCAGAATGAAAAAATTTACGGCTTTCAACTAGCGCCGCAACAAAAACATCTATGGCAATTACAACAACAAAATAACCAAGCTTATCGCTCTCTGGTTGCTATAGAAATTACAGGTAATTTACATTTAACAACTTTAAAAACAGCTTTAGAAGTTGTTGTCCAAAGGCATCAAATTCTGCGGACTGAATTTCATTGCTTGCCAGGAATGAATTTGCCATTACAAGTAATCACTGATAACAGCAATATATTCATTGAATATCAGGATTTGAGTGGCAGAGAAACTCACAAACAACAACAAGCGATCGCATCTCTTATTGAATCAGCCAAAAAACAGATTTTTGATTTTGAGCGATCGCCTTCATTGCAGATATCATTGCTAACTCTGTCTCCTTTTCAGCATACATTGTTAATTAACTTACCTAGTTTGTCTGCTGACACCATCTCACTCCATAATTTAGTTACAGAAATCAGTCTTGCCTATCAAGGTTTAGAACTAACTGATGAGCCAGTGCAGTATATTTTATTCTCAGAATGGCAGAATGAATTATTAACAGCACCAGAGGCAGAAATTGGTCGAGCATACTGGCAACAAAAAGACCTCTCCCACGTTTCCGGCTTGCAATTACCAACAGTAAATCAGTCTGTTGCTCAAACTGCATTTTACCCCCAAGTTCTGACTCGCACAATTCACCCAGAACTAGCAGCTAAAATTTCCGCTATTGCTGACGAATTTAATACTTCCGAATCAACCTTTTTATTAACCTGCTGGCAAATTTTACTCTGGCGTTTAACCGGCGTTGCAGATATGGTAGTTGGTACTGCTTGTGATGGTAGGCCAGAGGAAGAACTCAAGGAAACTTTGGGATTATTTGCCAGATACTTACCCCTAAATTGTCATTTGGAAAATGATTTCAAGTTGGGGGAAGTTTTAGAAGAATTGGCTTTAGTCAAAAATCAAGCTGAAGATTGGCAAGACTGTTTTACTTGGGAGCAGGTTTTTCAAACTGATGAGGATTTAGAAAACCCCTCTCCAAACCTCTCCCCTGCAAGGAGAGAGGCTTTAAATCTTCCCCATTCCCTTATAGGGAAGGGGGCTAGGGGGTTAGGTTCTGCGTTAGCTTTTTCAACTCATGTACCTTTCCTACCTTTTTGTTTTGATTTTTTTGAACAATCTCGTAATTTATCCACTACTGGAGAAGTATCCTTTAATTTATCTCAAACCTACGTTTGTTTTGACCAATTTCATGTCAAACTCTCGTTTATCCGCAGCGATGATTTTCTGGTAGCTGAGTTTCATTATGATGCTGGTTTATTCTCGGCAACAGATATTGCAGATTTAGCGGCTCAGTATCAGATTTTACTAGAAAGTGTCATTCAAAATCCCCATACAGCGATTGGTGAATTGACGATTTTACCACCTGCACAACGTCAACATTTACTAATTGATTTCAACAATACACAAATAGACTTCCTGCAAGTCCAGTGTTTACATCAGCTATTTGATCACCAAGTAGAACGTACTCCTAATCATATTGCTGTTACCCATGCAAACGAGCAATTAACATACAACCAATTAAATCATCGTGCCAATCAATTAGCGCATCATCTCCAAAAGCTGGGAGTTAAGCCTGATGTCTTGGTGGGAATTTGTATGGAGCGTTCCCTAGAGATGGTTGTGGCTTTGTTGGGAGTGCTGAAGGCTGGCGGCGCATATCTGCCAATTGATCCCATGTATCCCCAGGAACGGGTAACTTTTATGGTGGAGGATGCCCAAACACCAGTAATATTGACTCAACAAAAACTTATTAGCATTCTACCTCCACATTCTGGAAAGACGATTTGCTTAGATACAGACTGGGAAGCGATCGCTCAAGAAAATACCACAAATCCAGTCAGTGATGTCACTATTGATCACCTCGCCTATGTAATTTACACATCAGGTTCCACAGGTAAACCCAAAGGGGTAATGCTGCCACACCGGGCAATTTGTAATCATATGCTGTGGATGCAACAGGATTTTCCCCTGACAGCTACAGATAAGGTATTACAAAAAACTCCGTTTAGTTTTGATGCTTCTGTGTGGGAATTTTATGCACCTTTGCTAGTGGGGGCGCAATTGGTAATGGCGCAACCAGGAGGACATCAAGACAGTGATTACCTTGTTCAAACTATTGTTGAGCAAAAAATCACAGTTTTGCAGGTTGTACCAACTTTGCTGCGGATGCTGTTAGAAAACGACAATATCCAGGATTGTACATCCCTAAAACGAGTATTTTGTGGTGGTGAGGCGTTATCGGTGGAACTGCAAGAGCGCTTTTTCAACCATCTCAATGCAGATTTAATCAATCTTTACGGCCCCACAGAAACTTGTATTGATGCGACATTCTGGACTTGCCAGCCTGGAACAGCCAAGCAAATTGTGCCGATTGGTCAAGCGATCGCTAATACCCAAGTGTATATCCTCGACCAGCATTTACAACCTGTGCCCCTGGGCGTAAGTGGTGAGTTACATATTGGTGGTGCGGGTTTAGCTAAAGGTTATCTGCATCGTCCCGACTTAACCCAAGAAAAATTTATTCCCAATCCTTTTGGCAACGGTAAATTATATAAAACTGGCGATTTAGCTCGGTTTCTGCCAGATGGCAACATTGAATACTTGGGAAGAATTGACCATCAAGTAAAAATACGGGGATTCCGCATTGAATTAGGAGAAATCGAGGCGCTGCTGAGTCAATATCCCCAAGTGCGATCGTCAGCTGTCATTGCCCGTGAAGATGAACCCGGTAATCCCCGCTTGGTTGCCTATATTGTTCCCCAGCCAGGACACACCCTCAACGATAGCGAGTTACAGCAATATCTCCACGAAAGTTTACCCGATTACATGGTACCCTCTGCCTTTGTCATGTTGGAGGCTCTACCTCTAACCCCCAACGGCAAACTCAACCGCCATGCTTTACCCGCACCAGATACATTGCGCCAGGTTTCCCATAGTTACTTACCTCCCCGTGATGCGATCGAACTGCAATTAGTCAACATTTGGGAAGATATCTTAAATGTCCGTCCTGTGGGAGTGCAAGATAACTTTTTTAATTTGGGTGGACATTCTTTAATGGCTGTGCGCCTCATGGCTCAAATTCAGCAACAGTTGGGTAAAAATCTGCCTTTAGCAACGTTGTTCCAACATCCCACTATTGCCCAAATTGCTGATGTTGTAAGGCAAGATGCCGCAGTTTCTCCTTGGTCGCCTCTAGTAGCAATTCAACCCCAGGGTACTAAACCACCTTTCTTTTGTGTGCCTGGGGCTGGTGGTAATGTCCTGTATTTCTACCATTTGGCGCGTCATCTAGGTTTAGACCAACCATTTTACGGACTGCAAGCCTTGGGTTTGGATGGAGAATCACAACCCCATACCCGGATTGAAGATATCGCTAAAGATTACATCCAAGCAATCAAAACTGTGCAACCGGAAGGCCCCTATTATTTGGGCGGACATTCCTTTGGTGGTCAGGTGGCTTTTGAGATGGCGCAGCAATTATTGGCAGTAGGTGAGCAAGTCGCTGTAGTTGTCATTTTCGATACTCCTGCACCTCTTCCCGGTATTCTCCCAGAACGTTTTGATTGGGATAGCGCCACTTGGTTAGTTTATCTATCTCAAATCATCTCGCGGTTGTGTGGTCAACAACTATTAGTATCTTACTCAGAATTACAATCACTCGACCCAGAAGCACAATTACATTATTTCCAAGACCAGTTAACAGCCGTTGGTTTGTTACCACCGGAAACCGGAGTTACCCAGGTTCGCGGTTTGGTGCAAGTGTTCCAAGCCAACAAACAAGCCCGTTATTTACCAACAGAGGTTTATCCGACCAAAATTGCTTTGTTTCGAGCTAGTGAATTGCATCCTGATGATGCGGCTAGTGCCGAAATTGATGAAAATATGCTGCCTCAAGATGCAGCTTGGGGCTGGAGCGATTTTGCCAGTACAGATGTTGATGTGCATTGGATACCGGGTGATCATTTGTCCATGATTGTTAATCCTCACGTACAGGTATTAGCAGAACAATTGAAAACTTATTTTGAGCAAGTTTAGGGGGTTAGTGAACAAGTGAGGAGCAATGTCATGATTACCCAACATCAAAAAAACATAGGAATGCGAGTCTTTACACTCATCTGGTTCGGACAGATGGTGTCTTTGATCGGCTCAGGCTTGACAAATTTCTCTTTAGGTGTATGGGTATACCAAGAAACTGGTTCTGTAACTCAGTTTGCTTTGATTTCCCTGTTTACCAGCTTGCCGACAATTTTAATTTCCCCTGTAGCAGGGGCGTTGGTTGACCGTTGGCCGCGACGCTGGATCATGATTATTAGTGATGTTGGTGCTGGTCTTTCTACAGGAGCGATCGCTTTTCTTTTTACTTTTGGTCATCTGGCAACATGGCATATTTATGTTGCAACTGCGGTTAGTTCCTGTTTTAGTGCCTTTCAATGGCCAGCTTATACAGCAGCTACTACTACTTTAGTCCCTAAGCAAGACCTCGGTCGGGCTAACGGAATGTTGCAATTAGGAGATGCCTTAGCCCGATTAGTTTCACCTTTATTAGCTGGTGTATTATTAGCTACTATCAAGCTACAGGGAATTATTTTAATTGACTTTGTGACTTTCACTTTTGCTTTAGTGACTTTATTACAAGTCCGTTTCCCTAAAGGAATTGTTGATCCGCAATCGACAGAAAAACCTTCCTTAATGAAAGAAGTTACCTATGGCTTAACTTACATTCTGCACCGTCAAGGTTTAGTAGGGTTACTGGTTTTCTTCGCTATTACTAACTTCCTGGTGGGAGTAGTACAGATATTAGTCACACCCCTGGTGCTATCTTTTGCTTCCCCCACAGCTTTAGGTTCAATTCTGACTATTGGTGGTGTGGGGATGTTAACCAGTAGTGTAGTCATGAGTACCTACAAGGGGCCACAGCAGCGTATTAACAGTATTTTCGGTTTTATGTTGCTGGGGGGATTGTGTATTATGGCGGCTGGATTGCATAAATCAGTCCCCCTGTTGGCGGTGATAGCGTTCTTATTCTTCTTTGGTCAACCAGTTATTAATAGTTCCACTTTAATAATTTTTCAAAAGAAAGTTGCACCGAATGTCCAAGGACGCATCTTTGCTTTAATTAGTGCGATCGCAAACGCATCTTTACCTTTTGCTTACGTGGTGGCTGGACCATTAGCTGACCACGTTTTTGAACCATTAATGAGTGAAGGCGGCTTGTTAGCAGACAGTATCGGTAAAATCATCGGAGTCGGTACTGGACGAGGTATTGGGTTGATGTTCATCATCATGGGAGGACTGAGTGTATTAGTGACTGCGATCGCTTATCAATATCGTCCTCTGCGATTAGTAGAACATCAATTACCTGATGCAGTTGAAGATGAAACTACTGCTGTAGCTGAGATTTAAGCAAAACACACCAGATTTTACCCACTCCTCACATACACAAACAAATTCACCAATCAAGCCAAATTTTTAGACCAATGGATATTTTTCGTAAACAAACCAAATCTAGATTTCCCTGGATAATGGCTGTTATCATCCCTCTAGGATTAGCAGCTATTGGTGTACCATTTTATTTCGTAGCCACTCAATCAAATTTTCGCTTTCAGTCTACCGAGCAGAGTGATCCCATCCCCGCAGTTCCCCAAACACAACCTGTCAATCAAGTTGTAGTGGCTTTGGGACGCATCCAAACCAAGGATAAAATTATTCAACTATCAGGGCCATCTATTCTGCAAACGGCTAGGGTGGCTCAACTCCAAGTTAAACAAGGAGAACAAGTCAGTCGCGGCCAAGTGATTGCTGTGCTGGATATCCTGAACCAGCAACGAACAGCTGTAGAAAAAGCCCAACAGAATGTTAAAGTTGCCCAAGCCCAACTTAACCAAGTCAGAGCCGGAACTGTTAAACAAGGGGAAATTGCGGCTCAACAAGCACGTATAGCAGATTTACAAGCTCAATTTCAAGGATCTGTCAACACTCAAAAAGCTCAGATTGCTCGTTTAGAGGCAGAATTTAAAAATGCCCAAACCGAATATTCACGGTTTCAATCACTATACGAAGAAGGAGCAATTTCTGCTGTTACTAATGATAGTAAACGCTTGGCAGTAGAAACTTTACAAGCTCAAGTTGATGAAGCCAAAGCCAACCTGAATCAAATTTCATCGTCATTTCCTAGTCAAATTAAAGCAGCTCAAGCTGAGTTAGCACAGCTAAAAGAAGTGCGTCCTGTGGATGTACAAGTTGCTCAAGCCGAATTGGAAACAGCACTTGTATCTGTTGCGGAAGCAAAAGCAAATTTAGATTTAGCTTATGTGAAAGCACCTGTAGATGGAAAGGTTTTGAAAATCAACTCTTTCCCTGGGGAAACTATTAGCGAAAATGGCATAGTACAACTAGGACAAACTCAAGAAATGTTCGTGATTGCCGAAGTTTATGAAACTGATATTAATAAACTTAAAATTGGACAAAAGGCTGCTATTTCTAGCAATGCTCTTGCTAGTGTTTTAACAGGAAAAATAGAGCAAATTAGTAACCAAATCGGCTCAAGAAATATTCTCAGCAGTGACCCTGTTTTAGCATTAGATTCTAGGGTGGTAGAAGTTAAAATTCGCCTAGCAGATGAAGATATTGCTCAAGCTGCAAATTTCATCAATCTACAAGTGGATGTCAGAATTGAAACTGATTCAGATAAAATCGCCAAGAATAAATAATCATGAGTTATAAAACACCCATTGCCTGGCTACAATTAGTTCACCGCAAGACTCGATTATTAGTAACAATAATTGGCGTGACTTTTGCTGTATTATTAATGTTTATTCAGTTAGGCTTTAGAGATGGACTTTTTGAAGATTCTGTAACTATCCATAAAACATTACAGGCAGATTTAGTCTTGATTCATGCTGATACTGAACGGTTTTTTGAAATGAAACCATTTCCTAGACGTTATCTATATAATATTTCTGCAATTAATGATATAGCGTCAGTCAATCCTTTTTATTTTGGTATTGGTGATTTAAAAAATCCTGAAACATTCATTAGTAGACCCATTGCTATTTGTGCATTTGTGCCTGATCAGCCTGTATTCAATTTACCAGAAGTAAATCAGCAAACGGAAATTCTGAAAAAACAAAATACAATATTATTCGATAGTCTTTCTCGACCTGATTATGGTTTAATTGCTGATAGCTTCATCAAATCTGGAAGTTTACCGATAGAACTATCAAATAAGCAAACAACAGTAGGGGGACTATTTTCTCTGGGTGGGGGAGTTATGTCTGCTGATGGTCTGATTATCACCAGTGATTTAAATTTTTCTCGACTCTTAAATCAACCGTTAGAAAAAGTTTACATGGGAGCTATCAAACTTCAACCTGGTGTGGATGCCAAAAATATTATCAAAGAAGTCTCTAAAACTCTTTCCCCAGATGTGAAAATAATGACTCTAGCAGAATTTATGCAGCTAGAAAAACAGGTTTTAGCGCAGTCTACACCCATTGGATTTATTTTTAACATGGGTACAGTAATTGGTTGTGTTTTTGGGGGAATTATTGTTTATCAAATTTTGTATACACAAATTTCTGATAGTTTATATATCTACGCAACTTTTAAAGCAATCGGATATGCAAATACATTTTTAATCAAAGTCGTTTTACAGCAAGCAGTTTTCATGTCATTAATTGGATATATCCCTGGATTTAGTTTTTGTTTATATATATACAATTTTGTTGAAAATGCCACTCGCCTACCAATGCACATGAGTTTTGATCGAGCATTAATAGTCATATTATTGACCATGATTATGTGTTCCCTTGCTAGTTTATTAGCTATGAATAAACTGCGTTCTGCCGATCCAGCAGAGTTATTTGGATAAATTATAAATTATAAATTATAAAATTTTACCTAAAAACTTATGTATCAAAATTCTGTTATTTCTATTCAACATCTAAACTACTACTTTGGTAGAGGTTCATTGCGTAAACAGGCTTTATTTGATGTTAATTTATCAATTAATTGCGGTGAAATTATAATTTTAACTGGCCCCTCTGGCTCAGGTAAAACAACTTTATTAAGCCTGATCGCAGGGTTGCGCTCTGTTCAAGAAGGTAGTATCAAAGTTTTAGAACAAGAACTTTATCGGATAAGTAATCAAAATTTATTACACTTACGTCGGAAAATTGGCTATGTTTTCCAAAAGCATAATCTAGTACCCTTCTTAACTGCTTCTCAAAATGTCCAAATGACCTTAGAAGTATGTAAGAATCTTTCTAAAAAAGAGATGCGTTCTCGTTCAGCCGCCATATTGGAGTTAGTCGGCTTACAGCAACGCCTTGATTATTATCCAGAGCAACTTTCTGAAGGACAAAAACAACGAGTAGCATTTGCTAGAGCTTTAGTAACTCAACCCCAGCTAATTCTTGCTGATGAACCTACAGCTTCTTTAGATAAAAAAAGTACCAATTCTGTAGTAGAAATTTTAAAAGATTTTGTCAAACATCAAAATTCTTCAGTCTTATTAATTACCCATGATAATCGCATTCTAGATATAGCTGATCGGATTATTTATATGGAAGATGGTCATTTAAAGAATGAAGTTAGGGATGTCTCAAATAACCGTATAAACTAAGGTTAGGCTTAACATCTCAACTATTAGTTATGTAGTCAAAGCTACATGCCTTAATAGGCATCACCAAAATTGTGTGAGAACCATTCATTTTTGCTAAAAGAATTGTTTAAGGTATCACTGTGCCAAAATGGGAAAATTGTATGCTGAGACTAAAACCTATATTACATAAGTATTTCAGTGATACTTAGGGCTTGCTGAAAAAGTAATAAAAAAGCAAGATCAGGATTGGTTAGTTATTCAAGCAAGCCTTACCATAGAGTAAAAATAGGGAGTATCTCAGAATTGTTAGAACAAATGAACTAGCAAGTGGAAATCAAAATCAGCGAAAATAAGGGAAGAAATTAATCCCGACTCATATCCCCTTGTCTAATGAGTAATGACTTCACAACTTCAGCAAAAGTAAGGAAAAACCACAAATGAATTTCCCCCGTGGGCGGAGAATTTTAGTTAGTTTATTGCTGTCAGTTCTACTACTAACTACAGCCTGTACTCCTCAAGAAACTGGACGTTTTGACCAGGTTCAACAAGAAAGTACTCAACAAAAAAGAGGTCAAGCAGTTGTTGACACTGCTACTCAAGGTGGAGAATTTAATAAATTTTTCCCTACTACTGGAGACGGCTACGAGCGAGTATTTACCCAAGAGAAAAAAGGTTTTGCTGAAGCCAAGTTAAAAAGAGATGGTCAAGAT
Organism: Anabaena sp. CCY 9613; assembly: GCF_963920895.1. Taxonomy (NCBI): domain Bacteria; kingdom Bacillati; phylum Cyanobacteriota; class Cyanophyceae; order Nostocales; family Nostocaceae; genus Anabaena; species Anabaena sp. CCY 9613. The sequence continues at coordinate 109,504 of NZ_CAWUDE010000001.1, forward strand.
TTAGCCATGCTAGCTATTTCTGATACCGCTAGCACACCCACAACAGCAGCCAGCTACTCCAATAGCACCAAAAAAATTGCTGGTTATCCAGCGCGGGAAATTGGCAAAACTCAAACCGCAGTACTGGTAAATAATCGCTACCAAGTTAAGGTATTGTCTCGTGATCCTTCATTTACTGCAAGCGATCGCGCCGCCTGGATCGAGAAATTTAATCTTGATGGTCTGGCTCAATTGAATTAAAACAACTCAATTAGGAGATTTCTGTGAATAAACCAATTTTTGAGTTGGTTGATGAATTGCCAACCAGTGGTTTAACTGTTTCCATGTTAAACTCCCTCGATTTTGTCGCTCCTGGTCAATGGCAAAATACGGTCGGCTTTGTCAACACTATTAAGACTGTTACTGGTGAAACTGACGAAGATTTAATTCAACAGATTGGCGAACGAGCGATTTATCTCTACAATGATCGTTCCCAAGGATACCAACGAGCTATGTGGCTTTATCAAACTGTTGACAGAACAGATAAAGCTTTGGGTGCAGCAGCATTGGCTAACAAAGTTGGTGAAAAAATTCCTTTATTGGGTTTTTTAAATAACTTAACTCCCAAGGCCGACAAAGCTCAAACTATTGATTTATCTTTGAAATTAGTCACAGAATTGGTGGCTTTCTGCCAAATTAACGGCATCCCTGGAGATAGTATCGGCGATTTTGTGGCGTCTTTGAGAGAATATAGTGGTGAGTCACTGATTCGCATGGTGGCTTTAGTTTGTGTTGACGGTTTAATACCCCTAGGGCCCAACTTCATCGATAAGGCATTATCTGGAATCAATCAGATGAATCCCCAAGAGTTGGAACAAAATTCAACTTTTCAAGGTATCAAAGATGCCATACCAGGAAACAATGCTGGTAGTAAATTAAACTTTATTGGCGAAAGCTTTGACTCCGTTAAAGGTTGGATGAATGGGTTAGTCACTACCAACAACTTAACTCCCCAAAAAGTAGTGGGCAATTTACAAAGTTTCGTCCAACTAGCTGATGATAAGTTAGACTACCTAGCGGCGTTCTTGGATATGTCCACAAATTATTACGAACACACAGGCACACAAACTTTAGCACGTCGCTTAATTGAACGTGCTGTAGCGGAAATTTAGCTCAATTAATATGTGGAACAGGCATCTTGCCTGTTCTGGGCGGGCGAGGACACCCTTTTTTATGTACCAAATGAGTCGTGTTAGTCCACTGCTATAATCACTTTACAGCCAACTGCAAATCAGCTGCGATCGCCGACAAGTAAGGTTGAAAAATTGCTAAATTTTCTAATCGCTCAAACTTACCTGTGACAGCACCGGGGTCAAAGGCTGTAGTAATTACATAAAGATTAGTACCATCAAAGGCAACATAACCGATGTTTTGCTCTTTTACTGCACCATCTTTCTTGATACCGACAAAGCCGTAGCGTACTCCTGTCAGCTTACCAACTGATGCCTGTTGTGGTGGGTGTGCTGAGAAAACAGTGTCATTTTTATAGGTAACCTGGCGGTCTTTAGCTAAAGCTGTCTTGAAGTCTGCAACCCAAATATTAAGTGCTGTTAATAGTTGCTTTTGATAATCAGAACTTTGGTAATTCACATTTGTATCGAGTGGAATACCCGCAGAAATTAAATTTTTCTGGAAATCTGGATGATTTTTAACTGGATAAACGCCAATTTCCACTGTACCCAAAAGTTTTCCCTGGGAGGAGACACACAGCAGAGGGGCTGTTCCCTCACAAGGAGCAACTACCCAACCATCTGGAGTAGGAGTACTACCCAAAACCTTCTGCCAAATATTTCCTGTTGTCGCGTTGGCGCCCAGTGCAGAATTGCTTTGAGGCGGAGTGTTTTGAGTTGGCGTTGTCACAGATGATGGTTTGTCTACAACCGCATTAGAAAAATGGGGGAGAACAAACTTTGCTCCCACTGGCATGAAAACTAATAAAATAGCACCGATAAAAAGATGATAAACTCGTAACATTTTCCTGATAATCCAGAGCCAGAAATTGGAGACTAATGGTATCCACAACACCTTGTGAGTATACAGGAAGATACATCTTTATTGCTTTTAGTTCCGCAAAGACAATAAATTATGTTTGTCTCAATTAGTTACCCCCACTGTAAATTTTATGTCCATTAAATAATTTTAATCCAGGCTTCAGTAACGTCCACCACCACCACGGCGGTCATTACCGCCCCAGCTACCACCACCACGAGGCGAACTTCTTTCCTCACGTGGTTTGGCTTTGTTCACTTTTAAGTCGCGTCCCATCCACTCAGCACCATCAAGCGCTTCGATGGCGGCTGTTTCTTGTACATCTGTTTCCATCTCTACGAAAGCAAAGCCACGAGGACGTCCTGTCTCCCGGTCGGTTGGTAACTGAACACGATTAACTGTTCCATATTCCGCAAACGCCTTTTTCAGGTCTTCTTCAGTGACCTGATAGGATAAGTTACCGACATAAATTGACATAAAATGTCTCCGAATTTAGAGAAGTGTAGAGATTAAATTCGGAGAAACGCTTTTTAGAAACCAAAATGAGTTACTCAATCGAACGTAATCTTTCTATCCACAAATATAACATACCCTTTAAATATTTCTTCATACGTAATTAGATTATAAAATAAACTTTTGCGTATGTTTTTTCAGCTTTTAATAGCAAAGCTTATATGTCTTCCCATCTATCAAATGTATGAATATATAATGAGTATTAACAAGCGATCGCTACTTAATATAAATACTAAAATTACGTACTAATTAACACATTGATTTTGTGCAAAAATATCAACTACAAATTGCCCAATTTATCACCAGCAAACTTTGCTAATAACCTTGTTGCTGACTCACAGAGAATCTGGTGATGCTGACCATTACTGGCAAGTAACCCACCCCATTGATTGATATCTCCGGTATTGTACTGTAACAAACTGCCATCAAAGTGGGTAAACTTACCACCAGCTTCTGTGAGAATTAATTCTGGGGCTGCTAGATCCCAGTCTTTAGGGGCCGACTTGCCAGAAAAAGAAACGTAGATATCTGCTTGTTGCTCAACAATAGCGGCAATTTTACAACCTATACTGCCAACAGATTTGTAATTGCCACAAGGTAAGTTTTCTAATAAGTAATTTAAAGATTCATTGCGGTGAGAACGACTAGCAACGACGATTAAATCTTCAATGCGTTTAGTTGAAGATAGTTGTATGGGGACACATCCATGATGGGTTTCGACAAATGTACCGCCGCCTATAGTGGCAAAGTATAATTTTTCTGCCTCTGGGACTGCGACTACGGCTAAAACTGGACGTGTTTCTTTGACTAAAGCCATGTGAATGGCATATTCCCCGGTTTTTTCGATAAAATCTCGCGTACCATCTAAAGGGTCAATAATCCACACCCACTTGGCAGTTTCTCTACTGAGTTGTGATTGATAGGTTTCTTCACTGATATAGGCAAACTCTTCATGCCCTAAAGCGGCTTGTAACTTTTCCAAAATGTATTGGCTAACAGCTATATCTGCAACAGTCACAGGTTCATTCTGTTTATATTGCACAGCTAAATCAGGGTCTTTTGCAGTGCCGTGGTAGTACGATCGCAGTATATCTGATGCACCCCAACCCACTTCACGGGCGATCGCCAATATTTCTTGTAAGTCTTTCATCTATTCACCCTTCTATCCAGCGACGTGTACCAAAACATCGACATGACTCAGCAGCAATGTTGGCTGCTTGTGCCAGAGCATCTGTAAAACTTCCCTGTAAAATGTAATGGCAGAAAGCACCGTGAAAAATATCACCAGCACCTAGTGTATCAACTGCCGTAATCTCCGGTACATTTACACTGCCAATTTTCGTGGAACTTAAATATTCAATGGGTTTTTCTCCGTGGGTAATGGCAATGTGGGGAATGTCAAATGCACTTAAGTAGGCAAAAACGTCTGCGTGGGTGTGGCAATTGGGGGGATAAAAATTAGCTGAACAAATAGCATAATCGACAAACGGCAAAATTTCTGCAAAACCTGGTTTCCAACTGCCACCATCAATCACAATGGGGATATTTTGGGCTTTGGCGGTTGCGGCTAGACTACGGCTCACTGCCATTTGATGTCCATCAATCAAGAGGATATCGGTATTTTCTAAAATATCAGATGGGATGGATGTACTACTAGCTTGAGTTTTGACAGCATTCATCGACACTATAGCCCGTTCACCCGTAGCTTGAGTGATAATAATCGAAGAAACAGGCGGTGCTGTACTCATATTAGGAGCCAAATCAGCGATGGCAACTTGGTAATTTGCCAAATCTCCCCGAATTAGTTGCGTCATTGGGTGAGAACCCAGTACACCTAAAACTTGCGCTTGATTACCTAAATAACTGAAAGTTACAGCCGCATTTGTTGCTGGCCCACCTGCTGCTAAAGTATAGTCAGCAGCAACAATCTTCTGATTATTCCTAGGGGCAGAATCAGCGAGGTAAATCAAATCTAAGGTGACTAAACCCACAAACAACCCACGCGGAGACTTGAGATTAGTCATAACAATACCTTAGCCAATTTCTCAAAAGCCCCACATGAAAGTCTGGGGCTACATAAGCAAAGCCCACCTCTTTCAAGCTGCGGAGTCAGCCTTTGTTTGTACAGCCCTACTCTTCTAAAGTGAGGGCGTTTTGGCGAAGGTATGATCATTATTAACCCGTTACGAGCGCTGATTTTCTCACTCATGCAGACTGATCCTCAACCAGGAACACTTTACGTTGTCGGTACACCCATTGGCAACCTGGAAGATATGACCTTTCGGGCGGTGCGAATTTTACAAACTGTAAATCTTATTGCCGCAGAAGACACCCGCCACACAGGGAAACTATTGCAACATTTTCAAATTAAAACACCCCAAATAAGTTACCACGAACACAATCGCACTAGCCGCATCCCAGAATTATTAGAGCAGATGGGGAACGGCCAGGCTATCGCTTTGGTGAGTGATGCGGGAATGCCGGGAATTTCTGATCCTGGTTATGAACTGGTGACAGCTTGTATTGCCGCAGGAATTAGAGTAGTTCCTATTCCTGGTGCGAGTGCCGCAGTCACAGCCTTAAGTGCAGCAGGCTTACCCACAGACAAGTTTGTATTTGAAGGCTTTCTCCCAGCCAAAGGACAAAAACGGCGGGAATACTTAGAATCCCTTGAGACAGAATCTCGCACCTTAATTTTCTATGAATCACCGCACCGCTTGCGAGATACTTTACAAGACTTAGCCACAGTTTGGGGAAGCGATCGCCAAATAGTCATGGCACGAGAGTTAACTAAATTGTACGAAGAATTTTGGCGGGGAAACATTGCTGAGGCGATCGCTCATTATAATCAACGTGAACCCCAAGGCGAATATACCCTAGTTGTGGCCGGAACTCCCGCCAGCCAACTCCAACTTTCGGAGGCACAACTGAAAGCCGAATTACTACAACTCATGAGTCAAGGAATATCGCGATCGCAAGCTAGCCGTCAATTAGCAAAAATCACCTCTGTTCCCCGGCGTCAACTCTATCAACTAGCTCTTTCTCTAGTCTTAAGTCCTGAGTAAGATCATTCACTTCAAGAAACTATTACTCCGTGGATATATCTAATTTAGGTTAAGTATATTAATTTCCCATGATACGTGAAAAATTCCGGTAATGTAGGTTAGTCCTTGTCCACCAAAACCCAGATATTCTGTGAAAAGCCCACCATATGTATATTTCCGAAATTAAAATGAGTTCTATTTTTAAGATAAATTTTACACAAAATACCGTACATTTTCAAAAAATTAAGTATAATATGTTTTAAATTCGCTTCAGCCAGTAAAATCTAAAAAATTATGGGCAGGCTAGTCATCAAACTTCTAGGTGTAATCCTACTTTTTGCAGGCATCTACTTTTTTACTCAAAACATCATATTTGTTAGCGGTTACTACTCAATTTTCTCCCGCAGATTACCTGCTACCATTTCAGTTTTAGCAATTATGGCAGGAGTGTTTACACTATTATTTTTCCGTAAAGAAACTAGTAATCTCGGATGGATTTTATTAGTAATAGGTATCGCTCTAGTTTTCTTAAGCGGGGGCGTAATTTTCCGCTCCACTAGCTTGTGGAATTTATTGCTTGGTTTTGCCGCATTAATATCTGGATATAAATTATTAAATGAGGGCAGAATCAACTTTTAATATAGACAACGTGACAAGATTTTTTTGCGAATATCGTATAAAAAGACACGTTTTTTTATACGATATTCCATAATTCACGGATCAGCCTAGACATTTTTTGGTGGCAAATACAGTTGACTGAAGCCACTTGAGACTGTAGTACAGGCAATAAAAGTTAAGATATAATTGCCCCATCCTCCGTACTGCACTGAGAGTGCATTCAGGCACTAGCATAAATTGACAGCTAAGTGTTAATTGCGCCCAACAGAAGTACAAATAAACTGCCTTAAAGCAATGAATCGCCTCTTATTCTGGTTTCATCCTGGAGGTGTTTTGCTAACTGTGAGGCTACTATTACAATGGAAACTATTGATTTTGAGGAAACAGGAAGAATGACCCAAGTGCTTCTAGGCGAAAATGAAGGTATAGATTCAGCTTTGCGTCGCTTTAAACGCCAGGTCTCTAAAGCTGGTATTTTGGCTGACGTAAAGTACCATCGGCACTTTGAAACCCCGTTGGAAAAGCGCAAACGTAAAGCTGTATCAGCTAGACGCAGCCGACGTTTTAAATAAACCTATTTGGGTTGGTACTGGCGTTGCTAGAGGAGATACCTTAAATAAGCGATCGCACTGTACCTTATATTCTTACATAAAATTCAGTAATATACCTTCATCCCATTATTGAAAAGTGAGGGTATATTACTTTGTCTAGTTATTAAAAACGACAATAATTGGCGGTTAACCTGTTTTTACACGACAAATTACCTGCAAATAGTTCCAAATGCGGCAGTGGACTTTGAAGGGGCGGGTTTTGCGAATAGGGTTGGACGACAGATTAGGTTACGATATAATTACACACACAAAGTGTTGAACAATTGGGAGGAAACCATTATCGTAATCCAAAAGCAACTAATTAACTCGCAAATCAAGTCACCCCAAGTCTTCTTGATTGACCATGAAAATAATAATCGTGGTTTGATCGATACTTTTGAGGCTCTACAGTTAGCCGAGAACCTGGAGCTTGACTTAGTTGTAGTATCCGAAGGCAAAGACGCTCCAATAGCAAAGATTCTCAACTACGGTAAACTTCAGTATCAAAAGAAAAAGCGTCAAGGGCAAAGTGCTAGACCGACGGTCAAGGAAGTCCGGCTACGTCCCAACATCGGTGTGGCTGATTACAACTTACGTATCGAGCAAGCTATTGGGTGGTTGAATAAAGGCGATTCAGTTAAGTTTGCCATTCGGTTACGAGGGCGAGAAAATCAATATCGGGAACAAGCTGGAGAATTGTTAGAGCGGATTGCAACTGCCCTCAGCCAAGTAGGTAAAGTCCAATCACTGGATAAACGTTCACTAGTTGCTCAAATCATTCCTGCATAAACTAACCCGCAGCATAGATGGTGGGGAATTTCACATAACGATGAAAGGCAATAGGTAATAAAAAAAGCAGGCCACCGACACTGGTGTCCTACTATGCCGATTTGTAGCAACTGCCGTTAAGTGGTGTTGGGCTTTTAACGTACCCTCGGATACAAAAATTTTTGTCCGCAGTACAGTTTAGAAACTAACTTCTCCTGGCGGTAGACGCTACCTCATTGCCTATTCATTCGTATCACCCCAGACTTTAAATCTGAGGGGTTATAAGTTGTAGCTTAAGACAAGCTAACAATTCCTGACCATTGGACTTTTTTCTGTTTTTCCCGACGATAAGAAAAGAAATGTTCTGGAGTTTGGTAAGTACAGTAAGGAGCGATCGCTATTTGTTCGCCACTAATACCCAAACTTTCCAGTTGTAAAATATTCACCCGCCGCACATCTAAACGAACTTTACCTGGATCGGGGTCTGTTAATAAAGGTGAATTTGGTAACTCATGCAAAGCATCCACAATCTTTTGTTCCCCTTCATGGGGTGTAATGCTAGCACCAATTTCCGCCGCCACCTCCACAGAAACTTGATAAACCTCACCGGCAATCGCTGGGCCCATGACAATTCGTAAATCATCTAATTTGCTCCCTTGTTCTCGCAGTCGAGCGATCGCACCAGGAACAATTTTCGCGGCTGTACCCCGCCAACCCGCGTGCAGTGCAGCTACTCTGCCAGTTTTCGCATCCCCAATGAGTACAGGCGTACAGTCTGCACTAGCCACCCACACCGCTTGTAAAGGCTGTTCACTAATTAAACCATCTGCCGCAGCTAAGTCAGAATCGTCTTCACTAGTCTGGCTGTGGATTTCTTGTGGCGTCAGAACTATATTGCCATGTACTTGTTTCAAGCGATAAGCTGATGCCTCTGGGTGCAGCACATTTGTCAAATCTTCAGGCGATCGCGGCCAAAACTGCTGAGTAAAGAAGCCGTGATGCCAATCTTTTAGCAAACTACAAGTAAGATAGGGTAGTCCTTGCCAATCGTGCCAGTGCCAAGTGTGCATCTTGAACCAAACCTAAACAGAAATCAAAATCAATCAATTCATGCTAACTTGAACAACGGGATTTCGGTTAACTGCTGTGGGATTTGATCGGCAACTCTTGGAAACTGCCCTAAAAGCAGGGCTTAGGTATACCTCTTTACCATTTTCCTTACATATTTTTGAAAGTGTTTCCTCTACTAATCAGATTCTTTGGGACTTGCTGAAACAAGGAACTGATGCAAATCCTGTAGTTATTGCGACTCAGCAAACTGCCGGTAGAGGACAATGGGGTCGTCAGTGGATTTCTCACACTGGAGGACTATACCTTTCGATGGGTATTTTTCCTAAACTAGAAGCTATGGATAGTTACCAGCTCACCTTAGCTAGTGCTTGGGGAATAGCAGCTCAATTGCGTCAGTGCGGCGTAAGTGTGGGCATTAAATGGCCCAATGACTTAGTGTTGCATGGTCGCAAGTTAGGCGGCATTTTGACGGAAACAAAAGTCCATAATGGACAGATCATACAAGCAGTAATTGGCGTTGGTATTAACTGGGCTAACCCAGTACCCGATACTGGCATCAATTTAGAAACCTGGCAAGCGTCCCAGCCTACTAAGCTCATCTCTTGTCTGGAAATGCTCACTTCCACAGTTTTACTGGGAATACAATCCGGGATAGAGTGTCTTTGCCAAGAAGGAGTAAGTGTACTCTTGTCTCTATATTTAGATTTATTGACAAATATGGGTGATAAGGTATACATCAATAATCTTTTAGGCACTGTGGTGGGCGTAACTTCTCAGGGAAATCTACATGTATCTTTGGAAACTCATGATCCAAATGACATAAAAATACCAGAACTTTATGTTGAACCCGGTACAATCAGTTTGGGTTACCGTGAATCTTCTGTTTCATATTAGGTTTGTTAAAATTTCGCTCTTTGGGCAAGACAAACCACTGACATCATCTCTTTAGGCTAATTTAAAACAACTGAGAGAAACAATGACGCAGCGCCATAAATCTGCCCATCACAACTTACACAACTCCTCAAAAATCAATATTTACGGGAAGCTACTGCATCTCTATGCATCTACACTACCAGCACAGAGTTTTTTTGTGCTAAGTAGCATCAGCTTCTTTGGCAATTTAGCAATTGTTCATGCAGAAACATCAATAGATAATATTGTTCCCACTGTTGAAAGTTCCCAACCAGCAGTCGTTATACCAAACCCCGTAACAAAAGATACTGTTTCTTCAGCACCATCTCGACCACAACCCCAGGTTAATAACAGCCAAGCTGAACTCATACAGAAACTACGCAAACCAGCGGCTTCCCCGACACAACAGCCAGCTAGCCAGGCTAAACCCCAAGTAGAGGTTTCACAGCCGAGAAGCAATCCCACTGCTAGCCAAGCTAAACCCCAAGTAGAAGTTTCACAGCCGAGAAGTAATCCTAGTGCTAGTCAGGCTAAACCCCAAGTAGAGGTTTCACAGCCGAGAAGCAATCCTAGTGCTAGTCAGGCTAAACCCCAAGTAGAAATTTCACAGCCGAGAAGCAATCCCAGTGCTAGTCAGGCTAAACCCCAAGTAGAAATTTCACAGCCTAGAAGCAATCCTAGTGCTAGCCAGGAACAACCCAAAACTGAAATAGCAAAACCTACAGCACCTCGCACCTTGCCAGAAAACCTGCCAGAAGTTGCCCAACCAGGCAACAACTCAAACAGCACAACGGCAGGGAAAACCAGGGATTATAATAACGCTTATATTGACCCTACCCGTTACAACAGCGACACTGCCGCTACCTATCAGGCACCTAGCTCTGTAGTATTGACAGAACGCTCTAGTGGTTGTCAAACCGTTTTACCATCTGGGCAGAGTGTCTCAGGCAATAATTGTGCCCAAGCACCAAAGCAACCTAATCAGCGAGTAGCTAATTCTGGTAACCAAGCAGCACCCAACTGGCTTAAATCTAGTCAGAATGCTCAGGTGGCAAACGTTCCACAAGTTCGTCAGGTAGCCACTACTGGCAACAATACTCCGAGAAACAACACCAGTAACAACAACACATGGCGTCCTCAGCAGACTGCTGCTGGTAGCGTCACCAAGACGGCATTGCGCCCTAATCGCTTTATCCCGAACCCTAGCGATTTTGCCACTACAACCGCGAATGCATCGCCCATCGCACCAAGTGGTGAAACTCTACCCCCACCAATGGCAGCAGGTAATATTGCACCTCGTGTCAGCACAGTGGCTTATGATTTTCCACTAGCATCAGTACTGCCCCAAATTCCCTTCACCGGGACACTCGCCTATCGTGGCGATGGGGGAATGATGTTTCCGCTTTCCATACCTGCCCGTATTAGTTCTGTATTTGGTTGGCGGACTCATCCCATCACAGGCGATCGCCGTTTCCACGCCGGTACAGACTTAGCTGCACCCATGGGTACACCAGTAGTAGCAGCCGCTAGAGGTCAAGTCAACACAGCCGGTTGGTTAGGTGGTTATGGTTTAACCGCAATAGTGAACCATGATTCTGCTCAACAAACCCTTTATGCTCACATGTCAGAACTATTTGTTCAACCCGGTCAGGTGGTAGAACAAGGAACCGTCATTGGGCGAGTAGGCAGCACTGGTAACTCCACAGGGCCTCACCTGCACTTTGAAGTCCGCCATCTCAAACCAGAAGGTTGGGTTGCTGTTGATTCAGGCGTGCAATTACAGGTTGCCCTCAGTCAGTTGGTAGAAATTTTGCAAACAGCTCAATTACCACAGCAACCAGGTAGCTAGGACAAGGGGACAAGGGGACAAGGGGACACGGAGACACGGAGACAAGACTTCCTCATCTCCCACTCCCCACTCCCGTACCCTTCGGGAAGCTACGCTCACGGCGAAGCCTACTCCCTACTCCCCACTCCCCACTTTCTACAAATATCCGTGTTCTGCTAAAAATGCAGGTGTAATCATATCTTTTGACAGGTTTTGCTGACCAGGATTGAGAAATTTTTCCACATATTTGCCAAGAATGTCTCCTTCTAAATTCACCCAACTGCCAGAGACAAGAGAACTGAGATTGGTTTCGGCATAGGTGAGGGGAATTACCGCCACTGTGAACTGAGATAATTCTGGCTCGTATGCGGCTACTGTGAGGCTGATACCATTCACCGCAATGCTACCTTTGGGGACAATATACCGCGCGATCGCTTCGGGTGCAGTAAAAGTGATTTCCCAAGAACTAGCCGTTTGTGCAGCTGCTACCAATTGACCGATACCGTCTACATGACCCATGACAAAATGACCGCCGACTTTGCCACCTACCCGCAATGAAGCTTCTAAGTTGACGTATCTTTGTTGTGTTTGCTCATCTTTTAGGGTTGTGCGGCGTAAGGTCTCCGGTGAAGCGGTGGCGATAAACCCATTGTTTAAAATTTCTTCTACTGTCAAACAAACACCATCTACAGCCACGCTGTCACCATAAGCTAAATCCTGCATAATGACATCAGAAGACTGATTCGCACAAGTAATTTGCCAAGAATCACCCCCTAAGGGTTTCAAGGTTCCTAAGGCTTGGATTAATCCTGTAAACACGGCTTTTTTCTAAAACTTACTCTATTTATTGCCTAATTTCGCCGGAAATCCACTGTAATTCTCACAATAATGCAGAATCATTTAGGTATAATTTCTGACTGTTTTTATTATAAGGTTCTTAACACATTCGCATCTCTCACAAGGCATACTTGGTTAAGAAGGTTATTGTCTAGATAGACCACTTTGACTTACTCTGGTGTTCACCACAAGTTCGGAGTTTAATAGAAGCAATTATAGAGAACAATGCTTATGTTTATTCCCACCCCCAGGTTACCCCAAAAATGGGTATTATTTGTTACACAGCGACCAATCGCTCACAGGATTGTAGAGGCTTAGGCAATGATTGAAATGAAAGTCGCTGGCATAGCATTAGATGCCATAACCCGCAGCCCGATTGTACTTTTGAAAGATGCCTTAGATCGACGCGCTTTGCCAATTTATATTGGACAGGAACAAGCTAGGGCAATTATGGGCGCGCTAGAGAATCAAAAGCCTCCCAGGCCTTTAACCCACGATTTAATTGTGAGTCTTTTAGAGTCATGTTCTATGATTCTCGAAAAGGTAATTATTCATTCCTTACAGAAGGATACTTTTTATGCAGCATTAATTGTCCAGCAGGGCGAAATCAAAAAAGAAATCGATGCACGTCCTAGCGATGCGATCGCCGTCGCCCTCCGTACTAATGCGCCCATCTGGGTAATGGAAGAAGTCGTTGCTGAAGCGTCAATTCCTGTTGATCGCGATGCTGATGAAGCAGAACAGCAAGCCTTCCGGGAATTTATCTCGAATCTTCGTCCTGAAGATTTAATTAAGCGTTTCGGTAATGGCGACAGCTAAAACCAGGCTTTAAGTGATGCAATACCGACGCTTTGGAAAAACAAACCTACGCCTTTCGGTTTTTTCGTTGGGAACAATGCGCTATTTAGCTGATGCTGACAATGCCCAGCAGACAATTGACCAAGCTTTAGCGCTAGGAATTAATCATTTAGAAACAGCCAGAGGCTACGGTAAAAGTGAGGATTATCTTGGTGCAGTTATCAAAGGTGGATTGTCAGTTCCTCGTTCCCAGGTTTACATCACCACCAAAATTCCGCCTACAGCTGATGCTGATAGTATGCGTCGGTGCATCAATGAATCTCTAGAACGATTACATTTAGATTATTTAGATTGCCTGGGTATTCATGGCTTAAATACTTGGGAACATCTCAAGTGGGTGCAAGCCAACGCTGGCTGCATGAAGGCTGTCCAGGAAGCTGTTGATGACGGTCGCGTGCGACACGTTGGTTTTTCTACCCACGGGTCATTAGATATAATTCTGGCGGCAATAAATACAGATTTTTTTGAATTTGTCAATCTGCATTATTACTATTTTTGGCAACGCAATGCACCAGCGATTCAGCTAGCAGCTGAAAAAGATCTGGGCGTTTTTATAATTTCCCCGGCTGATAAGGGAGGACGACTCTATACGCCACCCCAAACTTTGAAAGACCTGTGTCAGCCATATTCACCCTTAGAATTAAATTATCGATTTTTACTGAGTGATCATCGCATTACTACCCTGAGTGTCGGGCCAGCTATCCCAGATGAATTAATAGAACCTTTACAAGTTGCTGATAGTGATGGTGACTTAAAATTAGAAGAAGTTTTAGCTTTTCAGAGGTTAGAAAAACAACAACAAGCTATATTAAAAACTGATAAATGTAGTCAGTGTTTTGCTTGTTTACCTTGCCCAGAAAATATCAATATTCCCGAAGTATTGCGATTAAGAAATCTTGCTGTAGCTTATGATATGACCGACTATGGCAAATATCGTTACGGTATGTTTGAAAATGCCGGTCACTGGTTTCCGGGAATGAAAGCCAACCGTTGTACAGAGTGCGGGGACTGTTTACCGCGCTGTCCTGAACAGTTAGATATTCCTGCTTTGTTGGCAGATACTCATGAAAAATTAAACGGTAAAGCTGGTAGAAGATTATGGGAATAAGTCAATAGTTAAAAATCAAGGTTACTTAAGCGATCGCCTGCCTGATCTCATGACCAAGTTAAACTATTTGTAGACATCGCTACTGGAAAGAACTATGCAAGTAACGCAACAGCGATACTATACCCCAGAGGAATATTTGGCGTTAGAGGAAGCTGCTGAATACAAAAGCGAATATATTGATGGGCAAATCATACCAATGGCAGGCGGCACAATTAATCATAACCAAATAGCGCTCAATTTAAGTACTGAGTTAAATTTTGCATTCAAAAAGCAAAGCTACCGAGTTTACATGGGTGATGTTCGTCTATGGATACCCCAAAAAAGTATTTATACTTATCCAGATGTGATGATTTTGGCGGATGAACCGGAATTTTTCAACAATCGTCAAGATATAATTCTCAACCCACAGGTGATTGTCGAAGTTTTATCAAAATCAACCACGGGTTATGACCGAGAGAATAAATTTGAGTCTTACCGCACAATTTCCACGTTCCAAGAATATCTGTTAATTGACCAAACCCGGATTCATGTAGAACAATTTTCTAAGACTGGGAAAAAACAATGGTCGTTGCGTGAGTATGATGAGGAAGATGAAGCGATCGCACTGGCAACTGTACCCTTTGAAATTTCTCTACAAGACTTATATAACAAAGTACAGTTTGAGCCTCTGGAGTCGGCAGGTGTAAGGGCTGATTTTGAAGGATAAAAAAGGGTAGACGTTGAGATACCACTAATGAATACTATCAAGATTCACTTAGTTGTTGGCATTGATCACGTTACCCTATCTGTGTTTTATACCGAGGCTGATTGCTGGGAATTTCGGTTGATTAGTCCTGGTGGTGCAGTGTTTGGCCAGGGAAAGCTTTACTATACGCCTGAAGCTGCCGAAAAAGCAGCGCGAGAGTGGATACAACAAGGCAATTAAATCAGCCTCATTAAACCTTGTTTATTTTGAGAATTATAGTTTGCAGTCAAGATTATGAGATTGCTTCTTGAGGTCGCAATGACAAAAACTTCACTTTTTACGATGGACGAAGTTTAATTTCCCGTTTCGGCAAGTGCTTCTAGATGAAATGCCAAATTATTCAGCGCCATTTCAATTTCGGAACTATATGGAATGCTGCGCCATCTGGGGGTGGTTGCATTATCCATTGCTGTTGTTTCCAGATATTGAGCAACAACCATGAGTTTTTCGGGATCTGTCCCTGCTGTTGCCAAATTTTCTAAAAATTCTTGAGGTGTCATGGATTCTGAGAATTTCATTATTGCAATCAGAATAACTACTGCATCACAATAAGTCTGTTCACAATACTCATGTTTTCCAGACTATAAGCTAATGACTAGCGATTACTTTCAAAATCCGCAATTCTCGCTTCAATCTCCTGAACTACTAGTGTCCGCAGGTAATAATGATTGGAATAGTGACCTTTACCAAGATAAGCACGCTTTTGTCTGGCAATATGGCGAAGATTTGCTGAAATTGCTCAACCCTAAACCTGGAGAATATATTTTGGATCTAGGTTGTGGTACTGGACAACTCACCGAAAAGATTGCTTTGGCTGGTGCTGAAGTCATGGGAATTGATAGCGCCCCGGCGATGATTGAAAAGGCCAAGCAAAACTATCCTCATTTATTATTTAATGTTGCTGATGCTAGAAGCTTTCAAGTAGATCAGACGTTAGATGCAGTATTTTCCAACGCGACCTTGCATTGGGTGAAAGAACCAGAAACTGCGATCGCCTGCGTGTATCAAGCACTGAAACTAGGAGGACGTTTTGTGGCCGAGTTTGGTGGTAAGGGCAATATCCAGGCGATCGCTCAAGCTTTATATACTGCTTTAGAGGCAGTTGGTATGTCCGCGCAAACACTTAATCCTTGGTATTTTCCTAGTATTGGTGAATACGCTACACTACTAGAACAGCAAGGCTTTGAGGTCGCTTATGGCGTTTTGTTTGCTCGTCCCACTGCCTTAGCAGAGAAAGAAGCAGGTATGGCAAACTGGCTGCAAATGTTCGCCAGCGCTTTTCTAACAGGATTGTCTCCTGACCAACAAACACAAGTCATTCGTCAGATAGAGCAGTCCCTCAAACCAACACTATATAGTGAGGGTGCTTGGACGGCAGATTACAAAAGACTCCGCATTCTGGCCTTTAAGATTTAGCACACACAAACAGCGATTAATTAGGTAAATTATTAATATGTAGTCAAATCTATTACCCGTAACTCATCAGCGAATGGAACATTAATCCAAAATCGCCAATGGTATTCTTTTATGATTAAACACAAACTACCTGGCCGCCAGATATCGCTCCCCCTGCTAAATAACTCAATTAAATTAAATTTTTCACCTGTTTCCCATCAAGCGCAAAGCTTTGACTTACCATTTCCCCGAAGGGGGATGAGGTCTATTTTATCTTTGTGGAAATTAACCTACTTAACTATTAGTCTGAGTACAATTTCTTTTTTAGCAGCCTTACCCTCGCCAGCACAAACATCCCCAGTCCCATCACCTTCGGATGCGCCTCTGGAACTAGCCTTATTAACTCAGCCCAATGGTACGGTGATAACAGCCAGTACCATTGACCCAGAAGGTTTAACTACACCTAGTTTGTGGTGGGCAAAAGAAAATTCCGAAAATAGGTTGTTGGATAACTGGATCGCCTATCCAGCATCTGAGAATGAACCAGCCAGAGTAGACCTCATCGTCAATCAGCAAATTTGGAGTGTGCTGGAATATCTAGAACGTTACCATTTTGTGAATTACTTGGGTAGCAGTGCCAGAAGAGAAGGTTATAATGTCCGGGTTTTTAATTATCAGCAAGACCTGTTGGCAACTTATACTTGTAACTTTGTGACAAGTCCAGCATCATGCCGTATCCAGATGAATACACAAAACCGATTAGGTCTGTTGCGTTCACTTTAAATGGCTATGCTTGTTTTATTTGGGTGAACACAGCCTCATACTGCTTAATTACTTCCGGAGGTAACGGGAGTAAAAATTCACTTTGGTTGAAAGTTTCACGATTACTTTGTAACAAACCTCTAAACGGTTGTTGAATATCCGCCGGGACAATATCGGGAAAAATTGGCGAATTACTTCTCGTTAGTACAGAAATTTGCTTGGCAATATTTGGTTGCCAACAAAAATCAATCCACTGAGATGAGATAGTATCTTGGGCAGCCTTTGTCGGACGTACCCATAAGTCTGCCCACATTGCCGTTCCTGATTGTGGAATAATTGCACTTAGTTGGGGATAACGTACCAAAACTGGCATGATATCGCTTGACCAACCAACTGCTAGCCACGTATCTCCAGTAATTAAAGGTTGTAAATAGTTATTGGAACTGTAGAACTTCACTTGTTGGTTGAGTGTGCGTAGTTCCTGTTCTAAATCGGGTACGGTGTCTAAATTCTCTGTATTGTAAGAGTTTCCTAGCTTTTTCAAAACCAAACCAATGACTTCTCTAGGTTGATTAAGTAAAGAAATCCGCGATCGCAATTCATTTCGCCACAAATCACTCCAATCTTGCGGCGTCAATCCTAATCTTTGTAATCTTTCACGATGATACACAATCATCGTACTTCCCCAACGGTAAGGAGCCGCCCACACTTGTCCTTGAGTGTCTGGGTTACCCTGATCGTTGCGCGTTACTAATTGTTGCCATCTTTGATCCAAAGCAGTCCAATTTTTTAACTGTTGAATGTCTGGCTCTGTCAACGGTTGAATTAGTTTCTGCTCGATAGCTGCTCTTAGCCAGTAATCACCCAATGTCACCAAGTTAGATGCCACAACTGTTTCTGACTGCCCAAAGGGTAAAAAACGTGTCCAAACTGGGTCGTTAGTGGTGTTCGGTTTCTGCTCCCAACCTTGCAATTGCTTAAATATCTCTTGTATCTGCTCAACTGGGGCAAACTGTAACTGCACCCGTTGCTGTAAACTGCGGCGAAATTGACTAACTACTTGGCTGGGGATAGAACCTTGGAGTAGCCGGACATTGAGTTCTGTTTGGTTACCACCACCACACCCAACCAGCAGTTGTGAAAGTGCCAGTCCACTTGTGCCAATTAAAAAAGACCGTCTATTTAATGATGTGGGGTTGGGAATTGGGAATTTCGGATTATACATGATAAAAATTGCACCCTTGAGCGCTTATTTAGCCATATTTTCAGGATAGTGCTGTCAAAATTGAGCTATTGACTATTATCAGAGTATTTTTCCGAAAATAGCTGGTCATGACTTTGTTTTTCTCCATAATCATAAAAATTATTTAGTTATATTTATAAGTAAATACTTAAATAACATATTCCCACAAAGCTTTTGAAAAATTAAATAATTCATAAGTATGGTTAAGATCACCAGTAAATTGAATAACATAAAGAAAATATGCGGACAAGGGTATTAAATGGAGCCATTACAACAGCAAATCCTGACTTTGAGTGATAAACTAGATGCCCTCTGTCAGGTGATAGAGCAACTTGACGGTAAAGTCGCTCAAGCTTTCTCAGAGTGTTCTTTAGCAAATACCCAAGCAAAAGATAATAATGTAGAAAATAGTGATGCAGGCAGTCGCCAGTTCAAAAAACACATCAATTTTCATTCTGAGATGGAACATAAAGATGTGTTGACAGATGGCATTTATTTAGACACGAATAGGCAAGGTGGAGATGCGGGCATAACACCAGAAATTCAAATACAAAGACTGACAGCACAATTAACAGCAGCCTACAATCGCATTGCAGCTTTAGAAGAACAATTAATGAAAGAAAGAATCCATTAAATTTGCTAATTATTCAATAGTCAATAAATTGAAAAATTAGCCGGAATCTATATGAGTCCGGTGCTTTTGCTATTGACTATTGAATTGGCTGAGTCGCTCAATCTGAGATTCAACAGCAGCTAAAAGTTGATCTTGCTGCCAATTGTGACTAAGATCAGCAGCGATGCAAGCGGCTCCAGCTCCTACACCTTCTTTAACAAAGCCCCGTTCATAAGCTTGAAGTTGAGGATAGCGAGAATCCGCAAAACTTAACTGAGTAGCAAATAAACAAGGAACTGTCTTACCTAGACTAAGTGCTAAATCAACAGTATTTCCAGTTGCATCTTCTGCTACCCAACGAGTCGTACCAACAACAACTTCTGCTGCTTGCCAAGCTAGATCATAAGCTTGGGCGATCGCACTCATTAAAGCATACACCGCCAGCATTTGCGTCCCACCTGCCAACATGACACCACAACTGCGACTAGCTGCGATCGCCATTCCCGCCACCACCACTTGCATGGGATCACCCACAGCAGCAACGAGCCTAAGGGGATCTATTGAGGCAGATGATGGTGATAAATCTTCCCCCCTGCTCCCCTGCTCCCCTGCTCCCTCTGCTCTCATCCTCGCCAAACCAGCTTGCACTACTTTCCACTTTTGCTCGTGGTTACAAATAGGGTGACTACTGTTGACTTTTCCATCTGCGTCTATACCCAAGCCGGTTAAAATCGCCAGGGCGGTGGTAGTCCCTCCCACGACACACTCACTTAAAATTACATACCCTTGTTGAGTATTAGCCGCCAGACGTTCTCCCCACAGTAATCCTTGTTTGAGCAAGTGGTGTACTGTACTCAATTCCATAGCCGCACCTCCACTTAAGCATTTAGCGGCATTACCACCTAAATCAATAGCTGGTACAGCAGGAGCATGGGGTAAACCAGCATTAAATAAATAAATGGGAATTTTCAGTGCTTCAACGACAGCACGAGAAATTAACACAGGCGAAGCACCTGCTGTTAACGGTGGTAGAGGATACAAAGGTTTTTTTTCTGGGCCATAGTATAAAAACTCAGCATCAGCACAAGCAGTATATTTTCGGTCTTCTGGAGTGCTACCAGCTGCGGAAATTCCGGGAATTAAACCAGTTTCAGTAAAACCCAAAACACAAGCAAATATAGGTAAACTACCGCGATACTTATCAATCCATGCTTCACCTTGTTGAATTTGGGTATAAATCCGCACCATAATTTTTAAGTTATCTACCCTTCATAATCCATCAAAACTTGCACCCATTGTGGCGGACGGGGAATGGAGTTTCCCAAGCGATCCAATAGCAGCCATGCCGCCAGGTGTACCATAAACAGATAGATAAAGTTATTGAACACAATTAAAGCGATCGCACCCAGTTGAATTAAAAATACACTAGGACTAGCTAACAATTGCAGTCTTAAAAAAGCCCATTCTATGAGTTCTGTGACTTGGTTAATCACATATATCCACAGGTCTTCACCTGACAATAAAGACAGCAACCACAACCGAAAAAACACGCCTAATGTACCCAACAACGTACCTAGGGTAATAGACACAATCCAAGGAACACGACGATGCCACGTTGCACCCAAAAGCACACCCATAAAAGCAAAAGGCATAACAAACAGTAGACTGCGGACTGGCCCCATTAGCACTGATAACAGCAAACCAGAAGTCACAGCAGCCATCCATGCTGCTCTTTTGCCCCAGCGCAAGTAGACTAAGGCGATGGGCACAGGAAAAAAGATCCGCAAAACTGGCCCCAAGGGAAAGTAAAAATTAATAAACCAGATGAGGCTAGCCGTACTCGCTAAAAATGCTGTTTCTACCATTCGTAAAGGCGCATCAACTTTGAGGCTAGGTCGCCGTAACTGTTCTTTCTCTAAGAGGGTATTTTGAGTTTTAGCGGATGGGTCTTCATCTGGCAGAGAATCTGAAATACTCATTTTGGGCAAAATTATTAAACTATCATTCTTTCTAAGGCTGACAAATCGGGAATACAAATAGTGTCCTGCTCCCTTCTAATCAAACCTTTTTTTTCTAGTCTTGTTAATACTCTTGTAACTGTTTCCCTTGCCAGTCCACTCAAGCTACTCACTTCCCGGTGAGGCAAGTTAGGAATTTCGGTTCCTGTCTGTGCTTGTTTTCCTTGTCCTTCTGCCAAGAATAACAAAGTGTCGGCTACTCGTGATTGACTATCAGATTCCCGCAATCGCAGTCGCCGATTCACCTGCCGCAAGCGTCGAGCCATTAGTTGTGATAATCTTACTCCCGCCAAGGGTTCTGTATGGAGTAATTTAACGAAATCTTGCGATGGCATACTGCCAATTATTGTCGGCGTTAGGGTAATCACATCAGTGGAGCGAGGTACTTCATCTAGCGCCGCCATTTCTCCGAATAATTCACCTTTACCAATAATATTTAGTGTTACTTCTTTTCCTTCCAAATTGTAAGTGCGTATTTTTACCCATCCATCTAAAATAAAGTATACGGAGCCGCCCCAGTCATTTTCCAACAGAATCACTTGATTTGCTGGGTGTGTGCGAGTCACAAGATGGGTGAGAGCTAGTTCCACAGCAGCTTCTGGCAACCCTTCAAAAAAGGGAGCAGAAAGTATCCAAGGATTAGTGGGTGCTTGCAAGCTATATCGGTCTTCCATTACGACTTAATTTATTAAAGCTGCTATGTATAAAACGAACAAGAGCGCTATATTCAACTTAAGCGATCAAAGCACAACCCCTTTCAAAAAGAATACTAAACTGTGTTACACAAGAAAGCTACAAGTATTTTTTATCAACAATCTTGACCTATGGGTTAGAATTGCGTAAACCTTTTGCTGACGGCATTTTACGCCTTTTGGAGTCTCCTTTAGGGGTCAAATGCATTGCCAACAAGATTACTTAAAAATATAACCAAACAAGATCAATGATACTCAAGGTAGTTAATTTTTGCTAATGTAAAATTTTTATCTGCTTATACAGAGCAAAATTAAGTCAAAAATATCCCCTTGCCATTCAGTGACTGGTTAGCTACATTAATTGCTCGTGTGGGTGCAAAGTCGGGGAAATTAGCTTTGTGGGTCTGATGTCGTAATTACAGGCATTTGTCTTACTAAGACTATTTACTTAGCTGTTGCATTTGTGGATGTTTTTATAGCATAAAGTCCGAGAAGCTGTAACATCGCCTTGTATAAAACAAATTCGACATACCTTTTGTATTTCTAAATTGCAACTAACTGTCAAGTTACTCTTTGACAACAGATGTTGATGAATGACTGCCAAGTCTCGTAAATCCATCACATCACGTCAGTAAGCAGTCCGAAGGATTCCCACCTGAGGAACTTTCATACATGTAGTTCCCCGACCCGTTAAAGTACAGTTCTAGATAAGGTAATTCAAAGTGACTTCCCGCGCAGATGAAATTCAAAAATTAATTGCAGACATTGACAACTTACTCAATAGCAGTGGTAAGCGTCTGACTCGGTTGTTGTCTAGTCAGGCGCCGGAAGCTAGAGAGGTTTTAGAACGAATTCGTCAATTCCTTGTCCAGCAAGGAGAAGCTGAAGTTTTTCAGAGTGCAGACCAAAACCAGGTATCTGGACAGAGCCAAAAATCGCCTTTGTTGGAAAAATTTGTCGAACAAGCTCATAACCAATCTGCTGCACAGCAAAACCAAGTTGTGCAAGACCACAGTGATTTGATCTCTCAGCAATTAAAAACCGAATTAACAGCATTAATGCAGCCGTTGCAAGCAGAATTAGCAACGATGTTGCAAGAGCGGGCAACACTTGTACAAGAAATTAGACAACTAGAGCAAAGGCGACTACACAACTACTCCTTAAGCCAGCAGTGGGCTAACCAGGAGCAGATGATTTCCGAATTTTTACAGGTACTAATGAGCCGTCTACCTGCTTTAACGTCACAAAATAGGGAAAATATCGCTAGTAGCAATAGTCAACAACCTAGGCAATTAACATCGGCGGCAAATCAACCTTTTTTGGAATCAACACCACAAACAGAACGCTTAACACATCTATCCCAGGACTTAGATCAAAGTCTATTATCCTTAGATGGGACTGTAAATGTCGTATTTGAAGCATTACAACGGAATATTAATACTTATCACGAATCCTTATCTCAATCACTGGCACGAATGCACAATACGGGAGTGCAGGGCGAACAGTTGATGGCAAACTTCCTCAATAGTTTAACGCAGCATTTGTCCCAATCATTGCCTAGTAACCCATCATCGAATGAGGAGGGAGAAAATCAGTCATCATTTACTGCACCTGAAGCAACACAACCAGCCCAGAAAGGTGATTTAGCCAATCAAATGTGGCAATTGCTGGAAACAGAAGCTGCAACTTCACTGACATTTAATGGTGAGGAAGAGGATATTGATGTTACAGATAATCTCGATGCAATGCTTTTAGAGCTTGGTGTAGATGATTCTTTAGCATCTGAGCCGGCATCGATGGAATTTAAGCAGAATAATTTGGAGTTAATTAGTGATGAAATAGATCAACTGTATGTAAGTTTGTTGGGTACAGAGAACTTTACTAGTTTGAACCTTGATGTTAGCCCAGCGGTTGTTACAGAAGAGTTATCATCCCCCACTAAGCCAAAAGTAACAGAGGTTATCGCCCCAGAATTATCTGCACCACAAATTACCGAGACCATAGCTGCATCTCCCATTGAGCCAGTAGCAGATGTGCCAGATCCTTGGTCGGAAGCATTAAGTCCTCGGAATACTCATCTGCAAGCCACACAAGATGCTTCCATACAACAGCAAGACTCATCATCAGAGTCATGGCAAGGATTGTTTGTTGCAGAAGATAGTGACCCAGGCCAATCCATCGGTAGTTCTGGGTTTTCACAAACAAAAGTTGCCGTCACAGATGATTGCTCGATTCAGCCCAGTAGTGCTGATACAATTACAGCCTTGAGTGACTTATTTGTGGATATGGGTAGTGAACAGGAGTGGTTGGGAATTGCTTCTCCTCTAGAAACCGCAGTAGTCACGCCACCAGAAATAGCTATTGTTGACCAGTCGGAAGTAGTAGTCAACAATGAAGAGCAAGAGCAGTTGTTAGACACTTACATTGCTGCTTCTCCCCAAGAAAATTTGCTGCTACCAGAAGATAGTCATGAGGCCACCGTATCTGATATTTTTCTGGATGAAGGGCAATGGCAGCAATTGCATCAAGATTTAGCAAATTTTGACGAGCTACTAGATTCTAATTTTAACTTAGATGTATTTGCAGAGAGCATAGACCAGCACAAACTGGCTGACCCCAGCACACCAGATTTTGCTGTCTCTAGTGCGGATGTGTCGCAGATTACCCCGATATCTTGGCCGCAAACAGAAGCTGACTTAGACTTTAGCCCCACAGAGGCCACAGAACAGGCAGTGAATTTGGCACAAGAAAGCTCGTCTATTTCCATTTCTAGCGCTAAGAGTCATCCAGAAGTTGCACCCGATATTCTCGACTCAGTTTGGTATTTAGGAATTGATGTAGGTACAACTGGCATTTCTGCGGCATTGTTAAATTATGACAATTCTGTGGTGTATCCTATTTACTGGTCAGCGGACAACCAACAGGAAGTTACTTCGTTTCAACAATCATTCCGGTTACCCGCAGAGGTTTATTTGCCGTCTACTTCCAGACCTCAAGAGGAAACTGCAAGCCAGACAGATGCAGATCATTTACATAAATCAGTCAAAAATCCCCAGAATAATTTTTACTCGGCCCAGTTGAAGCCATACTTACAGGTGGCTGTTCCCTACAAAAGTGAACAACAAAAATGGGAACCTGTGCTGCAATTTAATGAATTTTCTGCGGGGCCTTTGATTTGGGTTGTGCGATCGCTCTCGAAATTACTGTTAACCTTAAAAGCAGATCGCCACAGCACCACTCAGGGTTTAATTGCCACGGCGGTGGGTTTAAATGAAAAAACTTTCCATCATATTATTAATCAGATTGCTGGTGTAATTTGCACTTGTCCAGCTAACTGGTCAGAACAATATCGCTTTAATGTGCGAGAAGCTTTACTCACTAGCAAATTAGTCCAACATCCCCAACAAGTGTTTTTTGTCGAGGAAGCCATCGCTAGTCTGCTCAGTACCCTCGATGGTGCCAATGGTGAAATAGTACAATTAAGCGATCGCCAGGGTTTACGTTCTGTGAAAACTAGCGATCATCCTGTGGTTGGTCAAACTTTGGTAATTAATATTGGCGCCACAGCTACAGAAATGGCCCTGGTGGATTTGCCAGAAAATCTCCAGCAATTAAAACATAATGATTTTCTCCTCCATAATTTTGCCTATGCCAGTAAGGGAATTGAGCAGGACATTATTTGTCAGTTACTATTGCCAACCAAATATCGCCAAACCCGCTTTGACAACCAGGGAGAGAGCAAAACAATTACCAGCAATCCTTGGCAATGGCAACCCGCCTTTCCTGGTTTAGAACAAATGCGTTGGCAGAGTTTGGGATTAGAAAAACTAGATTTACCCAGAGTAGGTGAACCAGATATTCCCACTCGTATTCGTCTTCAGCAGCATTTAGAAAGTTCCTTGTTAGGACAGGCGGTATTAGATGCTGCATTGGCATTGAAGCTGATTTTGCAACATCAAGATACTTTTACTTTAGATTTAGCCGATCAGCGATGGACATTACAGCGCGGAGATTTAGAAACTCAAGTGTTTATTCCCTTCGTGCGCCGCTTGAACCGGGAACTAAATAAATTGTTAGTGGCTAAAGGCATCCCCACAGAAGCAATTAATCAGGCACTGTTAACTGGTGGCGTGGCTTCTTTGGGAGTTGTCAACAATTGGCTCAAGCAAAAACTCCCCAACGCAAAGATTATTCAAGATTTGTATCTCGGTGAAAACGGCGCGCCTAATTGTAGTCGGGTGGCCTACGGTCTGGCAATGTTGCCCTTACATCCTCAGGTTTTAGAAGAACCCAGGCAACAATATACTGACTATTTCCTGTTTAGGGAATTACTAGGAATATTACCAGATAGAACCTTATCATTTGGCGAGGTTTTGCAGTTATTTGAGGGACGTGGGATCAATACTAGTATTTGTCAGCAACGTTTATTGGCATTCTTAGAAGGTGAGTTACCACCGGGTTTAATCCCCGCCAACCCAGATGCTATTTGGTTAACCCCAAGTTCTCAGAACAATTCTCACTACCAGGCGATCGCTGCTAATCCTCTGTTTGAAAAACAAGGCAATCTCACTTATCAAACTAATTCTCAACAACTGCTAGTTTTACGGCGTTATTTAGATGCTATTAAAGCCAGTACACAACAACCTATGGAGGAACCTTATACTGTTAATTTCGCCTTGGCAGCTACACGGAGCAATTCTCAAGAGATATAAATCTGATAGTCGTATTGAATGCAGGCATTGAGTAATTTAATTTTGCATGTCTCCAATAGGAATACCGGAGATAGTAGCGGTCAAAATTCAGCGAGAAACTGGGACTGTGTTTGCTTTATCAGATCTTCTGACTCTTTAACGAGCATTTTTACAGTTTCTTGAAGTTGTTACTAATCATGATTTATGGTCAAATAAGGTCATACCATATAAAATCATCTCTTAGCGGCAAAGATAAATAAAACCACAATAGGCAATAGATCTTAGGTGCAATCAGCAGCCCCAAGATATTTAGAACCTACTTGATTTAGGTCAGGCCTACTAAACATGAAAAACACTGAATTTTATCCGCTGTGTTTTAATATACCTAATTTAGATCATATTATTGACCGTTGCCCTTTGATAGTTGCGCCAGATACTCCTGTGCTAGATGCCATACACTTGATGAATCAAGCTAATGGCAACAGCAACAAAGAACTCAGCTTAAATTCACCCCTAGATTTAACTGGATTGAATCAAAAACGATTTAGCTGTGTTTTGGTGATGCAGGGGTTGCAATTAGCAGGAATATTTACAGAGCGTGATATTGTCAGGCTGAGTGCATCGGAAGTTGATTTATCTCAACTGAAAATTGCTGATGTGATGACATCACAACTCATTACAATTAAGCAATATCATACTCGAGATGTATTAACAGCATTGTCACTGTTGCGCCAACATCGAATTCGTCATTTACCTGTTATAGATGAACAAAATCAACTAATTGGTCTACTGACTCCTACAAGTATTTATCAAGTACTGCAACCAGCCAATCTCCTCAAGTGGCGGTGCGTACATGAGGTGATGACCAGTCAAGTAATTTATGCATCTCCCACAGCATCAGTGCTGAATGTAGCCCAATTGATGGTTGAGCATGGTGTTAGTTGTGTGGTGATAGCACAACTAACAGAACAGGCGGAAAATTTAGGTGTATCCCCCATCATCCCTGTGGGCATCATTACTGAACAGGATATTGTGCAATTTCAGATTTTGGGAATGAATTTAGCCCAAACTGAAGTGAAAAAAGTCATGAGTACACCACTGTTTTGTTTGAGTCCATCAGATTCTCTGTTGGTGGCTCATCAGGAGATGCAACAAAGACGTATCCAAAGATTGGTTGTTGTGGGAAAGTCAGGGGAATTGTTGGGAATCTTGACTCAAACTAGTTTTTTGCAAGTGTTTGACCCTCTGGAATTGTCGGGTGTTATTGGCGTGTTACAAGAAAGGGTAGAAAAACAGACGGCAAAATTACAAACCAACAACCAACTATTACAACACGAAGTTAAGCAACGTCAGCAGATAGAGGAGATGCTACGCCAAGCTACTGATGAGTTAGAAATCCGAGTTGAGGAACGCACTGGGGCCCTTGCCCATGCTAACGCGCTTTTACAACAAGAAATCTGCGATCGCCAGCAAGCAGAGTCGGCACTACAACAGCAAATCGAGCAGCAGCACTTGTTGTCGGTAATAGCCCAACGTATCCGCGCCTCTTTAAATCTAAATGAAGTTCTCAATACCACTGTGACGGAAGTCCGGCAATTTCTTGGCACTGACAGAGTGTTCATGTATCAATTTCATCCAGATTTCAGTGGTACGGTGGTAGTGGAATCCGTGCAAGAAGGTTGGATATCTGCTTTAAATGCCCAAGTTGCAGATACCTATTTTATGGAAACTGGCGGTGAAGAATACAGACAAGGGCGTTTCCAAGTTGTAGAAGATATTTATCAAGCAGGACTGACCCCATGTCACCGTGATTTACTCGCTCAATTTCAAGTCAGAGCAAACTTGGCAGTTCCCATCTTGCAAGGAGAACATTTGTGGGGACTGTTAGTGGCTAATCAATGTGCCGTACCCCGACTTTGGCAGCAGTGTGAAATTGATTTACTCAAACAATTGGCAACTCAAGTGGGCATTGCTATCCAGCAATCAGAATTATATCAGCAAGTACAAGCCGACTTGATCGAGCGCCAACACGCAGAACAGAAAATTCGCGAACAAGCAGCTTTACTTGATATCGCCACTGATGCAATTTTTGTCCGAGATTTGGAAAACCGCATCTTATTCTGGTGTCAAGGATCTGAACGCTTGTATGGTTGGACGGCAGAGGAAAGCTTGGGCAAAAAAGTTCATGAATTGTTCTACAGAGATTCTCACTCACAACTCGAATTAGGTCTGGATGCCACTATTGCCGAAGGTTTCTGGTCTGGTGAATTAGAGCAAATCACCAAAACGGGCAAAAAAATTATTGTTGCCAGTCGCTGGACACTCATGCGTGATGAATTTGGACAACCCCAATCAGTTCTAGTTGTCAATACAGATATCACAGAAAAAAAACAACTCGAAGCTCAATTTCTCCGTACCCAGCGCCTAGAGAGCCTAGGCA
Organism: Anabaena sp. CCY 9613; assembly: GCF_963920895.1. Taxonomy (NCBI): domain Bacteria; kingdom Bacillati; phylum Cyanobacteriota; class Cyanophyceae; order Nostocales; family Nostocaceae; genus Anabaena; species Anabaena sp. CCY 9613. The sequence goes on from NZ_CAWUDE010000001.1 coordinate 138,278, forward strand.
CCCTGGCAAGTGGTATTGCCCATGACCTCAACAATATCCTGACGCCTATTCTTTCTTCATCTCAAATATTGACTCTCAAACTTCCCTCTCTTGATACCCAAAATCAGCGCCTACTGAAGATTATCGAAGATAACTCTAAACGTGCAGCTGATTTAGTCAAGCAAATTCTCACCTTTGCCCGCGGCTCTGAAGGTAGGCGCGTGCCTTTGCAAATCAAACACTTATTATTAGAAATAGAGCAAATTCTCAACAGCACATTTCCCAAATCGATCAAAATCAGCACGAAGATTCCAGCGCAAAATATAGGGATGATTTTGGCAGATTCGACGCAAATTCATCAGGTGTTCATGAACTTGTGCGTCAACGCGCGTGATGCCATGCCCCAAGGTGGCATTCTGCACATTTGTGCAGAAAATTTCTTTGTTGATGAAAATTTTGCCAAAATGAATTTGAATGCTCAGGTGGGGCCCTATGTAGTCATTACTATTTCTGATACAGGATTTGGCATTTCTTCACTAATTTTGGATCGCATTTTTGAACCGTTTTTTACAACTAAAGAACCCAGCAAAGGCACAGGGTTAGGTTTGTCAACGGTGATTGGTATTGTCAAAAACCACGGAGGTTTTGTGAATGTGTCTAGTCAAGTAGGCAAAGGTACTGAATTTCGTGTGTATTTGCCAGCTATAGCCCACAGTACAGGGCAAGCAGCAGAAAATTTAGAACTTCCCAAAGGTAGCCAAGAGTTAATTTTAGTTGTAGATGATGAAGGTGCCATCCTGGATATTACCAAAACTTCCCTAGAAGACTACAACTACAGAGTGATGACGGCTAGTAATGGCATTGAGGCAATTTCAGTGTATGCCCAGCACCAAAATGAAATCAGCGTGGTCTTGATGGATATGATGATGCCATCAATGGATGGGTTAACTGCCATTCGCATCCTCAAACAAATGCAGCCTCAGGTCAAGATTATTGGTATTAGCGGGATCACGGTCAACAGCCAGATTCTTGAAGCTACTGCGGCTGGCGTCAATATATTTCTCAGGAAGCCTTACACTCTCGGTGAATTATTGCAGACGTTAAATCAAGTTTTTCAAGAAACGTGACTGGGTATTAGGGAGTAGGGAGTGGAAAAGCTACAAAATGAAATCAGACATTATTCTTATTGGGCCAATTGGTGCTGGCAAAACTACAATTGGGACACTTTTAGCTTCCAGGCTTGGTTTAACTCAATACTCAATGGATGATCTACGCTGGAATTACTACTTTGAAATTGGCTACAACGAAGAATTAGCAAAACATAAGCGAGAAACTGAAGGTTTCTGGGGAATTTATCAGTATTGGAAGCCATTTGAAGCCTATGCTGTTGAAAGGCTGCTATCTTCTCATAACCAATGTGTGATCGATTTTGGGGGTGGTCATTCTGTGTATGAGGATGCTGCTTTATTCCAACGAGTTCAACAAGCTTTAGCACCATATCCGAATGTTGTTCTTTTACTTCCGTCGCCCAATTTAGATGAATCAGTGCAGATTCTTAATGAGCGCAATCGTTATGTGCCAGATGATAAAGCAAATATCAATGAACACTTTGTTAGACATACTTCAAACTATCAGCTGGCGAAGTTTACGGTATACACAAAAGGCAAGACACCAGAAGAAACTTGCAGTGAAATTCTGAACTTGATTAAAGTAGTCGAATAGCGATGGATATACTACTCAGTAGAATATGACAACTAACAAATTTAAAATTATTGACCCATTGGCTACATATACCTTCAGTCAATATTTTCAACTAAAGAATCCCACAAAAGAAATATTAGCTGAATTTGACTATGCTTATGCAAGAAAAATACTAGAATTACCTTCTTATGACCAAGATATTTCTTATTTAGAATTTCTGAATAATTACATCCGCAGAAATATTAGATTAATCAACCCTTCAGTAGAGATATCTATTCGAGAATTTCTGATCGCACCAATTATCGTTGAGGTCTGCGACCAGACTAATGCTGAATTGTATAGTGAGTATGCACTTGATGTTGACAATAGACTCAAAGGAAGTCTTGATTATCTATTGAAAGGAAAAAACACAATTTTAGTGCTTGAGGCAAAGCAATCAGATATCCGTCGAGGATTTACCCAACTCGCGGTAGAATTAATCGCATTAGACAAGTCGTTAGGTAATGACTCAAAAATATTGTATGGTGCTGTTACTAATGGGGATGACTGGAAATTTGGCACATTAGACAGAGAGAAGAAATTGATTACTGAAGACGTTAAATTGTATCGTGTTCCCGAAGAATTGGAAAAATTAATCAAGATATTAGTTGGGATACTTCAATAAAATTAGGACTTACACAACTGACATATTATTTTAAGTTTGTAGTGAGGACTTTAGTCCTCAAGATAAGGGCTGTTCGCGTAGGGTAGCCCTTACTACAAGCAAAAAAATTTTATTTTTTGTGACACTTGCGTAAGTCCTGAAAATAAATGATTGAAGCACATTACGTATAAGCATAAATACTTAATACGGATCTCAAAACTCCCCTATCTTCCCTATTCAGTGGGGGCTGGTTCTTCCACAGGACGAATAATTGCTGGGGCTGGTGTGACTTCTGGTTGAAAAATTCCCTGTAATGCTTGTTCTAAAGTAGGGGCCATGACAATCCGGTTTTCAAAAGCGACAATTACCCGGACTAAAGTTGGTAATCTATTTTGGGTAGCTTCTAAATAAATTGGCTCGACATACAGTAGGGATTGCTCAATGGGAATAATCAATAAATTACCCTGGACGGCCCTCGACCCTTGGCGATTCCATAGGGAAATTTGCTGTGAAATCACTGGGTCTTGGTTAATACGTGCCTCAATTTGCTCTGGCCCGTAAACCAAGCGTTCTTTAGGAAATACATACAACAATAACTTACCGTAATTTTCCCCATCCGATCGCGCGGCTAACCAAGCAATTAAATTAGACCTTTGTCTAGGTGTATAAGGTAAAAGTAGGATAAATTCTTCTCTGCGAGGGGCTTCGCCAACAAAGGGAACTGTGGGGAGGCTGGTAATTAAATAATATGGTTCTACTAAACGCGCTTCATCACCGTAAATTTCGTTGGGTATTTGCCATTGATCTTCCCGGTTATAAAAAACTTGGGGGTCTGTCATGTGGTAAGTCATTAACCGCTCAGACTGAATTTTGAATAAGTCCACGGGGTAGCGGATGTGACTACGGAGAGTGGGGGGCAAATCACTGAGGGGCTTGAAGGTGTTGGGAAATAACTTTGACCAGGTGGCAATAATGGGATCTCTGGGGTCAGCAACGTAAAAGTTAACGGTGCCGTGGTAGGCATCAATTACTACCTTGACTGAGTTACGGATGTAGTTGATATTTTCGCTGGTGGTATCTGAATAGGGATAGCGATCGCTTGTGGTGTATGCATCTACAATCCAGTAAAGATAATTGTCATTAGTAGGGAAATTACCATTATCAGGGTTGCCATCAGCGGCGACTAAATAAGGGTCGTTGTCATATTGTAAAAAAGGTGCGATCGCCCGAATACGTTGGTTGATATTCCGCCGGAACAATACCTTGGTATCGGGCAAAAAGTCCCGTGTAAATAACATTTGCCAATCTTTTAAATACATGGCAAATAATAATCTTCTCCAGATTGCGCCAATACCAATGCCACCCTGTCCATCATAAATAGTGTAAATATTATCACTACCACTGGGATAGTCCAATTCTCTGACTCTTGTCCCAGTCATTACATAAGTATTAGTAATTTCACCAAAATATATTCGCGGTTGTCCAATGGGAACGCTGTCACGAATAGCTTCGCTGGAGGTCGTCAGGGCACTCTCATCACTGCTGGCAATATCTTTTACAAAATATTCTGGTAGCCCACCCGGCCCCACTGTGTTCACCGGACTCATGGTAAACCCGTAGCCATGAGTATAAATTAAATGTCTATTTACCCAAGTTTGCGCTTGTTGTGGCACATTAGTGTAGTCAAGTTCTCTAGCAGCAATCAATACCTGCTGCCGTTCCGTTGGTTTATTTTGTTCTTGGTCAATTTCTGGAGCCTCTGCTGGTGCGGCTGGCCTTTCTGCGGTTACTTCTTTGAATAAAGTGTAGCGGTCAATATCGGCATCGGGGAAGCGATAATAAAGTCGAATTTGTTGTAACTGGCGATTCGTTTCTAAAAGTGGCTGCTGATCCCAAAGGCGAATATTCCGAACCGTCAAATCATTTCTTTGGATATCGGCTTCCGTCAAGTCCCCGGTAGGGCTAAAGGTTTGGGCATCGATGACTTCTAAATCAAATGCCTGCCGAGTCAAAGCAATAGTACGCTGAATGTATGGTTGTTCTCGTTGTAATTCGTTGGGCTGAACAATTAAATATTGCACTACAGCAGGGAGGAGAAAATCCGCTGCAACAATTGCAATTAAATATAGTCCCAACCCATAAAATACAAATTGGCGATACCGAGACTGGGGTTTCCACGAAAAAGTGCGCCATAGCAGGTATACAGCCACCGTTAACGCCAAGAAGCTCAAGATTGTGTCAGCAGGCAAAACTGCGATGACGTCGGTATAACTAGCACCGTAAGTTACTCCACGGCGAGAATAAACTAACTCATAACGACTCAGCCAATAACTTAGAGCAACAACCAGCATCAATAAGCCACCCAAGCCGTATAAATGACGCTGTTGTCCAGAGGAAAATCCGGGAAAAATTCCTTGACTGAAACTATCTGCTGAGAGGAGATATGTTAAGCCAACAGAGATGAAAGCATATAAAAACAATCCCATCAGCCATAGTTCTATCAGTTCCCAAAAAGGTAGGGAAAATATATAAAAACTGATATCTTGACCAAATAAAGGCTCAGAAACATTGAAGGGTGTGGGGCGAAAATATTGCAGGACTCTAGCCCAGTTGTGGGACAGCACCCAAGCAAACAAAACACTAAAGACAATTGCGATCGCCGTGAGCAAAAAACCAGGATAAATTATAATTGCGATCGCCACTCCTGCAACCAAGCCAATATACCAACTGTGGGAGACAATTTCCCCGCTCATCAATTGCCAAATTCTCTCTGGTCGAAATAGCAATGGAACTGGAGGAACAGACATAAGAATTGGAGAATGCCAGTAAGAAACAGCTATTTGACCATAGTGAAATAGCATCAATCCCACCAATAGACTTAACACCAACGCCACAGGTAGCAACCAAAGTAATCTTAATGGCTTAGTCCGGGATTTAGGTGCCGTAATTTCATCGTGTTGGGAATAATGAGGACTGAGAAAGTTTTCTAATTCACGATTAAGTCCTGCTTCTTCACTCCGAACCTCTTTAATTTTTAAAGACTGGGGATACCTTAACTTACGCGCCAAAGAAAGGTTTCCCAGCAGATAGAATGCACTTGCAACAGCTATCACTACCCATACCCCACCCTTAGTTAATATCCGCAGCAAAAATACTTGCAAGTAGCCGACATTCTCAAACCAGAAAATTTCTGCTCCCAGACGAGAAAGCAAATCCAGGAGTAGCCAAAGTCCCAGGAATATTATTAATAATCTAAAGCACCATTTCCAGAGCATGACATGTAGGGAGTGGGGAGTTGGGAGTTGGGAGTTGAGGAAGAGTTACCACCTCTAGTTTTTAGTCTCTTCTATTATTCGGCTGGATCAATGCGATTAACAAACCAAGCAACGGGTAGCATTGGTAATACGGGAATCAAACAAATTAGCCATTGATTTAAATCCAGGGGTGCGGTTCTAAATAAAGTATTCATGACACCCCACTGGCTAAAGAGGATTTGCAGCATCACTGTACAGAGTATACCTAAAGCCATTGCTTTGCCATCGCTGATGCTGGCTGACTTACCTCTGAGTTTGCGGAATATAGTATTTCCTAAGTGGCTGATACTCAATAGATAAACAATTCGTCCGGCTACTAAGGCTTGAATCGCCATTGTTCGCGCCAGGTCAATATTACCTGTGTCTCGACGTATCCATTCAAACATGCCAAAAATCAGAATCCAGTTAAATATGGAAACTGCGGCAATACGTTGGAACAGTGTACCTGAAAGTAAAGGCTCCTTAGGATTACGGGGCATTTGTCTCATTACCCGGTCAGATTTGGGTTCAAATGCCAAAGGTACAGTCATGGTAACTGAGTTCACCATGTTCAACCACAAAACTTGCAAAGATAAAATTGGTAAATCTCTGGCGAATAAGGCACTAATCAAAATTGTCATGGATTCGCCACCATTGACGGGTAAGATAAAGGCGATCGCTTTTCGCAGATTTTGATAAACTGTCCGCCCTTCTTCCACTGCGGCTTCGATGGAGGCGAAGTTATCATCTGTGAGTAACATGTCAGAAGCCTCTCTGGCGACATCTGTACCCATACCACCCATAGCTATACCAATATCAGCTTGTTTCAAGGCTGGGGCATCATTTACCCCGTCTCCAGTCATGGCAACAATTTCGCCTTTAGATTGCAAAGCTTCTACTAACCGGAGTTTTTGTTCGGGGGCGACTCTGGCAAATACTACACCTGATTCTACGGCTTGGGCTAGTTCTGAGTCATCCATATCTGTGAGTCGTCTACCCTCAAAGGCCTGCACCTTGCCATCTCTTTCTAAGCCAATTTGTTCGGCGATCGCCTTGGCTGTGGTAATGTGATCACCAGTAATCATTTTGACTTGAATACCCGCAGTTTTACAGGCACCAACAGCAGCGATTACTTCTGGTCGCGGTGGGTCAATCATCCCCTGTAATCCTAAGAACATCAAGTCATGTTCAATATCTTCATGTTCGACTGAATTTTGGTTTTTGGCTACGGCTTTCTTGGCAAAAGCTAATACCCGTAACCCCTGTTCTGCTAACGATTCCACTTGTTGTGCTATCAATTCGCGGTTAATTGGTTCTGGCTGTCCATCAGCGTTGAGCATTTGCTGACAACGCCCCAAAATTGCCTCTACAGAACCTTTAACATAAATAGTTCGAGCATCTAATTCATGGCTATCGTGTAGCGTCGCCATGTACTGAAACTGAGATTCAAAGGGAATGCCATCTATTCTGGGAATTAACTCGGCCATCTGGGACTGATTCCACCCTGCTTTATTGGCTACGGCAATTAAAGCACCTTCGGTGGGATCGCCAACAACAAGCCAGTTACCATTCTTTTGTTCTAAGTGGGAGTCAGTACAAAGTAACCCAGCCATGAGACAGGCTTTTAAAGAAGGGAAACTTCCCGTTTCTAAATCTACAGGTTGTTGGTCAAATAAAATTTCTCCTTTTGGATTATAACCTGTACCACTGACACTAAAATTTTGTCCGCCGGTGTAAATTGCCTGGACTGTCATCTGGTTTTCTGTCAGAGTCCCAGTTTTATCAGAACAAATTACCGTAGCACCACCTAAAGTTTCCACAGCAGGTAACTTACGAATAATGGCGTGACGACGTGCCATCCGGTCAACCCCAATGGCCATTGTCACTGTCACCACAGCCGGCAAACCTTCAGGAATGGCACTCACTGCCAAAGCCACAGCCGCTTCAAACATTGCGGGCCAGGACTGTCCTTGTCCCAAGCCTACAGCAAAGGTCATGGCTGCTAGCCCTAAAATAATGTAGAGCAATTGGTGACTAAATTTGTCAAACTTCCGCGTCAGCGGCGTACTCAGGCTAGTTTGTCGTTCCAGGGATTGGGATATGCGCCCCATTTCTGTAGCGTTGGCGGTGGTGACCACAACACCGCTTCCTTGCCCAAAGGTGACAAAACTGCCTGCATAGGCCATGTTAATTCGTTCTGCTAAGGGAGTATCCGCTTCCAAAGGCACAGTTGATTTTTCTACAGGTACAGACTCCCCAGTCAAGGCTGACTCATCTACCTGTAAATTGCGTGTATTGAATAATCGCAAATCAGCAGGAACCTTGTCACCAGAAGTTAGCAGTACGACATCTCCAGGAACTATTTCTTGGGAAGGAATGCGTGATTTTTGACCGTTGCGGATGACTGTTGCTTCAGTAGTTACGGCTTGTGCTAATGCTGCGATCGCACCTTCAGCTTTAGATTCCTGGACAAAGCCGATAATGGCATTAATCAGCGTTACGCCCCAAATCACTGCGGCGTTTGTCCATTGACCCAACAGCGCTTTGATCAGTCCAGCTACCAGCAAAATATAAAGTAACGCTTGATTAAATTGTAATAAGAATCTTAACCAAGCCGGTTTTCCGGGTTTACCTTTGAGTTCATTTCTGCCAAACTGTTCAATTCGTTTATTAACCTCTGCTGAAGTTAGACCCTTCTCTGGGTCGCTATTGAGAGTTTTTGCGGCTTCCTGTGCTGGAAGTGTATGATACTGAAGTGCCTGTCGGCCACCCATTGCAGTTGCAGACATAAAATTTTCTGAAGTACTAAAGTGGTCAAAATCTAGTGAGTGCTGAAAATGTGTGGGATTGCCAACACTAGTAGCAATTCATCTGCTTTCAACAGTTTGTCAACAACTTTTTTAGGGCACAATTTTCTCTATATACTACTACTTTTGTGGATGGCTTTCTTCTTCCCTAGGCGATAGTCTCTTCTGCAAACTCAAGCTAGCTGTTTGAGTTACTTAGAGGATGAGGGGAGATGAGGTAAATTTGCACCCAATCCCCATTACCCCTGATCCCCAGCCCCGAGTTCCCCAGTCCCCATCCCCAATCGATCATGTTAAGCAGCGTTGACCGTTTATTATTTGTCCGACGAGTACCAATTTTTAAAGAATTACGAGATGACTTTATCGTGCGCCTAACTTCAGTGATGCACGAACTGAAATTTCCCGCCAATTACACCATTTTTAGGCAAGGAGAAGAAGGGCGATCGCTCTATATTGTTGTGTCAGGTAGAGTTAAAGTCCACATTGGGGATAAAAAATTAGCCGAGGTAGAACAGGGAAAATACTTTGGTGAGATGGCAGTATTTGATACCCAACCCCGCTCGGCTTCAGCAACAACTCTAGAACCTTGCGAATTTTTGGAACTGACGCAAGAGCAACTTTATGATGCCATTGAAGAAACACCGGAAATTGCAGTGAATATTATTCGTGAGTTATCTCGTTTAATTCGTAGACTCAATGATGATATAAATGTTACACCTTCTCGGAGCCGTTAGTCCTTAGGAATGTGGATTTAATAAAATACAGAACCTCACCCCCAACCCCCTTACCAAGGAGCTACGGTGTACACACAAGTACTATCTGAAAGGGTTTCAGGCGTTATAGACCCCTTAAATTGTCATTACGAGCGAAGTAATCACATAATCCCGTAGTTAAAGCGATTGCTGAGTCGCAAAGCGACACGCTACGCGGTAAGCGGAGCTATGCCGTTCGCATAGCGTCTCCGTTAGGAGAAGGCTTTACGTTGTTCCTCCTCGCAATGCCAGGCTTTCAGAGCGATCGCCTCCGGCGGGCGGGTACGCCATCGCACAACCTAAAGCTAGAGGACGAAACCAAGTGTCAGGTGGAATTTCACGACTTGTGTGTACACCGTAGTTACCAAGGAGAGGGGAGATTTTGACGCAAGTCAAAGGCGGGGTGAGATAAATTGACGTAGCAAAAGGTGTTTGCTGTATTTATTAAGTATAAAAAGTAACTTTACTATTATAGTACTATGGATTTAAAAAAATTATTGGCAATATAACCTGCTAATGTTATGTTACTTCCCAAGACAAAAGTTACAATCAAAGTTTGAAACTAAGATTACACAATTTAACTGTTTCAGTATGAACAAGAAATGGGCGGTTAAGCGAATGACCATCAACCTGGCATCAAATGAAGCCAAGAACCTGGAAAAATATTGTGAACAGACAGGCCGACCAGCAACTGATGTCATCAGAGAGCTGATTCGAGCATTGTCTATAAATCAGCAAGAGTAGATTGGCTTGATTTCACTTTCTGGGTAACCTTCTACTTTAGCTATGATCTGAATAGCACTAAGAAAAGGGCAAATCCTGAAGATAATTGCTTTTTAGGTGTAATCAACGAAGTATAGTGAGGATTTTACTTACCATATCTCCACATATTTCTTAGTTTTCTTTGGTCTATAACCTACACCTAGTCCTGACAAGATTTGTATCTTAACTTTGTGCTATTCATCTCTTGTAATGCGTTCATTTGTACTATAGATGAAACTCCAAAAAACTAACTTACTTAATTTTTAGGCGATCGCCTTTAAGGTACATTATTCAACAAAATTATCAAAAATAGAGGAAATATTCAAAAATAAAGGAATAATTTAATTGTCTTGAGATCCAAACTCAACGCTGAGTAGCTTACCCCAGGGAATAAAGTGGATAGACTGAATCCATAATTTAGTGGTCTAGATTAGTAGAGGCTTTCAGTTTTTGAATTAGTAAATCGAGTCTTTGCGTTGAAAGGGCTGTTCTTCTAGACGCTAACTGTTAATGCTCAGTCTCAAAACTTAAGTCAAGGTTAAGCCTTGAATGAGTTCCAGGATCATATCCATCGCCAATAATCGTCTGTATTGGGGGGAAGCTATTTTTCCATCAGTCTTTTATGGACGCACAGAAGAGCTTACCACCTTAAAGCAATGGATTCTCGATGATCAATGCCGATTGGTAGCACTATTGGGTATTGGAGGTATTGGAAAAACGTCATTGTCCGTAAAGCTGGCTGAACAGATTCAGGAAAACTTTGAGTATGTGATCTGGCGATCGCTACGAGAAGCCCCACCTATTAAAATTATTCTGGCTAATCTCATTCAGTTTCTATCAGACGAACAGGAAATAGAGAGCAACTTACCAGAAAGCTTCAGTGCTAGGATATCAAGACTACTTGAATATTTACAAAATCATCGTTGTCTACTGATACTTGATAATGCAGAGGCAATTCTTCGCAGTGGTAGTCGAGCCGGGGTTTATCGAGAAGGATATGAGGAATATGGTGAACTGTTAAGACGGGTAGGAGAAGCAACTCACCAAAGCTGCTTAGTGCTAACCAGTCGCGAAAAACCCAAAGAAGTAGCGTTACTGGAAGGAGAAACACTACCTGTGCGCTCCATCCCATTAAGTGGCTTAAAAGTTGCAGAAGGGCAAGAAATCTTAAAACTTAAAGGGATATCAGCCGCAGAAGGTGAATGGCAAGCGATGATTGAACGCTATGCAGGCAATCCCTTAGCCTTGAAGATAGTTGCCACTACTATTCAAGATATTTTTGATGGTAATGTAACTGAATTTTTACAACAAGATACAGCTGTTTTTGGTGATATTCGCGATATTTTAGAGCAACATTTTGAACGCTTGTCAGATTTAGAAAAGAATATTATGTACTGGCTAGCAATTAATCGTGAGTCGGTTACATTCGCAGAATTGCGAGAAGATATTGTTTCCCCAGTACCACATGCAAAATTACTAGAAGCTATAGAATCTTTAGGTAGGCGATCGCTAATCGAAAAAGCTACACCTACCCTAGTTGAGAACAATACAGCAACTTTCACTCTCCAACCTGTAGTCATGGAGTATATGACTCAGGTATTAATAGAGCGCGTCTGTGAAGAAATTGTCACTGACAATATTCAGCTTTTTAGGTGTCACGCGCTGATTAAGGCTAATGCTAAAGACTACATCAGAGAAGTGCAAGTTCGCCTCATACTCAAACCAGTTATTGATGGCTTGCTCACTAAATTAAGAAGTAAAAAAAGCATTGAAAAGAGATTAAACAAAATTTTAGTCAAGCTACGCGAAGAATCGCCACAAGAACCAGGATACACAGCTGGCAATGTTCTGAATTTGCTGTGTCAACTACAGACAGATTTAAGCGGTTATGATTTTTCTGAACTGACAGTTTGGCAAGCAGACTTACGAAATATGAAGTTGCACGATGTCAATTTTCACAATGCTGATCTAGCTAAGTCTGTTTTTGCTGAAACCTTTGGTGGTGTCTTGTCAATAGCCTTTAGTCCTAACGGCCAACTTTTGGCAATAGGCGATACTAATGGAGAGATTCGCTTATATCAGGTGGCGGATGGGAGACAAGTCCTTACCTGTCAGGGTCACAGTAATTGGATTCCGTCACTCGATTTTAGTCCTGATGGTAATATGCTGGCTAGCAGTAGTAGTGACCACACGGTGAAATTGTGGGATGCCAATACAGGTCAATGCCTAACAACCTTACAAGGGCATGAACATGAGGTGTGGGCCGTTGCATTTAGCCCAAATGGGAATACATTAGTTAGTGGCAGTAACGACCGTACCGTGAAACTATGGAGTGTTAGTACTGGTGAATGCCTCAAAACTTTTCAGGGACATACAAGTTGGGTAATTTGTGCAGTTTTCACTCTGGATGGTCAAACCCTGGTAAGTGGCGGTGATGACAACACAATTAGATTATGGGACGTCAGTACTGGTGAATGCCTGAGAATTTTACAGGGACATAGTGATGGTATACGATCAATAACTATCAGTCCTGACGGTCAGATAATAGCGAGTAGCAGTGATGACCAGACAGTGAAATTGTGGAACGCTGGAACTGGTGAATGCATTAAAACGTTACAGGGACATTATGCAGCTGTCTGGTCAGTTGCGTTTAGTCCTCAAGGCAATCTTATTGCTAGTGGTAGTCTCGACCAGACAGTAAAATTGTGGGATGTTAGTACTGGTCATTGTGTTAAAACCCTTGAGGGACATTCCGGTTGGGTCTTTTCTGTGGTCTTTGGTTTGCATGGGCATATTCTTGCCAGTGGTAGTGAAGACCAAACAGTAAAACTGTGGGATGTTATTACTGGTCAATGTCTTAAAACTTTCAGTGGATATACTAACCAGGTTTGGTCAGTCGCTTACAGTCCGGATGGGCAAACATTGGCAAGTGGTAGTCATGACCACATTATGAGGTTATGGCACCTTAATACAGGTCAAGTCTTGCAAACTTTTCAGGGACATAGTGCGGCGGTGCGATCAGTAACTTACAGCCCAAGTGGGCAAACATTGGCAAGTGGTAGTGACGATCAAACAGTGAAGTTGTGGGATGTCAATACAGGTCAGTCCTTGCAAACTCTCCAGGGGCATTCTGCGGTAGTCTGGTCAATTGCCTTTAGTCAGGATGGTCAAATGTTGGCAAGTGGCAGTGATGATCAAACAGTGAAGTTGTGGGATGTCAATACAGGTCAAGCCTTGCAAACTTTCCAGGGACATCGTGCTGCTGTCCAATCAGTTGCCTTCAACCCTCAAAGGAGGATACTGGCAAGCGGTGCTTGGGATCAAAAAGTTAAGTTGTGGGATATCAACACTGGTGAGTGTATAAGAACGTTAGAGGGACATACGAATTGGGTTTGGTCAATCGCTTTTAGTCCTAATGGTGAACTACTGGCAACTGCTAGTTATGATGGAAAAGTCAGGTTGTGGAATATTAGCACCGGTGAGTGTCTTCAAATTTTCGAGGTTTTTGCAAGTGGTATTGTCAAAGCAGTCATCTTTAGTCGGGATGGTAAGATTTTAGTAAGTAGCAGCCCTGATTACACAGTAAAATTATGGGATGTTGATACAGGTGAATGCAAAAAAATACTATACGGACATTCAGCTTGGATCTGGTCAATTGCTTTTAGCCCAGATAATCAAACTCTAGCTAGCAGTAGTGCTGATGAGACGATTAGACTTTGGGATATAAGTACAGGTGAGTGCTTAAAAGCTTTGAAAGCTAAAAAATTTTATCACGGAATGAATATCAGAGGAGTTACAGGTTTAACGGCCGCAACTATTACTACTCTCAAAGGGTTGGGGGCAATTGCTTAAGAGCAACAGCCTTGAAAAGCATATTGCTCACTCTATACGATAGGCGCAACACTCTGTCCCTTAAGAGCAGAGACATAGCGTTGACGCCAAATTTAGTTGCTATCAATTATGATGACAAACTAGAGGTAGGTGGAAACTAAAAATCAGCCATAGGAATATCACTTGGTAATCCTTTTGCGAATTCCTCAAACATGATTTTTTCCAAATCCAACTCTGTATCATCTAAGTTTTCTAGACTGATATCACTAAGGCTGCTAGCAGAATCATCGGGATTCAAGTGTTGTTGCTTAATAGGAGAATCAACAGTACTCAATAATTCCTGTGTGATAGTTGTGGTTTTTCTTTTTGCTGTGTTCATTATCTTCTGGTAATTTTTTGCTAGATTTTATAGTATTAGGGCTATCTTAAACAAGACACAGTGGGATGTTGAGTGAATGCCTCAGAATTTTATCACCGAGCCTCACTGTTAGTTCTTTGCCAGTTTTAATGGTTTTAGTGCATTTTGAATCTCCTCATCTGATATATAAGCTTCTTGGGGTGGGCTGAAGCGCAATAATGCAGCTTGATAACAAGCTTTTGCTATGCGATCGCGCTCCTCAATAGTAAGTCCTGCAATCATTTCCAGTGTTTCTTTGACATGTTCCCTTTCGGTAGAACTAACAGCACTGTGTATGCGTAAACAACGGGTAGCGTTGATCCCTGGTGGTAGTAGTGCTTCCACACTCTGAATATAACCCTCTCCTATACATATCCCCAGGCGTTCCGCCGTATAGGAATAGCCCACACAATCAACTGGATGTGAGTCCTGCACGCTTTGAGTGAAGTAATCCATCAAAGCCTTGGCGCTTGGAGGATATAACTCTTCCACAACTGCTTCAGCGTCATATCCCATTGACTGAATATCTCGTAGGGCGAGAAGGTCGTGACCTGCTTCTTCTCTGGCTTTCTGTGCAGCCCAATGTGCTAAACTCTGACGATTTGCTGAAGCAAAGCGCTCTCGCGCTGACTCCATCAATCGCGGCGTAGAGTGGCACAAATGGTAAAAAGCTGCCAGTCGCCATACCCAACGTGTAGGAGTCAAGGCTGGCGGTCTGCGCTCGGTCTTCGCTGCGTACCATGCAGATATTATTGCATTATTTAACAGCTTCCGGGTGTTAGTTAAGGTTTCTGTATCAATCATCTTTATGATCGCAGGAAACATCAATATTTGCAGATTCAGGTTGATCTAACCGAGTGCGATTGGCAGTTTTCATTACTACCTTGTCAGGCTCAACCTGTACTGATTCAGTATTAATGAAAAAGTCATTAGGCATAGCTCATTTTACACTTTTATTACTTTTAGTATCTTAATTACCACTTTTGGGGTCAAATTATTTATTAGTTACATCTTTCTTAACAAAGAAATAAACCTTTGGGGTATTTCTACATTATCTCCCCAGTGTAAATGAATATACGAGGCATGAAGATTTACTGGTAAACCCCATCCTTCATTTCCCATGTTTTCCTGACTATCGTAGCGATAAGTCGCAAACAAGGGCTGATGAGGATTTGAGGTTAAATGGGAACGATGAAACTCATGCCCATAAATATTTATCCCTGTTTGTCCTAACAGACTATTCTGTAAGGCTACGGCGCGACGATAACCCAAAGTTAAACTTTTACCCATGACAGCCGATGTGGGTAATACTCCCACCATTGGCCAAGATTGATGATCAAAATCAATAATTTGCTCACACAAATACATTAAGCCGCCACATTCGGCAATTGTGGGCATCCCCTCAAGAATAGCTGTTTTCACTGCCTCACGAGCGCCAGTGTTGGCTGTAAGTTTCTGGGCAAAAACTTCTGGAAAACCACCACCGAAATACATCCCCTGCATACCAGGCGGTAGTTCAGCATCTTCTAAAGGACTCCAAAAGACTAATTCTGCACCCAAGTTTTGCAGTAAATCGAGATTGTCTTGGTAATAGAAATTAAATGCGCGATCGCGGGCGATAGCAATTTTTATGGGGGAGTTGGGAGTTGGGAGTTGGGAGTGGGGGGATGAATGTGAAAATTTCTCTGTGTCCCCTTGTCCCCTTGTCCCCTTGTCCTCACTTTTCAATAGGGGTAATAACTTTTGCCAGTCGAAGCAGGTATCGCCTAAATCAGCTAGGCAATTAATTACAGCATCTAATTCAGGTAGTTCGGCTGTGGGTACTAAACCCAAGTGGCGATCGGGTATTGTGATGTTATCTTGACGACGTAGTACACCAAGAATTGGTAATTGCAAGGATTTTAGGGAATTTTTGAGGAGGGATAAGTGGCGATCGCTTCCCACTCTATTTAATATCAACCCAGCAATTTTAATTCTCGCATCAAAAGAACAATAACCATGTGCGATCGCAGCTACAGAACCAGATAAGCGGCTACAATCAATTACCAACACCACAGGCACATCTAATAGCCGCGCAATGTGTGCCGTACTAGCAAAATCCGTGGCTTGAGAATCTTCTTCCCGACTACCCACGCCATCAAATAGCCCCATTACGCCTTCTACTAGGGCATATTCACTTGCTTGGCTATGTTGGGCAAAACATTGTTGAACATAAGCTTCAGAAGTTAGCACCGGATCTAAATTTCGACAAGCACGATTAGTTACGTGTTGATGAAACATCGGATCAATGTAATCAGGGCCAACCTTAAAAGATTGCACTATGCCACCACGACGGCGTAAAGATGCTAGCAGGGTGAGCGTGACTGTTGTCTTGCCCACCCCACTACGTTCTCCAGCAATAATTAAAGCCATATGCTTGGGGTAATTGGTAGTTAGGAATGTGGATTTAATAAAATACAGAACCTCACCCCCAACCCCTCTCCTTACCAAGGAGAGGGGAGACTTTGACGCAAGTCAAAGGCGGGGTGAGGTCAAAAACTAGACTTGCATGTTATTTAATTCCTGTTCCTTAGGCATTGGTAATTATCCCATTCCCCAAGCAATATGTCAGTGAAAAGTCATTCTCCCGATTTGAGAATCTTGGCGATGATCCCCAAACTTTCTTCAAACATGGATTCTCGTCCCCAGCGTTGCACCTGCTGACTCAGCAAGGCTTCGGCTTTTTGTTCTGAAAGTGAACTCACCTGTTGGAATAAACCAGCAGATTGGGCGCCACCGTGGGTTTCCATCCGCATACAACCGCCAGTTTCCGAGCAGATGACTGTACCACAGTCTGCTTGCGGATTTGTGGAGCTAAGGCGTAGGGCAATTAAGTCACCGCCTACTTCACCCACATCAGCCACAGGAACTCCGGCTAACTCGGCTTCTACGTGTCGCTGGTCTTGGGTAACAAAGCGAATTTGGGTGATTTCGTAATCTCCATTTTCCCGTTTATAGGAAACTGGTAACCATTCTAATCGACTCGCCAGCCAACCCAAAAACAGCAATGCTTGGGTAGTGTTGCCTTTTTCATAATCAATGGTCACGCGGTCAATTTCTTTGATAGCTGCGCGACGATGGGGTGAGTCGTAAGCTTGGGCTGTCAATTCCTGCCATGCAGCCAAACGACGCCAGTTCAAGTCAGCTAAGGGGATACCAGTTTCTACCAATTCTTGGAGACTGAGTAAATCGCTTTCTGGCTCGTTAAAGTTACACGAATCAACAATGACATTATTGCAGACTGCCGCCAACCGCTTAAATAAAGCATTATTGGGGTCTGGTGTCGCCTTCCACCACAGAAACTTGGGTAAACCACCAATTAATAATGCCGGAATCATTCCTCCCACCCGTTCTAAGGCGGCTGCGGTTCCACTCAGAGTGATATATTCACAGCAAATGAGTGTACTGGAAGATTGCTTTTGAATGGGACAATAAGCAGAAACTTGGGCTTTTACCCCTTCATCTTCGCCAGCAATGGGAAATAGAGCAATAATCCGGCAGGGATTGCGGAGGGCAATTTCATCGGCAATGGTGGGGCTGTTGGGACTGAAGTTATAAGTAACATTTTCTGATCCCTGACGTTTGGCGAATTCTTCCCGCAATATAGCCAGTGTTTCCGGTGTGGCTGTGCCAGTTTCCGACAGTCCATGTTTTACTTGTACTTGCCGTAGAGCCGCGCCCATTTGTGGCCCTAAAATTCCATCAATGGGGCCATTATAAAATCCTAAAGCAGCTAACAAGTACTGGGTTTCTTCTGGTTCATAAACCACCAAAGTAAATGTTGTGGCTCTAGTAGCAGCAGGAAGTCCACCATCTGCACCAGTAAGGCCGTAACTTTGCCAAATTTGATTCAGTTCCGCTTCTATTTCGTTGAGCGAAATATCCTTGGGTGCCTGAAGTGAGAAAATTGTAGGAGCTTGGGAAATCATAGTAGTTTTGAGTTGTCAGTTGAGTAATGACCCTTTTCTACAGTCTGCGCCAGCGACGACCATCTTGATTGATCAATAATTCTGCTTCGGCTGGTTCCCAAGTACCGGCTTCGTATTTGGGAATTGTGGTTGGATCTGCGGGTGTATCCCAAACAGAAAGCGCTGGGGTGACTACCTGCCAAGCTGCTTCTACTTCATCTGCTCTGGTGAACAATGTTTGATCACCCATCATACAATCAAGGAACAGGCGATCGTAGGCATCAGATGTTGCTTGAATGCCAAATGAGCCATAACTAAAGTCCATGTCCACAGAACGGGTGCGGAATTCGGCTCCTGGCATTTTCACATCAAAACGTAAGGAAATTCCTTCATTGGGTTGAATCCGCATGGCCAAAACATTGGCATTTCTCTGTTGCGAGGCGGATTGAAACATCCGAGAAGGAACATCACGGAAGTGAATGGAAATTTCACTGACTTTTTTCGGCATTCGTTTGCCTGTACGCAGATAGAAGGGTACACCCTGCCAGCGCCAGTTATCTACCTGGAACTTCATGGCTACATAAGTGGGTGTACTAGAATTGGCATCAACACCTGGTTCTTCGTGATACCCTGGCACTTGTTGACCTTTCATCCAGCCAGCACTATACTGACCACGGACTGCTGAACGTGACAGATTACCAACATCAGCTAACCGAGTAGCTTGTAATACTTTCACTTTTTCTGTGCGGATACTGTCGGCATCCATAGCATTGGGTGCTTCCATTGCTGTGAGACAGTAAAGTTGCATCAAGTGGTTTTGCAACATATCCCGTAGTGCGCCGGCTTGTTCATAGTAGCCAGCCCTGTCTTCCACACCGACGGTTTCTGCCACAGTAATTTGTACGT
Organism: Anabaena sp. CCY 9613; assembly: GCF_963920895.1. Taxonomy (NCBI): domain Bacteria; kingdom Bacillati; phylum Cyanobacteriota; class Cyanophyceae; order Nostocales; family Nostocaceae; genus Anabaena; species Anabaena sp. CCY 9613. The sequence goes on from NZ_CAWUDE010000001.1 coordinate 157,296, forward strand.
GGTCAACAAATTGCCGATTCCACAATGGTTCAAAAATCGCGTTGGCGAAGCGAAATACCAGGAGATTTTGAACTGTTTCTTTACCTAAGTAGTGGTCAATGCGGTAAACTTGGTTTTCTTTGCAATATTTCTGCACCACTACGTTGAGACTTTGGGCAGAAGCTAAGTCCCGACCAAAGGGTTTTTCAATTACCAGACGATGTTTGTAAGGATCGTCTAGCATTCCTGCTCCCCCTAGCTGTCTGATGGCTTCAGGAAAGAAGTTAGGAGCCACGGAGAGGTAAAACATCCGGTTTCCCCGTGTGCCCCGTTTTTCATCTAATTCACTCAGAAGCTCTTTCAGTTTTTGGTAGCTCTCAGGTTTGTCTATATCCCCAGGACAATAAAACAGACCTTGAGAGAAGTCTTGCCAAAGTTCCCCTAATTCGACATCAGCATGAGCCTCTTCCATGCCCTTCTGCATTTGTTCGCGGAAGTAGTCATGGCTCCACTCTCGACGTGCTACGCCAACAATAGTAGTCTCTGGTGCAATGCGTCGTTCTCGCCGCAATTTGTAAAGTGCTGGTACTAGTTTGCGCCAGGTAAGGTCACCAGAAGCGCCAAAGATAACGATAATTTGGGGTTCAGGCATCCCTTGCTGTTGCAGACCAACGCGCAAGGGATTTTCTAGCAGACTAACCATAGAAGTTTTCAGTGGGGTGTTGAGTGGTGTGTGGAGTAGACGCAATAAATTACGTCTACAAAAGAGTTGTACCCTTTGGCAAGCTCAGGGTAAACGTTGAAGGGTTACACTGGTGACAATAACTTGACTTTGTTTTCTAAAGAGTTCATCAAGGACTCGAAGGGTTTGACGAACTTATCAATACCTTCAACTAACAGTTCGTCCATGACGACATTGATATCAATGTTAATGTCTGGATCTTTGAGGCTTTCTATCAGCTGGTAAGCTTGTTCCACGTCCGTTTCTACGCGGTCAGCGACATCGCAATGGTCAGCACAAGCTTTAATTGTTGCGGGTGGTAAGGTGTTAACGGTGTCGGGGCCAATTAACTCATCCACATACATGACATCGCTGTAGTCGGGGTCTTTGGTGCTGGTGCTAGCCCAAAGTAATCGTTGGACATTAGCCCCTTTTGCTGCTAAGGCTTGCCAGCGGTCGCTCTCAATAATCTTGTTATATTCTTGATAAGCAATCTTAGCGTTAGCGATCGCTACTTTGCCTTTGACATCTCGCAGTTTTGCTTCTAGGTTAATATCATCAACACCACGTTGCAACTTTTCATCGATTTTGGCATCAATGTTGCTGTCAATTCGACTGAGGAAGAAGCTAGCCACAGAAGCAATTTTACTAATGTCTTGACCTTGTGCCACCCGTTTTTCTAAGCCCCGAATATACGCCCAAGCTGTGTTAATGTAGCTTTCCACGGAAAACAGCAGTGTAATGTTAACATTGATACCTTCAGAGATGACCTGTTCTACTGCTGGTAACCCAGCTTCTGTACCAGGAATTTTAATCATCACATTTTCCCGCCCAATTTCTTGGAAATAGCGACGAGCTTCGTTGATGGTTGCTTGGGTATCATGGGCTATGGTTGGTGGTACTTCGATACTCACGTAACCATCCAGTGTATTCGAGGCTTCATATACAGGGCGCAGAATATCACAGGCATTACGGATATCTGCGAAAACTAGGGATTCGTAAATTTTGTATGTGGGTAAGCCAGCACGAACGCCTGCTTCGATGTCGGCATCATACATGGCATTGTCGGCGTTGACGCCTTGCGTCTTATCGCCAGATATCGCTTTCTCAAAGATGGCTGGGTTAGAGGTAATACCAGAGATACCCTGATTTTCTACCAGGTTTTTTAGTTCACCCGATTGAATAATGTCACGGTTCAAATTATCCATCCAGATACTTTGACCGTGTTGTTTAATTTCTAGTAGATGATTGGTAGCCATAGCTCTAGTTTTACTCCTTAATGCTCTTGTTAAGTGAAGTTAGCAAAATACATCAAATCTTGAAATAGATACAAGTGATTAGTTATCGATTGTCCGTAAATGGCTAATGATAACTGTTCACTGTCTACCGTTTTTTGATGGTTACTTTTGCATTTTGGCGTTGCCCATCACTTATCGCATCGGCCAGCTGAGGTAATCTTTGATTCACATTCAACCGGCGCTAGCCTGTATTCCCAATCCCCAATATTGATCATTACTGGCAGATGATAGCTTTATCTAGTGACCGTTTTGGATAAAAGACTCAACCTTTGCTACATCCTCTTTGCTACCAATAATTAGAGGTGTGCGCTGATGCAGTTTTTTCGGCACAACGTCCAAAACATCTACTAGTCCGGTGGTAGCGCGACCACCTGCTTGCTCAATTACCATAGCGAGGGGAGCAGATTCATACAGCAGGCGCAATTTTCCTTCTGGTTTCTGAATTGTACCTGGATAGAGAAACACCCCGCCTTGAACTAAAATCCGATGGATGTCACTCACCATAGCTCCACTGTAACGAGCGCTATAACCTTCAGTGCGATGAACGTAACGAATGTATTCTCGCATTGATTCTTCCCACTGCCAAAAGTTCCCTTCGTTAACGCTATAAACCGAACCGTGGTTAGGAATGCGGATATTTTCTTCTGTGAGGATAAACTCACCTAAACTGGGGTCAAGGGTAAACGAATGAACGCCATTACCTATAGTATAGACCAGCAGGGTGCTGGGCCCATAAAGGATGTAGCCGGCAGCGATTTGCTTGCGTCCGTTGGTGAGCAAGTCAGTGGCTTTACCATCGATATCATCACCTTCTTGTTGGCGAATTGCAAAAATTGAACCCAAACTGAGATTGGTATCGGTATTGGATGAGCCATCAATTGGGTCATACAGCAAGGTATAGCGACCAATAGGGCAGTTTTCCGGGATATAATAAGGTTCTTCCATTTCCTCGGAAGCTAGGCGACAAACTAAGCCACTTTGCTTAAACACCGAAATAAACACGTCATTGGCATAGACATCCATCTTTTTGACGGATTCCCCTTGCACATTCACATCCCCTGTAAATCCGAGAACACCTTCCATTAAACCAGCACGACTCAGGCGGCGAGCAACTAATTTACCAGCCAGAGCGATGCGATTCATTAACGTACTCAAGTCTTGTGCATCTGCGGAAAAACTTTTAAGTTGCTGGAGAACGTGACGAGATAAGGTTGTACAATCACGATCTAAAGCTTTATCTGTAGAGTCATTCATGGAAAATTCTAAGGATTGTGGTGCTTGAGTCATTTTGGCATTCTTCCTAGCGTACTGAGTGGGGTGATCAAGTCACCTTGAGCAACTTATGCTTGCTGCCTCTATCTTAGAAAGGTAAGTTGATAACTGAGATGTGATTTTAGATAAACTAAAGAAATGAATAAGAAATAATCACTTTATGTACTAGGGGACTGGCAACAGCTAGTTTGTTTTGACATTTTTTTAGTCCAGGGTAGTGTATATTTACTCACATCTAAATTAAAAACCCCGACCAGTTGTGAGCGGTTGGTAAAAGTCACAACTGACCGGAGAAAATTTTTATATATTGAATGTTGTTTCTAGTGGATTATGGCAAATTCAATATATTGCGTAAATAGAAAACAATTTACTATGACTGCCTTCAGTAATTATTAAAAATCCTGATTTTTTGCCCAACTACCTCGTCGGTTATCCTCCCGTGGTTTGGCTTTATTGACTCTCAGCTGACGACCCATCCATTCTGCCCCATCTAACTCAGTAATAGCGGCATCTTCTTGGGCATCTTCATTCATTTCAACAAATGCAAAGCCACGCATCCGTCCTGTTTCGCGGTCAGTAGGTAAGACGACTCTTTTGACTTCGCCGTAGTCAGCAAAGACAGCCTTTAAGTCTTCTTCAGTAGCGCGGTAGGAGAGGTTTCCAACGTAAATAGTCATGTGGGATCACGTTATTTTCAACAAAGAGCGATTAGTTCAGCTAGAGAACAGAATATAAACAAACTGCAAATCTTGCATAGTCTTGTCTGACTCACCTTTGGTAAATGTTGTATGACAGCGATCGCAATGCTGGCTTTGTCTGCAACTAAATAAACCATTCGGCTGAACTTACGCATACGCTCATATAATAACTGATTGTGTTATTTTTCAAAGTATGGGATTTTACAAACTCTCATAACATGAAATTAGCCATGCTTATATGTTTTAATTTATACGTTTTTTGATGTGAATATAAAAGACTTAAGATTTATTTTTAGTCATAGCTTTGGTTCACGGACACTTGCGTTGAGCAAAGTGTCCTTATCTGTGGTTCTTTCCCTACAAATACTTCCGCAGCAATAACCCCAACTTCTCTTTCGTCGCCACAGGTGCTTTCTCTAAATTCGTCAAAATTGCATATTGCAAAGCCGAATGTGCATCACTTATTGGGGGATTCTCACTCAACCGCCGGACAGTTTCTTGAATCACCTTTTGGGCATTAACTGCATTACGCTGTAAATTACCAATCACCATATCTACAGTTACACTATCGTGATCTGGATGCCAGCAATCATAATCGGTCACCAGCGCTAAAGTTGCATAGGCAATTTCTGCTTCTCTAGCTAACTTAGCCTCCGGTAAATTCGTCATTCCAATCACTGTGGCATTCCAACTACGATAAAGATGCGATTCCGCCTTAGTTGAAAATGCCGGGCCTTCCATGCATACATAAGTACCACCACGATGCAGAATCACATCTGGTAAATTTAGAGAAGCGATCGCATCTGCTAACACCCCAGCTAAATTATGACAAATCGGTTCACCAAAGGCAATGTGAGCCACAATTCCTTCACCAAAAAATGTCGAAACCCGATTTTTTGTTCTGTCAATAAATTGGTCTGGTACCACCATATCTAGTGGTTTTGCTTCTGCCTTTAAAGAACCAACAGCACTAGCTGAAATTAAATACTCTACACCCACTTGCTTCATGGCATAGATATTGGCACGAAACGGCAACTCAGAAGGTAACAAAGTATGGTTGCGACCATGACGCGCTAAAAAAGCTACCCGTGTTCCGGCTAATGTACCCAAAATCACAGCATCAGAAGGCGAACCGAAAGGCGTTTGAATTTGCACCTCTTCTACATCCTTAAGGTCTGCCATTTTGTATAGACCACTGCCACCAATAATGCCAATTCGAGCTAATGTCATTATCTTTCACCTTAAATAGTAAATTAGACTTATCTTTAAGCCCAAAGCAATTATCTGATTAAATCTGCTGTAAGATTGTCCCCATATTTGGTAGATAAAAATGAGCCAACTCAATACTTTAATTAGTACAAATGAGCAGGCTACGGGACGTTTTATATCTTAACTTTAATTTTAAAAATTAAATTATTTTTACCTTAGCAGCAGCTATATTTGCCTTTTTTCTTGCTTCTGCGACATGATCACCTTTAGCTAAAGCTACCCCCATACGTCGATAAGGATGGGCGCTAGGTTTACCAAACAGCTTGATGTCTACATCTTTTGTTGATAAAGCCTCAGCCACACCTGTAAACGCCACAGCATCTGATTTTTCCGCAGCCAAAATTACGGCACTAGCTGAAGCCCCAAACAGTTCTATATGGGGAATTGGTAAGCCTAAAATTGCTCTTAAGTGTAATTCAAATTCATTTAAGTTTTGAGAAATTAACGTTACCATCCCTGTATCATGAGGTCTGGGGGAAAGTTCCGAAAAAATGACTTCATCTTTAGTAATAAAAAATTCTACACCAAATATGCCGGCTCCTCCTAATGCATCAGTTACTTTTGTGGCTATTTCTTGAGCTTGGAAGATTTTTTCATCAGAAATGCCAGCGGGTTGCCAAGACTCTTGATAATCTCCTCTTTCTTGACGATGACCGATAGGAGAACAGAAAATTGTCGGTGCATTCCACTGTTTAATTGTTAATAAAGTAATCTCAATTTCAAAATTAATAAATTCCTCAACAATCACTTTTTGACTGTCACCGCGAGAATTAGCGATCGCATAATTCCAAGCTGTCTCAACTTCATCTGGTTCTTGGACAACAGACTGTCCTTTTCCCGATGATGACATCACTGGTTTAACTACATTGGGAAACCCAATTTCTTGAGAAATATTAATCAATTCTTCCAAAGTAGAAGCATAGCCATATTTAGCAGTTCTAATGCCTAATTTTTCATGAGCTAATTCTCTAATTCGGTCACGATTCATTGTATAATTAGTTGCAGCCGCTGTGGGAATAACTGTAATTCCTCGCTGTTCAAATTCCAGCAACTTTTCAGTTCTAATGGCTTCGATTTCAGGAATAATCAAATCAGGCTGATGCTTGGTGACAACTGCTTCTAAATCATCGGCACTCAGCATCGAAATAACTTCACAACAGTCGGCAACTTGCATGGCTGGAGCATTAGCATAGCGGTCAACGGCAATTACATAATTACCCAAACGTTGAGCAGCAATGACAAATTCTTTGCCTAGTTCTCCTGAACCCAGCAGCATCAATTTTTGGGGTAGTTTCATCGAATTATTCATGAATTTGTCTGGATAATCTTGGTTTTCAAAAGTTGATGATTTGATTAATTTTACTATCAAATGAAAATTTGAGGATGCATATAATTTATTTGCTCAATGGAGTTGATAAACCATCAATGCTCATAAGATTTTTTTGCTGTTGATATTCTTTAATTCCTTGTTCACCTTTTTTACTAGCCCAGTTTACTAGAGTTTGTCGTTGACCTTGATATTCATAAAGTGGTACACCAAGACCACAAGATGTTTGCACTCGTTCAATATCAGCAACAATAATTTGACGTGTTCCCGGTATTGGTGGAAATAATGAGTACAGGGAGTTCCAGTCAGGTGAAGTCGGCAAAATTGTACATCCCTGACCGTAGAGACGTAAAATACATGGTGGTTCCTGAAACGCACAAAACATCAAAGTTATCCGCCCATTTTCTTGCAGATGAGCGGAAGTTTCGTTACCACTGCCTGTAAGGTCCAGATAAGCTACCTTGTGGGGAGAGAGGATGCGAAAACATTCTAATCCTTTGGGAGATAGGTTAACATGACCAGCGGAACTCAGCGGTGCAGACCCAACAAAGAACATATTTTGGGCTGCTATAAAGTTTTGCAGTTCCTCGGTGATATAGTCAAAAACTTTAGCCATAAAAGGTTTAATATCTAGTTGCACTTAAAGATAGTAACTTAGCGTGGGGAGTCGGGGACAAGATGGAGATTTCTCCGCAGCAGATAAATAGCGAAGTCACCCGCCGTGCTGGTGTGGAATTGTTCGTGTTGCGTCTTGATTGTCTGCACCCATTGGTTAACGGTAACAAATGGTTCAAGCTGAAATACAATCTCTTGGAGGCTAAACAGCAAAATTTAACAACTCTACTCACCTTTGGTGGGGCTTATTCCAACCACATCTTTGCTACCGCAGCGGCTGCTAATCTTTTTGGTTTCCGTAGCATTGGGGTCATTCGCGGAGAGGAAAGATTACCACTTAACCCCACACTGAGTTTTGCTACAAAACAAGGTATGCAAATTGTATATCTCGACCGCTCAACTTACCGACAACGACACACTCAAGAATTACAAGCAGATTTGCGACAACGCTTTGGTGATGTGTTCATTATTCCTGAAGGTGGTAGCAACTTAAACGGTGTGCGCGGTTGCATGGAAATACTTAAGGATATCAATATATTTGATACTATTTGTTTAGCTTGTGGCACAGGCACTACATTAGCTGGTATCGCGCTTTCACAACATCAAGGACAACGAGTGATTGGTTTTCCTGTGTTAAAAAATGGGGCGTTTCTCGCCGAGGAAATCGATAGTTTAATCACAAATTATCTCGCCTCTGGGTTGCCAGTCTTAAATACTACTCCAGCAACTTGGGAACTCATGTGTGATTACCACTTTGGTGGTTATGCCAAGATAAATGATGAGTTACTGCATTTCTGCCAGCAATTTGAGGCGGCCCACGATGTACCTCTTGATTACGTATATACTGCAAAAATGTTTTATGGCGTGATGGATTTAATACAAAAAGGATTTTTTACTCAAGGCAATACTGACGGTAAGCTACGCTCACGTCTGCTGTTGATACACACAGGAGGCTTGCAGGGTAACGCTCTTAGATCAATCTCAGCAAAATAGTTGTAAAAAACCTGTGTTTAATTTACCTCAATTGAATCACAAAACTTGCTGTACTTCTTCAATTGTATTTGCAACAACAATGCTACGTAAAATGGCTTTCAACCGCTCAAAATCAGATATTTGGGTAATTTGTGGCATGAATTCTAATCCATCTCTGCCAAATTTCGCCTCTAAACTCATTTCGATATTAGATAACATGTTTTCTCGTCGTCCACGCTGTTCAATTTCCCGATACCAAGGAGATTCACGTAACACAGCCATATCCCACCTCATAATTTGTTGAACTAAGGCACTCTCTAACACAAAGGTAGCAAAAAAGGCCAAAACAGTCTCAAATTGATTTAACTGTTCATCCGCACGCAGCATTTGCAGTGCTTCTCGAATTGTTGACTCATCTTCTCCTCCTTTAAGTATTGGTACAAAGGGAAGCAAAGACGAAATTTCTTGTTGAAAAGCAATGTTTACATCAACTTCCCAAAGATTAATCACCCGATAATCTTGACGCGCTTGTAAACCTGCAAAATTTGACTCGAAGCATGTAGGTATTTCACTATCGCTGTCTTTCAGAATATTAATTAATACGGGATAAGTAGGTAACTTGTATTTTTCCCTGGCTAAAGCAGCATATACATTCATTCGAGAGGGCATTTCTGATTTATAGCGTATTTGTACTTCGTTCAGAACCAGAAATTTTCCATACTCAGGATTTTCGGCACGAATTAATACATCATTCTCCCGACTAATCCATTGAAACTCTGAGTCAAGGACTTCTTTAGCTATGGTATCGGGAATAGTTGTCACCCATTTCACCCATTTATCAGGGTCGAGACTAATTATTTTTTTAGTACTAATATCAGCAACTTTAGCCATCTCAAACTACTTTGATTGATACATTCTGTGACTATGCCAATTTGTCATTTTAAAATCACCTAAATCTCAAATATATATTTAAATCCCCCGCTACATCAAGCAATGAGCGGGGTAAAACATCAAATGGCTCGTTGCCGCATATATTGTCCGTTGAGTCCTTGTTTAATCCAACTCAAGCACTCATATTCAGAGTTGAATAATTTTGGTGCGGCAATATTATTCAATAATTCTGGGGGATAATGGTCGTAAAAATACTTCCCTCCTTCTTGATAGATGATAATCAAGTTATTGCCGTAGAGATATCGAGAGCGGAAACTATCCCCATGACTGACAAAATCTGAGTGTTGGTCAATATGCTCTTTGGCAATATCAACTATATTATCAATGCTACTGCCATAGATGCCTGCGGGATTTGCAGCCTTGTGAAATTTGCTTTTACGCCCAATTTCTGACAAGAGTTTGTACGAATAAATTTCGTAATTATCCACTTTGCCAAACACAAATGGAATGATGAGATATCCTTGGTATGAAACTGAATTTTCATAAAGAAGACGACTCATCTTAACCTCCTTTGGTGTAAATAATTGAAAAAAAATTAATCGCCTCAATTACAACCCACATAAACAATTAGTACATTGCTTTTAGCTATATGTAGGCTTTGTATATACCCCTTTTATATTTTATGAAATAGGGGTATCACCCCTTTTTTAGAGAGGATAAAGTTGTATTGAGTTTGATGAAAAATGCATGGTTAATAACCATTATCACCCTTTTTGAAATCAGTTAATCACTAATTTCCCAGATGAATCTATATAGGATGAAAAATCTTGAGAATGCTTACCATAAACTGAGTTGATTGGGCGGATGCTCAAGATTATTCCACGGTAAAAGGGGAACAGCTACATTATTTTGCTCTAATAGCTGTTGGAAGTAACGCGCAGTACCAGGCGATCGCTCTTCTAAAGGACAATGAACAAAGAAATAAATGCGTGTTCCTGTTTGTAACCATTGTTGAATGTGTTGCACCCACTCTTCCATAAACGGCTGATTCTCTGACAAAGTGGGATGAGATATAAAGCGAATCAAGCAAAAAGGTGCTGTCACACTCAATTGCAACGGTAATTTTGGTTTACGTCTTTGGGAGTTTAACTGGGGGTCGTCTTCTCCAGTGTAGATCGGGCGCGAGTCTAATAGCACTCTGCCTACACCCAGTTTTGCTAAAATTTCGGCCAAATTACTTTTATACGGTTCTATAAACCAGTTACAATGTCGCACTTCCACGGCTAATGGTGCTTCTGTACGTGGCCAAGCTTCTAGAAAGCTAGTCAAGTCATCAATTAAGGCTGGGCTATAACTAGGCGGTAATTGGGCAAACATTGGGCCCAGATGCTTATCTAAAGGGCGCATTTGCTCCAAAAACGCTAAAGCTTCAGGTATAGCAGGTTGAAGTAAACCTTTGTGGGTAATGTCTCGTGGTAACTTGAGGCAAAATTCAAAACCCGGCGGCGTTTCGCTCGCCCAACGGGCTACGGTTTCCTGGTTAGGCACAGCATAGAAGGTGGTGTTACCTTCTACTGTAGTGAAGCGACGGCTATAAAGATGCAGAAATTCGGTAGCGCGAGTCCCTTGAGGATAAAGTTCACCCACCCAACCTTTATATGCCCAAACTGCACAACCAATAAAAAAATTCACAAGCTTTTCCGAAAGTTTGACTGGAAATTCAAGGTACTCTAATTAATTGTAAAGGCAGGTTTTGATACTCTCACCACTAAAGCTTGACTTATACTTGCTCCTTTGCAGATAGTTTTCAGTAACATTACTGCTCACAGTTATCACTATGTCTCAACCAACTATAGAATCAATCCTACAAGAGAATCGCCTATTTCCTCCCTCCACTCAATTCTCCGAAAATGCCCACATCAAGTCTTTGGCAGATTATCAGCGTCTCTACGATCAAGCCCAAGCCGATCCGCAACAATTTTGGGCTGATTTGGCGACATCCGAATTATCATGGTTCCAAAAATGGGATACAGTCCTCGATTGGCAACCACCTTTTGCGAAGTGGTTTGTCGGCGGTAAAATTAACATTTCTTATAATTGCTTAGATCGACATCTCACTACTTGGCATAAAAATAAAGCAGCATTAATTTGGGAAGGTGAACCAGGAGATTCCCGCACCCTCACTTATGCCCAACTGCATCGAGAAGTTTGTCAGTTTGCCAATGTGTTGAAGCAACTGGGAGCGAAAAAAGGCGATCGCATCGGTATTTATATGCCGATGATTCCCGAAGCGGCCATTGCGATGTTAGCCTGTGCGAGAATTGGCGCACCTCATAGTGTGGTATTTGGTGGTTTTAGTGCCGAAGCTTTACGCGATCGCTTGAATGATGCGGAAGCTAAATTGGTAATTACAGCTGATGGTGGTTGGCGCAAAGATGCGATCGTTCCTCTGAAGGTGCAGGTAGACAACGCCTTAGCAGATAACGCTGTCCCCAGTGTCACAAATGTTCTTGTGGTGCAACGCACCTGTCAAGAAACTCACATGGAGCCAGGACGTGACCATTGGTGGCATGATTTACAAAAAGATGTATCGGCAGATTGCCCAGCCGAACCGATGGACAGTGAAGATATGCTGTTTGTACTTTACACTTCTGGTAGTACAGGCAAACCGAAGGGTGTAGTGCATACCACTGGTGGTTATAACTTATATACCCACATGACCACCAAATGGATTTTTGATTTACAAGATACTGATGTATATTGGTGTACTGCTGATGTCGGTTGGATTACTGGACATAGTTATATAGTTTATGGGCCCCTTTCCAACGGTGCAACAACTTTAATGTACGAAGGTGCGCCCCGTAGTTCTAATCCTGGTTGCTTCTGGGATGTAATTGAAAAATACGGCGTGACGATTTTTTATACAGCACCGACAGCTATTCGAGCCTTTATCAAGATGGGCGAACACCATCCTAAATCCCGCAATTTATCTTCTCTACGCTTGTTGGGAACCGTTGGCGAACCCATTAACCCCGAAGCTTGGATGTGGTATCACAAAGTCATTGGCGGTGAACGTTGCCCAATTGTCGATACTTGGTGGCAAACAGAAACCGGCGGGATTATGATTACAGCACTACCGGGAGCCATTCCCACCAAACCCGGTTCAGCAACTCTTCCCTTCCCTGGTATTCTTGCAGATATTGTTGATTTGAATGGTAATACTGTACCCAACAACGAAGGCGGTTATCTGGCAGTGCGTTATCCTTGGCCGGGAATGATGCGGACAGTATACGGCGATCCTGATCGCTTCCGGCGCACATATTGGGAACACATTCCCCCCAAAGATGGTAACTACACCTATTTTGCTGGTGATGGTGCGAGACAAGATAAAGATGGTTACTTTTGGGTTATGGGTCGTGTAGATGATGTATTAAATGTATCAGGTCATCGCCTGGGAACTATGGAAGTAGAATCAGCCTTAGTTTCTCACCCAGCCGTGGCAGAGGCTGCGGTAGTAGGTAAGCCGGATGAACTTAAAGGTGAAGACGTAGTTGCATTTGTGACCTTAGAAGGCACGTATCAACCCAGTGAAGAATTGAGTAAAGAACTCAAACAGCACGTCGTCAAAGAAATTGGGGCGATCGCTCGTCCAGGTGAAATTAAGTTTACAGATGCTTTACCCAAAACGCGATCGGGTAAAATCATGCGTCGCTTATTACGGAATCTAGCATCGGGGCAAGAGGTATCAGGTGATACATCAACATTAGAAGACCGCAGCGTTTTAGATAAGTTGCGAGAAGGCGCTTAGAAGAGGCAGAGAGAGGGGTGCAGGGTGCAGGCTTCGCCGTGAGCGTAGCTTCCCGAAGGGTACGGGTGCAGGGGGGAAAGACTTTGCATATTACATAATTTTTGTTCTTTTCTTTCCAGTACTCAGTATCCATTACCCCTTATTCCCAGAGGGGCCTCCGAGTTCCCCAGTCCCGATAAATTGAGGTATTAAAAATGATGAAATTTCCTACTCTTGGTTGTGTAATAGTGAGTTTTATAACGACAATTGCTATGTCACCAGTTTTAGCGATTACTCGAGAAGTTACACAGTTCACTTCACCTGAACCTGTCAACAGCCGAGTACAAAAAGTAGCACAGTTTGGCGGTAGTACACCAGAACAAGAGCGATCGCAACTTTTACAACAAGCCAATACTTTATCAAATCAGGGTGATTTCGCTGGTGCAGAAGCACAATTACGCGAATTGATTAAAAAATATCCCAGATACTCCTTTGGACACTTTGAATTAGGCAATGTACTATCTCAACAAGATAAAACAGAAGATGCTATAAAATCTTACCAAGAAGCTATTCGCCTCAATTCAAATCATGCTCTAGCTTACAACGGAATTGGTCTGCTTTATGCCAAACAAAATCGCTGGGAAGAAGCTATTACCGAATACGAAAAAGCTTTAAATATTAATCCTAACTATGGTGATGCACTGGCTAATTTGGCACTGGCATTATTACAAACAAATCAACGCAATGAAGCCATAGCTTCTCTAGAAAAAGCTTTAGATGTCTTTAAATCACAAAATCGCAATCAAAGAGTTTATCAAATTGAACAAATTTTACAGCAGATCCAAAATTTAGATGATCCTGGAATCTCATAAGGATTACCCTTTTTTCTATCCTCTAGCCCCTAACCTCTATTTATCAATTTCAATCAGCTTTTGCCTAGAGGATAAACCAGATTTAATTCTGATGTAAGATTTAGGCACATCAAATTTCTGAGCTAGTAATTTAATTAGCTCTGCATTAGCTTTACCATCAATTGGTGGAGATTTTAAATGTACAATTAAACTACCGTCTGTTTGTTCTTCTATTTTTTGTTGTTGGGAATTGGGTTTAACTTTTACTCTTTTTTGCATATCTTTTTCTTACAATATCTTCTACATGTTAAAAGCGTCTCAATCAGATTGGAAACAATTAATTTTAATATATAGGAATCGAGTTTGATTTCTGAAAAAAATACGTAGTAGCGCGTCTAGTACACTATTTTAACGTGAGTTCGACGGATCTAAAAAACCCCGCTTCCATTCCTCTCCCCTGCAAGGAGGAGCCACTGCGTTGGGCGGCTTTGCCGACTTGTAGCAAGTGGCGTTAGAGGCTTTTAAATGCCTATTTTTCGTTAAAAATGCGAAATATATCTGCCCCTCTCCGCGTCGGAGAGGGGTTGGGGAGAGGTTCATCGAACTCACGTTATTTTAGCTGTGTCAAGATGGCAGAAAAAATCAACCCTGACTAATAGCCAGGGAAGATAAAAAGTGCGATAGAGCCAATTTTTTTAACTACTTGCCAACATATTTACTAAATAATTGAATAGCATCGGCAATATTGACATCTCCATCCCCGTTGGTATCCAAGAAAGAATTCAACACAGAATTTCCACCAGTTTGGGGATTTTGGGCATTAGCACCAGATTGCAATAAATTCAATACTAGAGGCACAATTACAGGTAATAATTGCACAATTGTACCAGCATCTATTCCTGTTCGTTGGGAAGCTACCTGTGCTACCTGTTGTTGGAGTTGAGGAGGAAACAGGGAACTGACGGCTTGAGGGTTAGAAGAAGTCCCAGCATATTGATTCAACAATGCTTGAGTCGCTTCATTCCCCTCTGTGGATTGCTTCTGTTGTAAAGCAGAACGTACATAGTTACCTACTATACCCACAACTGATTGCATGGTTGAAGGATTTGTACCAGTGGCATTACTCAACTGATTAACAGTGTTAACAATACCGCCGAGTTGGCCCAAACTAGCTTGTTGCGTGGGATTGCTAACGGCACCAATAATTTGATCAAATAGACTCATAATTATCTTTCTCCTTGTGTTCTCATCTCTTGATTGCGGCAACGCTATTGCTATTATGAAAAATTTAACTCTGCAAAACTAGAAACTTAAGGATGAACAATAGGTATGAAATAAAAAAACTATATTGATAAATTTATCTGGGAACCCTCCTGAGTTTTATTAACTTCAATGCGGGCTTGAAAGGCTTCTTTCAGATGAGGCATATGGGTGACAGTCAGTATACAAGCAAAGTCACCAGCGATCGCATTAATGGACGCAATCAGGCGATCGCATCCTTCGGCGTCTTGTGTACCAAAGCCTTCATCTATAATCAATAATTGCAATGCTGCACCCGCGCGCTGTGCCAATAATTTCGCCAGGGCTAAACGAATGGCAAAGTTAATTCTAAATGCTTCTCCTCCTGAGTAGGTTTCATAAGCTCGCGTTCCTCGAGAATCGGCAATTAAAATATCTAGGGTATCAATTAACTTGGCGTTTTTCTTCGTAGATTTACTACTACGCCCAGACTTTTGTGTAATAAATTGTACGTGTAATTGATTGGCGCTCAACCGTGAAAGTAATTGATTTGTCTCGGCTTCTAGTTGCGGCAACACATTTTCAATCATCAAAGCTTGGATGCCATTTTTACCAAAGGCCTGTGCTAATTCTTGATACACCCGTTGCTGTTTGCGACAAGATTGCAGTTGTTCTTGTTGTTGCTGGTGTTGTGTTTGCAAGTTTTCTAGTTGCAGAGTTAGCTGTTCTAAACGTCCCAAATTGACAATTTTTTCATCAAGTTGCCGTCTGCGTGCCTGAATTTGCGCTTCTAAAGTAGAAATTTGCTCACTGGGATTGGCTGTGGCTGTTAACTCCTGGGTAATACTTGCAATTTGGTTGGCAAGTTGTTGTCGCTCATGTAACCTTGCAGTTCTCGAAGCCTCTAAATCTTGGAATCTCTGATGGAGTAGGGGGTATTGCTGCTGGGCTGATAATAGTTGTTGATAACGTAACTGCCAGGCTTGAGCTTGGCGTACAGATAGCCGCAGATGATTGTGTTGCTCAGAACTATAGCCAATTTCGGCAATATGACGTTCAAGTTCAGCGATTTGTTTGGCGCAATCGGAATCAGTTTGTCCTTGGCGAATTTTAGTTTGTAATTGGGCAATAGTCGCTTGTAATTCTGGTTTGCGAGCGGCTATTTGCGCTTGGCGCTTGGCTGCATCTTTAATTTGCCCTTGTTTAATTTCTGCCCACCGCCACCGCTCTGCTTCGCTCCGAGCTAGGGCATGGTCTTGCTCATTATAATTTAATTGTTGCAAATATTGTTCTAATTGTCGTAATTCTGCTTGTTTGTCTGGGGCATAATCACCAGCTTGCAGCGATCGCTCTAAATGTTGTTTTTCGGCAGCCAGTTGTTGTAGTTGTTGTTCGGCGTCACCAGTCGATTGCAGTTGTGCGGCTAATTGCCCTCTTTGTTCGCGCAGGGTGTCATAGGGCGCTAATTTTTGGGATATTTCCCGATATTCCTGCCTTAATAGCTGAATTTCTCTGTCGGAAACTGCCATTTGTTCCCGGAATACCCACAATTGTCCCTCGGTATCTTTGTATTCGTCTTTGGTTTTGTCTACAACACGATTCCAGTGATGTTCATCTAAGGGACGCTCGCACAACGGACAAATAGCGTCGGGGGTGCGAAGCATTTGCAATTTTTGCTCTAGTTCCCCCAATAATCTTTCATATTCTCGTTGTTGCGCTTGTAGACGTTCAATAAAATGCCGCCTTTCTTGACCTTTTTCTTGGACTCGTTGCAGATAAACTCGGTCTTTTTCCATTTGTTCAATCTGCATTCCCACATCCATCACTGCTTGTTGCAGCTGTGGTTGGCGGCGTGAGGAACGTTGCAGTTGGTTTTCTGTAGCTTGTAATTGTTCGAGTCGTGCTACTAAACCTGCATGAACTCTATCCAG
Source organism: Anabaena sp. CCY 9613 (assembly GCF_963920895.1). Classification (NCBI taxonomy): domain Bacteria; kingdom Bacillati; phylum Cyanobacteriota; class Cyanophyceae; order Nostocales; family Nostocaceae; genus Anabaena; species Anabaena sp. CCY 9613. The sequence goes on from NZ_CAWUDE010000001.1 coordinate 174,146, forward strand.
TTGAGTTTGCAAGTTTTGTCGTTGTTGCAATAAAGGAGAAACTTGCATTTGCAATTCATCAAGATGAGTCACCCGGCGACGAGCTGCGGTAAGTTGTGTCAAAGCCGCTTCGACTTCACCTGATTTGCTGAGTGTTTGCTGAATGTCTTGTTCTTGTTGCTCTAAAGCTGCTAATTGTCCTTGGACTTGTTGGAGTTGCCTTTCTAATTCGTGAATTTGATTAGTTAATTGCTGTTGTTTTTGTTGTCGCAACGCCGTTGCACGGGTGTATTCTTGAAATTTCGTGGCAAAAGCTTCTTCTTGAGATTGCAGACTTTGGTATTGAGTGTAACCGTTTTTAATTTCGGTTTCCTGATTTAAGATGCCTTCTAAATCTGATAGCTGAGTTTGCACAGATGATTGTTCTTGTTGCAGGCGATCGCTATCTTGAGTTAAATTCTCATGTTGTTGCCTCACAAAGTTCAGTTGTTCGACTTTTGTCTGACGTTGGTGCTGGACAACTTGCAAACTTTGTAATTGAATATTATCTAAGGCTTGTGTTTGTTGGAGGTGATTCAGTTCAGTTTCTATGTCGGCTTTTTGCTTTTGCGTTGCCTCACGTTGTTGCAACTGGATTTTACTCGATTCTAAAGAACGCTCTAACTCATCAGCCCTAGCCTTCAACTGGCGAAAAGATTCTTTTGCCCTGTCTTCTAGTTGATCATATTGATTGAGTTTGAGTAACTCAGCTAAAATTTCCTTGCGTTCAGTGGGGCGCTTGAGCATGAATTCATCGGCACGACCTTGACGCAAATAAGCAGAATTAATAAACGTGTCGTAATCTAATTTGATATGTTCTAAAATCAAATCTTGGGTTGCTCTGACACCTTTGCCAGTAATCGAGCGAAACCCTGAAGGCGTTTCTATTTGAAATTCTAAGACACCACTAGCACCACGAATTCTTGTGCGAATCACCCGATATTTTTGTTGATTACATTGAAAAACAAAGTCAACGCGCACTTCTTTGGCACCGGAATGAATCACATCATCTTCAACACCGGCGCGGCTTTCGCCCCAAACAGCCCAAGTGATTGCTTCCAGAAGAGAAGACTTGCCGGCACCATTGGAACCACAAATACAAGCCGTATGCAAACCACGAAAATCTAAAGTTGCATCACGGTAACTGAGAAAGTTTTTGAGGATAAGTTGTACTGGAATCATTGAGGCTATAGCGCCGCATCTAATGTTTTATTAACTAGCAGTACAGATGCACTCTTTTGATAGTTTAGCTAGGTGAATATCAGTATTCTAGTACTTTAGTCCGTAAATTTACGAAAATTAACAATATTATGATCAAGTTTTTCCTATGGGGCAAATGATTTTGCCATTCTCCAAAGAAAAATTCAACTACTCTGCCCGAAAACAATTTCACGACTGTTCTTTGCTAGACCTGAATCGCTGTTCCTCATCTTCAACTTTATCGGCTTCACCAATGTTATTTACATAGCGATCGCCATTATTATGATTTAACCGCTGTATCAAAAAATTCAGTTTTGTACTGACAATGAACTTGATCAGATTTGATGACTAAAGATAGCAATTATGAAAACAAATAGTCTTTTAATCTCTTAGCTAATTAAATTTAAAATCAAACCAGTAGGTAAAGTCAGCCCATTGACCGCAAATTCAGTCGCATAAGAACACTCACATACACCCCACGTCAAATATCTTCGCTAGAGCAACTATGACTATAGTCACATTTAACACCAGCCAGAAACAATCACTGTCAACCCTCGTCAATATATACATCACAGACACAAACCCAAGCATCTTATGACTAGCTTTTATCAATGGAAATCCAAAACAGCCGCCCTCATGGCACTGGCAATTACCACCAGCGCTGTGGCTCCTATGATTGCTTTTGCCCCGGCTAATGCCCAATACAATATTGGTCAGTCCAGAACAGTGACAATTCCTGCTAACGCTAACGTAATTCTTCCTGTGAGACACAACAATGAGAAAGTTGTAGTTAGTCGTGGGGAAACTCTAGACCTGACATTAAAAATAGCCAACGACATCACCAACAGTCAAAGACAAGTCTTAATTCCTAGAGATACTGAAGTTATCGGACGGCTAGAACCCGTTTATTTCGACGGTAGAAGTAGAGATAAGGAGAATGTTAGAGGTGTGCGGTTCATCGCCCAAGAATTAGTTTTTCCCTCTGGTCGCCGCCAGTCAATTAATGCCTCTTCTCAGACCTATACGAGACTGGAAACCATTAACGAAAAAGATAGCAGTAGAGTATTAACAGACGCAGCCATTGGTGCTGGTGCTGCTGCTGCCATTTCATTACTTACAGGTAACCGGAGAATTGAGGTTTTAGAACCTGTAGTCGGTGGTGCGGCTGGTGCCTTAGCTAGTGTACTGTTACGCAGAAGATCAGCTGAAGTATTTGTCCTCAGACCCGAACAAGATTTAAGACTGAGCCTGAATTCTAATTTAGTACTAGACCGCTACTAAGCCGCACTTGATTTCCGCCGTGATTTTCATCATCTCCCATTAGCGATCGCCACTGCAACTAAAGTGCGCGATCGCTTCATTTTGCACACCCAAGTGCAAACACCAAAGCCTATCGTAATCCTCCTTTAGCCAGAGTCAAAAACATTTTAGGTAACCGCAACTATTTGATTAATGTAGCGTCTTATTAGATATCTTCAGTTAATTGATACACTTCTGGTTTTACTATTATTGGTAACTGAATTATCAAATTACCAAGACACTGTCAGCCAAAGTGTAGTAGCACCTAATAAATTTACCCTATTAAATTCGGCGGTTACTCACATTAACCTTTAATTGTTAATAGTGTAAATACGATATTTATTAAATTAATAGGACTAATATCCAACTAATAACAGAGAAAAAATAGGAACTTTTACATCTGTACATTGTCTAAATAAATAACAGAAGAAAAAATAAATTTTACTGGAGTAAAGAGTAATGTTTAATTTAAATCCTTGGCAATCTGGAACAGCTGCACTTATGGCTTTGAGTGTCACAGCAAGCGCTGTAGCACCTTTTATCGCAACTGCACCAGCTTCGGCTCAAACCACTTTTTATGATGTTCCATCTAACTATTGGGCAGCACAATTCATTCAACAATTGTCACAACGGGGTGTAATCGCCGGATTTCCTGATGGTAGCTTCCGTCCCGAAGAACCAGTTACCCGCGCTCAATTTGCCGCGATGATCAACAATGCTTTCCAAAAAGCACCACAACGTCAGGCAGTCAATTTTGTAGATGTCCCAAGTAACTTCTGGGCAGCTAATGCCATTCGCCAATCTTATACCATTGGTTTCTTGGCTGGATATCCTGGTAATCGCTTTGAACCGAACCAAAATATTCCCCGTCAACAAGTTTTGGTTTCTTTAGCTAACGGTCTGGGATATTCTCCCACAAACACCCAAACTGCTCTGCAATCCTTCAGCGATAGCTTTAATATTGCTGACTGGGCCCGTAGCCCCATCGCGGCGGCCACTGAACGGCAAATTGTGGTGAACTATCCTAATGTTCAATTCCTGAATCCCACTGCAACCGCTACCCGCGCACAAGTAGCTGCATTTATCTATCAGGCATTGGTAAGTAATAATCAAGCCTCAGCAATTAGTTCGCCCTACATCGTAGCGCAGCAACCCACTACACCCACACCAGTATCTGTAACCATTCCTCAAGGAACTGCAATTCCTGTAACATACGACCAAGCAGAAAAAATCCTAGTCACAAAGGATGAAACAGCACCCTTGACTCTCACAGTAGGTCAGAATGTAGTTACCCAAGATGGAACTGTAGTCATTCCTGCTGGTAGCCAAGTTGTAGGTCAACTCAGACCAGCCCAAGGTGGTTCTCAATTTGTAGCTGAAAGACTAGTTTTGACCACAGGTCAAGAGTATCAAATTAACGCTTCTTCTCAAGTAATTACCACAACTGAAACCGTAAGAAAAGGTACTAGCACCAGCACAATTATCAGAAATACAGCATTAGGTGCAGGTGCTGCGGCTGCGGTGTCTGCGGTCACAGGCGATCGCGCCATCGCTACAGAAGAAGTCTTGGGCGGTGCTGCTATTGGTGGTTTAATTGGTCTGTTCTTTGGCAGAAGCAGCGTTGACCTCATCGCCATTAATCCCAATACAGACTTACAAATGACCATTAATCAAAACTTGCTAGTTTCAGTGAGATAGTCATTAGTCATTGGTCATTGGTCATTAGTCATTAGTCATTAGTCCAAAATAAAAGCTTTTTGACTTTTGACTTTTGACTTTTGACTTCCGCGCAGCGGCACTACTCACCACTTAAGGGTAACCAAATCATAAACGTAGTCCCCGGCATATCGGGTACAGCAATAACTGAGTTAATAGCAGGGCTGAAAATTTCAATTTCGCCCTGCATTTGTTGTATTAATTGTTTAGCGATCGCTAGCCCTAAACCTGTACCGGGAATTTCAGTTTGTGCTTGTACTCCCCGGTAATGTCGTTCTCCCAAATGTGCTAAATCTTCTGGGGGAATACCAGGGCCATTATCACTAATAGCAATTCCTAAAAAATTAGCTTTTTTGTGCCCTACTTGAATGGAAATTTTGCCACCTGTAGGAGTATATTTCAAGGCGTTATCAATAATATTACTAAAAACTTCTTGTAATGCTTTGATGTTGGCACGTACTAATGGTAATTTTTGGGGAATTTCAGCTTTTAGTTGCAGATTTCTTTCCTGAGCTATGGCTTTTGCTGAGACTAATAATGGTGTTAATAAATCAGCTACGGCAAAATCAGTTTCTTTTTCTCCTATTCCCGGCAATAATAGTGCTGGTTTGGATTCTTGTTGCACAGTTGCTTCTACAAATACTTCATTTTCAGGTAATGATAATTGCCCTAAATCTGCCTCAGTCCAATCAATTACCTGATCAAATTGTTGTAGCAATTCCTGGAGGCGATCGCTTTCTCGAACAATATTCGCTCCTACCTCTCGGTTAGGATCACCTGCTCGCAGTCGTTTGAATAGCAGTTTCCCAAAAGTTCGGATTGCCGTTAACGGGTTCCGGAATTGGTGTAGGAGGTTATCCAGCAAATCTCGCTGCTGTTCTTGCAGTAATTGTTGTTGATGTAACTGATGCTGTAACCAGGCTCGACGCTGATCTAATATACAGGCGATCGCCAGCGTTTGGACGATATTTTGAATTTCGCTTTGCTCCTGCTCATTCCATGCCCTGTCTTTTCTGCCTGTCACCAATAGCCCCATCATCACACCTTCATGGATCAGAGGCAAGACAATTTGGTGTCCACCCAGATGAGATTCCTCATTAGCATCTGGCGTTTGTTTCTCCTGTGAAGGAATAGGAGACTCTATTCCTGCTGTTAATAACCTTTCTTGTTGCTGAGGTAGTACCAAAATATTACCCACTGTGGCCTCGGCAATTTCTTGCCCCGGTTGCAATACTGCTGTCTCCGGGTAAACCACCACCGGAATTAGTTTTGCCTCACCAGTGGGAGCCTCTACCAATTCTTGTGTTAAGTAAACAACACTTAACGATGCACCCAGTCCTTGGGTTAGCAGTGCTATTTGCTCTCGGCATAGAGCAACAAAATCTGAACTGGCAGACATTAACATTTTTTAGCTTTTGCTCAGAATCACAGAATTTGAGGGAAGATGAAAGGAAGTTACTTTATTTTCCTCACACTTTGAATAAAGCTTAACTAAATCTTTTCAGTAATGGTTTGCACCAGGGGATTATATGCTTCATCACTTTCAAACATTGTTTTTCTTGTATCAAAAGTTTAAAAACTCTTGATATTTTGAACTAGAAATTATATAATTGCGACGGATTTTGTAGCTATAACTACAATCTATAGCTTGAAAGAGGAGGAAAATAAATTGGCAAGAAGACGTAAGCGGAAAAGTCGTCGTCGCCAAGAAGGACGACGTATTCTTGAACATGTGCCTCAATATAGCATCGAAAGCGGCGAGGAAAAACCTGTAACAGCAGCAAGAAAATTCATTCAAGCTGAAGGAATTGCTCCACCGGCGTTGCTACTCGTAAAGCGAAACGAGCATACTACAGACCGTTATTTCTGGGCAGAAAAGGGTCTGTTTGGTGCCCAATACGTGGAAGAGAACCATTTCTTGTTTCCCAGCCTGCGGACATTAGAAGCTCCCGCAGGAGCAGAACTTCTGGCTGTGGCTAGCCGTTAATTCACAGATGGTTATCTTAACGTATTGAATTGGCTTCTGAGAATCATTTAACTGGCAAAGTTGCTCAGTTTATGCAAAGTTTCCAATTTTTTTAAGTTTGTGACTGATTTGCCAGGAAATCTATACCAATTAATCAACTTAATTGGACAATCAACGTCTTTTCAGACCACTTAGGTTTGTAAGACTTGATCTAGTCAAATGATGTAGCGGGGAGTCAGGATAGAGCAAAATGCATCCGCAAGTGAGAGTTGAGTTGCGCTCTCCATTAATGGATGGCCACGTAGGCTCTGTAAACAGCTATAAAATTTTCCCTACAACACTATGTTGTAGGGAAACTTTACATATTTTTCTGTCGGAAATGTTGTAAACGAAGATACTATTCACAACATTACAGTTATCAACTATTCAGCAGATTCTAACTGTAGAGCTTTCTGTAACTCTATCAGTTCATCTCGATGGGCAACTATAGTAATTTTGCTAGGGAAGTTCGGTTCACCCTGGTTAGTTTTTTCTATTTTGAACAATACCTGCTCAACTCTTCCGGCTTTTTTCCAATAAAATAGTCCACTCAAAGGTGATAGTATTACCAGCCAGAGAAACAGTGTTCCAAATTGAGGAAAAAGCAACGATAAAACCAAAGCCAGACAGACCATCCCCACAGATGCTAGCAATGTCAAAAACACAGCTAAAAATAAACTAGGTTGTACAAAACCTTCAAAAACCACTTGATTTTTGTCGCGGTTTATCGCTGCTACTTGGTAAGCCCTTGAACGAAAATACTCTTTAATTTTTGGCATTAAAGCAGCTTCATCTTGCTCAGAGACGAGTTGTAATGTTGTTGTGCGGTCTTTAGTTGCAGCCCGAATAAAGAAAAACAATCCGACTGATAACAACAAAGTTAGCAGTAATGTAGATGGCAAAATAGCAGTATCCATAACTAAAAATTGTGCTTTTTTTTCATGGGAGGGGACTTATTCATCATCAATTATTCGTTAATTTGTCCTCCCGTTGATGTAATCTTGCCAAAGATGTGCCAAATTCTGTGACTGCTCTTGCCATTCTGGAGAAACTTGGTACATCCGCCTGGGCCGTCCTCGCCCTTCAAGTTTCTTCCAATACCCAGTGATAGCCCTTTGGTCTTCGAGAAATTTAATTGCACTATAAAGTACGGTATCTGAAAGCCGATAGGTAGGGTATTCAGTTTCCAATCGCTGGATCAACTCAGTACCGTAGGATTCAGTTTGTAACAAAATGTACAATATGTAACAAACTGCCAATTCCTGACAGAGATAAGTTGGCGGAGGATTTTCAAAGAATTGATATATATCCTCAAGTTTCATGATAGTTGAATGGCTAAAAAATGCCTGATGGTGGTATCTACAATCTTTATAGTCTATATAAGTACTACTACACAATAAGTAGGTATATAGAGCTACTCAGATAAGATTTGCAAAGTGTAAACATTAAAACAAATACCCACGTGATAAAAGTCGCAGGATGAAAGCGCCAATTTTAGGAGCGTAAAAAGTTACACTCCTACCCAAGCTCTAGATGTGGTGGTGAGGAGGAATTAAAGCAGTGGCTGGGTCACTTTTTTTGTGCCAAGCAATGCCGAACTAGTTAGAACGGCTGAAGCATAAAATGCCATCGAAGAAATTTTACAGGTAAAATGCCGTTTTGTCTGCAAAAGTTAATAAACACTTTGTTTTACGGTGATTATCACAGTATAAAATCTCAAAAATTAAGCCTTGTGAAATGTCGATACGAAAGCCTATATGCTTGTATACACAATCAAATAAGCATTCAGTACTGACTAGCTGGACTTGAGATACTCAGATCTCATCTGGTAAGTGTGATATTAAACGTAACAAGTCCTTAGCGCATTGGTGATCCGTATGTCACAAAACCCCGACACTCCATCTTCCTCCTCTACTCTGAGGGCAATTGCTCAAACCTTTCGCCTGACTGGTTGGATTAGCTTTTGGATACAGCTAGTTCTCGGTGTTGTCTCTGCGATTATTGTGTTGCTGTTCGCCATTTTTAGCCAGAGGGATGGCAGCCCTAGTAATAATCCTGGAACTGGGTTTGGTGTATTTTTGGCAGTTTGTGGAATTTTAATTTTGGGTGGGGGCATTTATTTGGCTTACCGTTACACCAGAATTGGTAACCAATTACAATCCTCAAATCCTAGCAACCGCCCGCGTAAAAGCGAGACTTTGCAGGTGTTACGTCTAGGTCTATGGGTGAATTTAGTGGGAATGCTGGTGACACTTTTAGGTTCACAGGCAATTGTCGGTACTTTAGTAGCCAGGTCTATATCTCCTCAAGCTGTCACAACCCAATTATTTGACCCTACACGAATTATTAGCGGTTTAGATATGCTGGTAGTCCAAGCGAATATCAACACCGTTTCAGCGCATTTTGCAGGGCTGGGAGTGTCGATATGGCTACTCAATCGGATTACCCGAACTTAGATTATTTGTATAGCAAATAATTCCCAGATATTTACAATACTTTTCTGGAACCCTCCCAGCCAACTATGAAGACCAATACCAGTTACTGAAAAGGTAAGAAAAAACAGCCAAAAAGATAAAACAACTGTATTTATAACTCCTGGCAAGATTTATCAGGCAAAATTTTTGTATGGGCAATTCCTGCCCTAGCAAACCAAAATCAGTATATGCTGATGTTTTAGCAAGAAGACCCTAGGCAAAAAACCGAGAAAAATCTGTGCTGGATATTAAGCAAATACGGGAAAATCCCCAATTAATTCAAGAACGGTTAAACAGTCGTAGTGGTAAATACGACATCGAACCGATATTACAGCTAGACAAGCAACAACGGGAATTGGAGGGGACACGCAGTCAACTTCAAGCTCGTAGTAACGAAATTGGTAAAATTGTTGGGCAAAAAATTAAATCTGGTGTGAGTCCTCAATCTCCAGAAATTCAAGTTTTGCGGGATGAAGGTAACTCTGTGAAAGCGCAATTGAGTGAACTGGAACCGCAAGAAAAAGCCCTGAAAGCGGAAATTGAGCAACTTGTATTAGCGCTCCCTAATTTACCCAGCGACTCCACACCCATTGGTCAGAGTGAAGAAGAGAACGTCGAAGTACGGCGATGGGGTGATGAATATCTCCCCCAAAACCCGAATATTCTTCCTCATTGGGAAATAGGCGAAAAACTAGGGATACTCAACTTTGAGCGTGCTGTGAAAGTTGCCCAAAGTCGTTTTGTGACTCTTGTTGGTGCGGGTGCAGCCTTGGAAAGGGCATTGATTCAGTTTATGCTGAAGACGCAAACCGAAGCTGGTTATGTAGAAGTTAGTCCGCCTTTGTTAGTGAATACTGATTCTTTAACCGGAACCGGTCAGTTACCCAAGTTTGCAGAAGAAAGCTTTAAATGTGCTGATGATGAGTTGTGGTTGATACCCACAGCAGAAGTTCCCGTTACCAACCTTTACCGAGGAGAAATTCTGGCTGCGGAAGAGTTACCAATTTATCACTGTGCTTATACTCCCTGTTTTCGGCGGGAAGCCGGAAGTTATGGACGAGATATGCGGGGTTTAATTCGTCTGCATCAATTCAATAAAGTTGAGTTGGTGAAAGTTGTGCATCCCGATTCTTCGTTTGATGAATTAGAAAAATTGGTGGGGAATGCCGAAGCAATTTTACAGGCTTTAAAATTACCTTACCGAGTCCTCAATTTATGTACTGCTGATTTAGGTTTTGGAGCCACAAAAACTTATGATTTAGAAGTATGGCTACCATCTTCTGGTAAATATCGAGAAATCTCTAGTTGTTCTAATTGTTTTGATTTTCAAGCACGACGGGCTGATATTCGCTTTAAAGAAGCTGGTAAGAAAGGGACGCAGTTTGTCCATACTTTGAATGGTTCTGGTTTAGCTGTAGGCAGAACTATGGCAGCGATTCTAGAGAATTATCAGCAACCAGATGGGACAATTTTAATACCAGAAGTGTTACAACCATTTTTAGGCCGAGAAGTGTTGTAACTCGGAGAAAAAGCATGGTAATACCATCAAATTTGGCATAGTTCAACAATTACAAATGTAATGAACTGCGAACACCTCCACCACCATGATTTAAAACTTGAATATAAATTATGGTGGTCTTCACTTTATAAGAGCCTCTATGAACAGTTCGATATGAGTTATTCATCGTTAAGTGCTTACAAACAGCAGATTATTCATGATTTCAACAACCGCCAAAACTACGAGAATGAGTTTCATAGACGAGCTGCAAGTCGATTAGTAGATTTGGCAAAGTTACAACCAGGTTATCAAGTTTTAGATATCGCTACTGGTACAGGTCTAGCAGCTATTGCTGCGGCTCAGATAGTTAGTTCTACAGGTCATGTTTTGGGAATCGATTTTGCTTCAGGAATGTTGCAGCAAGCACAACAGAAACTTGAAACTTTAGGGCTAACTAATATCATATTTGAGAAAGCGGATGCAGATGAGCAACAATTCCAGGAAAACCAATTTGATGCTATTTTATGCTCATCAGCGATCGCCTACTTAACAGATATTCCGAAATCACTTCGTCGATGGCACAATGCTTTGAAACCAGGAGGAGTTGTGGCATTTTCCTGTCTTGCAGAAACCTCCCCAACCGCATCTTTTTTGTTTCGAGCAGTGGTACAAAAGTACGGCATCACTATCCGGAATCCCAATGAATTACTGGGAACGCCTGACAGGTGTTGTAAAATACTTGAAATGATTGGGTTTGAAGAAATCGAAATTACAACTGAGCAATTGGGTTTCTTTTTGCAAGATGCGGAAGTTGCTTGGACTGGTAATGCCAAGAGTGCATTTGGACTTCAGAATGCAAAATGGTCAGAGGAACAGTTAGAGCAATGTAAGCAAGAATACTTTACAGAGGTGAATAAAGCTGCAACCAAAGAAGGCTATTGGAATGATGTCACAATGTTCTTTGTAACAGCTCATAAATTCAATGCGATCACATCTCCCCTAGCTTAGTTAAAGCACTTTTGGAACCATAGATGATGAATGACAAGAAGTTATTAAATCTTGCAATTGAAGCAGTTAATAAATATGGTTTAGAAAACGCTCAACTAACACGCATGGGCGGAGCTAGTAACACTAACTTTAAAGTAGATATTGACAGCATATCCTATTTGTTGCGTCTGCACACATCTGCACTTCATGACCAAGTCGCCATATGGTCGGAGCTAGCTTGGTTAAATAGTTTGCAAAGCGATACACCTTTGGTAATTTCTAAACCTATTTTCAATCTCACCGGAGAGCTAGTTACAAGTGTGTCTGTTGATGATGAGCCAGAAACGCTGTGTACACTCATGTCCTGGGTAGAAGGAAAAATTCCACCTACTGTGAACACTTTGACCGATGAGCAACTTGCAAAAGTCGGCTCTCTAATGGCACAACTTCATATACATTCGCAACAGTTTAGACTGCCCGCAGGCTTCAAACGCCATACGTTTGATGAGGTACATTTCAGTGGACGTTTAGAGGCGTTGTATAGGGTTTTAAGCAACACCGAGTTAGATAAAAATGACTTAAATAGTTTGCAGACCAATGCTAACTATATAATCAATTATTTTGCTCAATTGGAACGCAAGCAAGATAAATTTGGTATTATTCATGCTGACTTTCATTCTGGTAACTACTTACTCTGCAATGAAGAAGTGTACATCATTGACTTTGAACGTTGTGGTTTCGGTTTTTACCTTTATGACCTTGCTTTAGCGCTGATGGAGCTTGAAGAGCAACAACAGAAAGTTTTTTTACAAGGTTACGAATCTGTAAAACAATTGCCTGCTGATTACACAAACCTAAAACAAGTGTTCCTGTGCTTAGCTTATGTTGATAATCTCGGCTTTCTTGTTGCCAATTCTGAGGAGTTAGCATTTGTCATGGAAGAATTGCCGTTTGCCGTTGAAGCATTTCATAATGCAGTCGAGACAGTGCTTTAAAAATCTCAATGCATCTGACAATTAATAAGTTCTGCGTGAAAGTTGGAGGTTATTTGTAGTTTGTTATTGAGGGGTGCGATCGCCCACACTATAATAAAAGAGCGCAAAGATTAATCAGACCAGGCTGGCGATGCTAAAAAGTTACGAAGCCATTTATGAGAACGGTCAAATAAAATGGGTATCGGAACAGCCCCAAGTTAATGCAGATCGTGTAATTGTTACCTACATCGAAGAAACTTTTCCATCGAAAAAACGAGGCACTCCCCCCGCATCTATTGCAGGTAAAGGTAAAACATTGGGGAATATTGTTTAGTTCAATGATGAAAACATTAGAAATAATCGTCACCATTACCCAAGATGGCAAGTTGTTAGTTAATTCTCCTGTAGACCTACCTGTAGGTGAATATAATGCTGTTCTCGTACTAGAAGATCAACCAATCCGTAGTAGCGTTCAAACTTCTGTCCAAGAAGCTCAGGCTCTTTTGAGAAAATATATTCCTGCTAGTAGAAAACTTTCTCAAGAGTTGATTGAGGAGCGAAGATTGGAGAGTTTGAATGAGTGAATTTGTTGTAGATGCCTCTGCTGTTTTGGCGTTGCTTAATCAAGAAACTGGTAGCGAAGAAATTTTGCAGTTAATTGACAATGCAGCAATTAGTAGTATCAACCTATCGGAAGTTATAGCAAAGCTAGCAGAAGCAGGAATCCCTGAAGAAGAGATTAGGCAAATTATCTTGAATCTCAATCTTGAGGTGATTCTTTTTAATGAAGAACAAGCATTAAAGGCGGGAATGTTGCGTCCAGCGACTAAATCTATCGGGCTTTCATTTGGAAACCGTGCTTGTCTGGCTTTAGGTGTTGTTCTGAACCAGCCTGTGATAATCACTGATCGTTTGTGGACTAACCTTAACATGGGAATTGAAATTAGAGTGGTGCGTTAGTGTCGAGGGGGAACATCATCATAGACATTGGCTAGCTCAACCTAGGCATCATCTGAGATCGTAGGATAGCTGGAGCCTATGTGCTTGTTCTTGAACTACTACAATGAAAAGATATATCCGAATATTTTGATTAATTTGCTCTATGTCAGTTTTAGCAGCGATCGCAGTCTTGGCTGTTTTGATCTTGGTACACGAGTTCGGACATTTCATCGCCGCCCGTTCTCAAGGTATTCACGTTAACCGTTTTTCTTTGGGGTTTGGCCCAGTTCTTTGGAAGTACCAGGGATCTCAAACCGAATATGCTGTCCGAGCCTTTCCCTTGGGGGGTTTTGTGGGCTTTCCCGACGATGACCCAGATAGCGATATTCCACCCAACGACCCGAATTTGCTGCGTAACCGTCCCATTTTAGACCGGGCGATCGTCATCAGTGCGGGAGTCATCGCAAATTTAATATTTGCCTATTTGCTATTGGTAACCCAGGTGAGCGTTGTCGGCATAGGGGAAGCTAGCCAACCAGGAGTTTTAATCAAACAGTTAGCACCAGAGGTTAGTTCTGTAGCATCTGAAGCAGGTATTCAACCAGGAGATGTCATCTTAGCAGCGGATCAAAGACAATTTGGGACTGTGCTGCAAGATATAGAAGATTTTCGGGACATTATTAAAAATAGTCCAAATCAGCCTGTGCAACTAGAAATTGCCCGTGGCGACCAAAGGCTATCAGTGAATGTAATTCCTGAAGATAAGCCCACAGGAGGCAGTATTGGCATCGGACTTGCTCCCAACGGTGAAGTTGTCCGCCGTCCTGTGAATAATCTGGGAAGAGCTTTTAATATTGGTGCTACAGAATTCCAGCGCCTTGTGACGATGACGTTTCAAGGATTTGGACAACTGATTACCAACTTCGGCGAAACTGCTGGTCAAGTGGCTGGGCCGATTAAAATTGTGCAAATTGGTTCAAATATCGCCCAAAATGATACAGGCAGTTTGTTCTTCTTTGCCGCTTTGATTAGCATTAACTTGGCAATTATCAATATCTTGCCTTTACCAGCTTTAGATGGTGGACAACTGGCATTTTTGCTGATTGAAGGCGTGCGCGGTAAGCCATTACCTAATCGGATTCAAGAAGGTGTGATGCAAACTGGTTTAGTGCTACTTTTAGGACTAGGCATTTTTCTGATAGTCAAAGAAACCACTCAATTAACTTCCCAGTTGGAATGGGTGCAAAAGTTGTTCCAGTGATTGTTACCCGCAAATCACCATCTCAAAAGCAACGGGCGTTAGAAATTCTTGCTCGTTTGCAGGATCTTTATCCCGATGCAACTTGCTCTTTGAATTACTCAACGCCTGTACAACTGCTGGTGGCAACTATTCTCTCTGCCCAGTGTACGGATGAGCGAGTCAATAAAGTTACACCAGCGTTATTTGAGCGGTTTCCTGACGCAGCTAGTTTAGCTAATGCTGACTTAGGAGAATTAGAAAACTTGGTGCGTTCTACAGGGTTTTATCGCAATAAATCCAAGAATATTCAAGCAGCTTGTCGGATGATTGTCAGCGAGTTTAACTCTGTGGTTCCCAACCAAATGGAGCAATTATTAAAACTTCCAGGTGTGGCGCGCAAAACCGCAAATGTAGTCTTAGCTCACGCTTATGGAATTAATTCTGGGGTGACAGTAGATACTCACGTTAAGCGCCTGAGCCAACGTTTAGGTTTAACGAAACATCCTGACCCCATCCGCATTGAAAAAGATTTAATGGCGTTGTTACCTCAAGCAGATTGGGAAAATTGGTCAATTCGCCTGATTTATCACGGTCGTGCTGTGTGTAAGGCTCGTTCTCCTGCTTGTGAAGCTTGTCAGTTGAGTGATTTATGCCCCACGGGGAAAAACAGTTGATGGCAGGGTAGAGAAAATAAAAAATCCCTAGAATCAATGGGGACACTGTAGAATAGAAAATGCTGTCTTTAAATCTGTTAGAGAGTGTATGGCAAAAAAGAGTATGATTGAGCGCGAGAAAAAACGCGCCAAAATGGTAGAAAAGTACGCCGAAAAGCGGGAAGCGTTGCTAGAAGAGTTCAGAACAACAGAATCTCCTTTAGACAAGTTGGA
This sequence comes from Anabaena sp. CCY 9613, assembly GCF_963920895.1. Taxonomy (NCBI): domain Bacteria; kingdom Bacillati; phylum Cyanobacteriota; class Cyanophyceae; order Nostocales; family Nostocaceae; genus Anabaena; species Anabaena sp. CCY 9613. The sequence continues at coordinate 189,383 of NZ_CAWUDE010000001.1, forward strand.
AATTCACCGGAAAATTCAACAGCTTCCCCGTAACAGTGCGCCCAGTCGCCGCCGCAATCGCTGCTGGGTAACTGGTCGTCCTAGAGGTGTTTATAGCGACTTTGGACTATCTCGGAACGTGCTACGGGAATGGGCGCATGAAGGCTTGTTACCTGGAGTTGTTAAGTCTAGTTGGTAGTTATTGGTCATTAGTCATTAGTCATTAGTTTGGACAAAGAACTAATGACCGCAATAATTCAAAAATTTTGACTTCCCCCCAGGGGTTGTTATTGACCACAACAACGGTCTATACCTAGACTTTCTAAGAGTAGATCGCTGACGGCGTTGGCGATCGCAAACTCTCCATAAAAGCTTTTGGAAAAATCAAATGCCTGCATCTCTGTGACAATAGCTATTACTAGAGATCCGAGGTCATTTTCTCCTTCCATGCGTTGTCGGACAAAAATTTGGGCGGCGCGTTGGGCAATTTTTTGATTGACTATTTCTGGTAAAAATTCTGTGTCTAGCCACCGCAATAAACGATCTTGCAACCATTCACCTTCGAGTAGGGGGTTTTGAGACGGTGGTAGAGTGATGGGTGGAATTGCTTCAGTCATCTTTTTTAAACGCAGAGGAACGCTGAGAAAATTGCAATGAACCAGCGCTGCGGAAAGGTTTCCCACCACAGTCCGCTGGTGTTCGTCGCAGACGTGCCGGAGGCATCACCCCTCAGGAGAAACACATGAGCGTTCCTCTGAGGTTTGTTTATTTTGCTTAATTATGCAATATAATATCGCTGCTATTATTCGTGGTTATGCTCAAGGTTATTTTCTCATGGCTGACGACAATACAGGCCTGGGATGGTATGGAAGCCGCGATCGCACTTTGATTCCTTTGGATGAGCGATTTCGTTATCCTAAGTCGTTGCAGCGTGTTCTCAATCAAGAGCGTTTTACAATAGCGATTAACCGTGACTTTCAGGGAGTGGTGGCTGGATGTGCTAACCGCGAAACTACTTGGATTTCACGGGATTTACAAGAAATTTACTGGTTACTTTACCAGCATGGTTATGCTTATAGTTTTGAAACTTGGCAAGGCGATGAACTGGCTGGGGGCATTTTAGGGATTGTTATTGGCGGTGCTTTTATTGGTGAGTCGATGTTTTACCGCATTCCTGAAGGCTCGAAAGTGGCAATGGTAAAGTTGGTGGAAAGATTGCGTCAACGCCAATTTGTGTTTTTTGATGCTCAAATGATGAATCCTCATTTAGAACGATTTGGGGCTTATCGCATTGGCGATGAAGAGTATCAGGTTTTACTTAAAAAAGCTTTGCAATGTAGTTGTGAGTTAGTGTAATGACTGTATGTACAGAAAGTTTTACCTCCCAATTATTTTTGGGAATACTAACAACAGTATTTTCTAAAATTTAACGGAGTCAGTCATTATGGATGAGCTGGTTAACAAGTTAGCTGGTCTAGGAGTTGCTGGGTTAGTTTTGGTTGGGCTAGTTGCAACTTCATCTTATGCAGGAGCCGTAGCAATTACAACCTCATTAGCTTTTTTGGGTGGGCCTTTCGGAATGATTGGTGGTGCAGTTGCTCTTACTTTAATTGCAGCAATCTCAAGTGTAATTGCAAAGTTCGGAGTTGAAGCACTTGCAAAGGCTCTAGTTCAAAAACTCAAAGAAAGTGGCAGATCAGAAGCTTCTATCATTCAAGAAATAAATAATTTTCCTATGATTACTAATGGTTTACGTTCTCAACTGCGTGAATATGTTCGCCAGAGGTAAACAGTTGAGCATTACTAATTGAAACTGTGAATTAGTCTTCGTAGGGTATTTTCATCTCAGTGGTAATAGTCTAATCTCATGCATAAATTTAACTAAGTGCTAGGAAACGCTTTGCAATTACCCTACGAACCGCAAGAAATGTTGATCAAAATCGTGTAACCTTGCCATAATGAATTGAAGAAATCACGCCATTACAATCTATGCTAAAAACCATCGCAGGTATTTATCAAAATGGCCAAATTCAACTCAATGAGTTACCCCAAGATTTAAGCGATCGCACTCAAGTTCTCGTCACTTTTCTTGATCCTGGCAAAATTGACCCCGCCAAATTAAGCCAACTAATTGAGCAGTTGGAGACAGTAGCTGGTATTCAGCAAGGTTTTGAAGAACTCAACTCTGGTCAAACTCGCCCTATAGGAGATTTTATTCAAGAAATGCAGCAAAAGTATGAGATTCCAGGTTGAGATTACCCCCATCGCAGAAGCTCAGATTGAGAAAACCTATGGTTGGTATCGAGAGCATAATCCTGAATTTGCTGACAATTGGTTTCGAGCATTAATGAATGCTATTGCTACTTTACAAGAGAAGCCCCAACGCTGTAAATTAGCAGTCGAACACGAAATTTTTTCAGAAGAAGTCCGCCAACTTCTTTACGGAAAATCCAAAAACATCTACCGATTGCTGTTTACGATTCGAGATACGACAGTTTATATTTTGTACGTCCGCCATAGCGCCCAAGCACCACTGACGCTAGACGACTTAGAGAAGCTATAAGTTAAACTTTTTCTTCTGTGACTAATGTCAGACTAACCCATTCACCTTTATTGTTGTAGCTACGAATCATGCGTTGGCGTAGATGAGGTTGAATTAACCAACCAACTTCTAAAAATAATGGTTGACGCAACTGTAATTGTAAGGGGGAAGTAGCTGAAGCGCCATTAGGTAACAGTAATACTTGGATCTGATTTTGATCAAAGTTAATTTTAGAACCGTTTATAGTTCCAGTGGATGTAATTGTCCGTTCACCAAAACTCAAACTTTGAATTAATTGCCCTGTATCATCCAGTTGTAATTTTAAATTTGTCGAGTACTTGTCAGGCGAACGCCAATCTGGATATATGGTTACAGCTTCACCTTGCCATTCTCCCAACAAGTCTTCTATTTGTAAGGTGGGGCGTTCTACTGGTTCAGTCCCGGCTAAATGTTCTCGAATTAAAGTTATTTTATCTAACTGACTATTTTTATCAAATAGCTGAACCAGGCGTAAGCGGCGATGCTCATGAATTAAACCTAGTTCAGCCCCAAATTCTGTAAAAGGTGCTAACTGAATTGAACCTTGAGAAAAAGCGCCATTGGCAAAAAACAGTGTACTCCTAGCTACAGAACTGTATTCTAAAACTAAATCGGCTTGTCCTTGGCGGCTGACAATTTGACGGATAGTTTGATTATTATTCAACCCTGACAAAGAAACTACACTTTTGATATCTTCTAAAAGTGTTCCTTGGGGTGAGAATCGGGTAAATGAACCTTGCCATTCACCAAGATTTTGCAGTAAAGATTCCCACTGAGATGCCATAAACTTAAGTCCTGATTGCTTTAATTCTTAGCAAACCGCCGCACAGCAAATAAGCTGCCCATTAATCCTACCACTGCACCGAAACTTAAAAGAATTAACGGCAATGTTAAAATTTGTACTGGAGTCAGTTGTAAACCGTTGGTAATAAATTGGATAAACTCTGGCTGATTGGCTAGCAACCTACTGATAAATTGTTGCATCACAGAAATACAACTCCAAGCGATCGCACCGCCAACTAAGCCGAAAGTAATTCCTTGTAAAATGAACGGTAGATAAATCCAGGCGGATGTTGCACCCACTAGTTGCATAATCTCAATTTCTCGCCGTCGCGCCATGACAATCAGGCGGATGGTAGTAGTAGTCACTGCGATCGCAGTTACAGTCAAAATCATTGTAATTGTCAAAGTCATCCAATTTAAACCCCGGTGCAACTGAGCAATACGTTTCACTGCTTCATCGACATATTGCACTGTTTCCACTCCCCGTAATTTAACTAGTTGAGTCGCTAAATTGGGTACAACTTGAGGATTACGAGCTTTGACCTTAATCTCATCTACTAAAGGATTATCCCCTAACTGTTGAGTCACACCATCAATATCAGAAACTCCCAATTCCTTGACTAGCTTAGTCCAAGCTTGTTCTTTAGTAATGGTTTGTATCCCTACTACATCAGGCATTTGTACCACAAACGGCTCAACGCTGCGGGCTGGTGTATCTGGATCGAGATAAACTGAGACTTCTAGTTGACTCCCGAACTGATTCAAAAGTTTTTCTACTTGCCAGGAAGTTTGCAAACTCAAGCCAAATAGGAATAATAACACTGTAACAGTACTAATAGCCGCCCAATTCATCCACCCACCCCGCAGCAAACCCAGGAAAGTTTCTTTGAGCAAATAGTCAAGTTTCGTGAGAAATTTAAACACGATGTCCCCAATATCTCAATTACGTTAATAATCGTTATACTCGACAGTTGAGGATGGGAGGGGGAGTGGAGAGTGGAGAGTGGAGAGTGGGGATTGGTAGAATTAAGGTAGTCGGAATTTTCACAAATTAGCCATTGATCATCATGCCTTCTGAAATTGCTGTTGAGAAAAAAAAGTTAAAAAAGCCGCCTTTGGAATTGCACTATTTGGGCGATCGCGTGCTGCGTCAAGATGCAAAGCGTATCAATAAAGTAGACGATGAACTTCGTCAACTGGTACGCGAAATGCTGCAAACTATGTACAGCAGTGATGGCATTGGTTTGGCTGCGCCTCAAGTGGGAATTCATAAACAACTAATTGTCATCGATTGCGAACCAGATAATCCAGCCAATCCACCACTAGTATTAATCAACCCCACCATTAAACAAGTCAGCCGCGAAGTCTGCGTTGCCCAAGAAGGGTGCTTAAGCATTCCTGGGGTGTATTTAGATGTTAAGCGTCCCGAAGCTGTAGAAGTGGCTTATAAGGATGAATACGGCCGTCCCAAAACCCTTAAAGCTAACGATTTACTCGCACGCTGCATTCAGCATGAAATGGATCACCTCAAGGGCGTAGTATTTGTAGACCGTGTACAAAACTCCTTGACTTTGGCCCAGGAGCTATCGAAAAATGGCTTCTCGTATCAAGCGGTGAAACCATTAGCATAGGTGACTAGTAGTGTATTTAACTCCAAAAAGCGGTTTGTTTCTCGGCGGTTCTTGCGTAACAGCCATCGCCGCCGTCGGTTCAGTGTTTGAACTTAGTTCCGGACAACCGGATTTGGGCGTTCAGGTAACTGCAATTATCCTGGGATTGAGCATTCCACTCACAGGATTATTTTTCTTTGCCGCAGTGAGGGACGCACGGGCTAACATTAAATAAGCATCAGGTACATAAAAAAGGTAGAGGGATGAAGGAAATAGGCAAAATTCATCCCTCTACCTTTTATTTTTTACTCAGTAGAGAGTAGTCCAGAGGACGCAACTTAGTCTGAGTCAGAAAAGATGGAACCTGAAGGAAGCAGGCGATGGAATAGCGATCGCTCTAAAATAAAAGTATGCTGACAGAAGACACCCAACTATTACACCTATCTCAAGGACATCTCAATTTACTAGAAGCTTGTCCGCGTAAATTCCAGCACACTTACTTAGAAAAACTCAATTCGCCCTCCGATCCAGAACACGAAGAAAAGCAGACTTTGGGTAGTCGGTTTCACTTGCTGATGCAACAGCGGGAAATGGGTTTACCAATCGATAGTTTTTTGCAAGCAGATACTCAACTGCAAAACTGGATGTCAGGTTTTGCCAATGCGGCGCCAGAACTTTTAAGTCCAACCGCAAACCAAGCTTTCCGTGAAAGTGAACATTACCGGACACTGCAACTGCAAGACTATTTGCTGACGGTTGTGTATGATTTATTAGTTGCAGATAGCCAGCAAGCACAAATTCTCGACTGGAAAACTTATCCTAAACCACAAAATAAACGCAAGTTAGAACAAAATTGGCAAACACGTCTTTATCTATATGTGTTAGCCGAGACTAGTACTTACTTACCCGAAAATATTTCTATGACTTACTGGTTCGTCCAATCTGAGGGAGAACCACAAAATATTAGTTTTAGTTATAATACTGCTCAACATCAAAAAACGACCAAGCAACTTAATCAACTGTTAAGTTTATTAACAAATTGGCTAGAAGGTTATCAAAAAAATCAGCCATTTCCCCAAGTAAAAGCAACTAGTAAGGATTGTGATTTTTGTCAATTCGCCGCCAGGTGTGAACGGACACAAGCTATTCAAGAACAGCGAATAAACTCCTTGCCCAATATTGCCAGTATTCAAGAAATATCACTTTGATACATTCCGGTATTTTTTAAATTTATTTATTGTGTTATTGACTCATTTATGATAGTAAACGGGTTGCTGCTACCACTCTCTGCTAAAAAGATTGGAGTTTTCACCATTTCCCAAATAATGAGAGAATAACAAATTAACCATTACAAAACTTTAAATACACTCATCATGGCAAAGATCCAGTTTTCCAGAGGAATTGACGAAGAAGTAATTCCAGAGGTGCGGTTGACGCGATCGCGCAGTGGCGACAGTGGCACAGCGACGTTTATTTTTACGAATCCACAAATTTTGGCTCAAGGTAGTACTGAAGAAGTTACCGGTATGTACCTGATTGACGAAGAAGGAGAAATAATTACCCGCGAAGTGAAGGGTAAATTCGTCAACGGTAAACCAGAAGCCTTAGAAGCACTTCATCTTATGAAATCTGCTGAAGAATGGGAACGCTTTATGCGCTTCATGGAACGGTATGCCGAACAAAACGGTTTGGGATTTAATAAGGCTGAGTAAATGGGGACACCCCTGGGGGAAAGTCAAAAGCTAAAAGTCAAAAGTCAAAAAATTTGATTTTTCCCTCGCCCCTCTCATCTCCCTACCTTCTCTTATACCCGTGTTACAACCACACCCAGATTCACCAGGAATAACCGTAACTTGTGCTGTTGTTACTGTTAGTGATACTCGCATCCCAGAAACAGACAAGAGTGGCCAAATCATCAAGCAATTGCTAGTCGGTGCCAAGCATGTGGTATTAGCTTATGCAATCATCAAAGATGAACCAACACAAATTCAACAACAGATACAACGGCTGAGTGAAAGTGCGAATTTAGATGTTGTAATTTTCAATGGTGGCACGGGTATTGCACCTAGAGATACCACCTATGACGCTATTGAAAAATTATTAGAAAAAATCTTACCCGGATTTGGCGAGTTATTTCGATTTTTAAGTTATCAAGAAATTGGTTCACGGGCGATCGCCTCTCGCGCCGTGGCTGGTGTTTATCAAAATAAGTTAATTTTCTCCCTTCCTGGTTCTAGTAATGCTGTGCGCTTAGGCATGGAAAAGCTGATTTTGCCGGAAATGGTTCATTTGGTTAGTCAGATGAGGAAGTAGGAATTGGCATGAAAAAACCCCCGTATACACGGAGGCTATTTGTGTTTTAAATTAGTTTCTCAAAATAATTAAAAAGGTGCGATCGCCAAACAAATTACAGCCAACATGGCAGCAATGATATAGAATACAGCGACTACTTGTAGTTCTGACCAGCCTGTCAATTCTAGATGATGGTGTAGAGGTGCCATTTTAAATAAGCGCTTGCCTTTACCGTCTGGCCCTTTAGTGGCTTTGTAATATGTTACCTGCGCCATGACAGAAAGGGTTTCTACAAAGAAGATGCCACTGAGAATAAACAGCGCTACTAAGCTATTGGTTAGTAATGCTACAGCAGCTAAAGCGCCTCCCAATGCTAGGGAACCAGTATCACCCATGAATACACGGGCTGGGTTGCGATTATGGGCTAAGAAACCTAAACAACCACCACTTAATGCGGCACAGAAAACCATTAATCCTGGGGATACAGGGGCAATTAAAGCACCTAACGCGAATAGGGCGATGGCCACGGTTCCTGCTGCTAAACCATCAATACCGTCAGTTAAATTAGTTGCATTACTCTCTGCCACTAGGACAAAGCCAGCCAAAGGCCAGAATAAAAATCCTAAAGGTAGCGCCAAGCTCACCCAAGGTAAAGCAATATTTGTAATATTAGAAGGTTGATTAAACATCAGCCACAAACAAAACACAGCTGCAAAACCGATTTGCAAAGCTAGTTTCATCTTAGGAGATATACCTTTATTTGATTTGCGGCGTAAAATTTGCCAATCATCCAGCCAACCAATAAATCCATAGCTGAGGGTTAAGGCGGAGACAGCAAGCACTTCTGGTGCAAAACTAGACCCTACACAGGCAATCACCAGAGCCACGGGGACAAAGAATATACCTCCCATTGTGGGTGTACCTGCTTTCTTTAAATGGGCTTGGGGCCCATCTTCACGGATAATTTGCCCGGTTTTGAGTGCTTGCAACAGGGGTATGACTACATAGCCAATAGCAGCCGAACTCAGCGCACACAATAACAATGGCAGGGTGAGTGACATTCCTTGCCAGGGCATTCTATTGCCCAACCAATCAAATATCAATGCTGCTACACTTAGCGCTGCGGCTAAACCAGAAGCTAAGCCAATACCGGAAATGTTTGATTCTTGGTTCGGAGATAATTTAGCGTCCACAGAGATTCCCTTCACTCCACACATATAAAAATTGACAATGGGGACGATATATCTTACCAAGTCCCCGACATTAATACACTAATCGTCGTCTACACTGACATCGCTGTCGTCATCCAAGTCATAGTCTCCAATCCCGTCTTCTCCACTCAAAAAATCTGAAATTTCTGCTTCATCTTCCGAAACATCAGCTTCTTGAACGTTGCGCGCTACAAGACGCCCTTTAGCTTGCAACCAGTCCATCATAGAAGACTCTTGCTTTAAGGGGATAACTGGGGCGCGCTGATTACGGGGTTCTTCACTTAAGGGAGAATGCAACATATCTACGAAGACACAAAAAGGTTTATGTAACTAGACATTAAGAAGTCTATCACTTGACACGCGATAATTTATTTATTCATTCAAGTCTAGGGTGAATGAATCCGCACGTTGATAGATATTTTTTATTTAATAGTGGTAAGTCAACCAGAGATAGGTTTTTAGTATTTGGTAAGGCTCTATACATATGACATTAATATCGACTTAAGGTGGATGCATTCTGATAATTTTTGAGGTGATCAACGATGATGGGAAAAGCAAATCTAATCGATGCGATCGCAGGGACAAACCGAGGTTTATTAGCTAGTGAACCTCAAAAGCAGGTTATTCTAGCTGCGATCGCCAACTTGGAAGACTTAAATCCTACACCCCGTCCGGTGGAAGCTAACAGCTTGCTCGATGGCGATTGGCGATTAATATATACGACCAGTAAAGGTCTTTTAAACATAGACCGCGTGCCTTTATGTAAGCTCGGTCAAATTTACCAGTGTATCCGTGTCAACACTACTAGTGTTTACAACATAGCCGAGATTTATGGCTTACCTTATCTCGAAGGATTAGTTAGCGTAGCGGCCAAATTTGATCCAGTTTCCGAAAGACGCGTTCAAGTAAAATTTCAGCGCTCGATTGTCGGTTTAAAACGTTTCATAGGTTATGAATCTCCCGCCGATTTTATCCAACAAATTGAAGCTGGTAAAAAATTTACGGCCATTGATACTCCTCTTAACAGTGATAAACAACAAGGCTGGTTGGACATCACTTATATAGATAGCGATCTGCGAATTGGCAGGGGTAACGAGGGTAGTGTGTTTGTTTTAAGCAAGACATGAAGTTTACCTAATTTATGTATTTGCGAATGAACTTAAGCGATCGTCTGTACTTTGTCAAGGAGGGTCTGATACCTATTTTAAATTTGGAGTTTGAGCTTTGTAAGTGCTGAAAGGAGTAGATGAGGTAGATCGGCCTATGGGGATCAAGTAGAGACAGGAGATGAGGAATATGGGGACAGAAAACAAGGAATCAGACTTATGTGTACACCGTAGCTCAGGAATGAAGGTCTTGGATAAATAACTTAACAAAGCCTCTAGCGGCAACCTTCACGATGTAGAGTGAAATCAAATAGCCCTATATATTGGCGATTCGTAACTAAAAGGGAAGATACTCATGGTTCAACGTGGTTCTAAAGTACGTATTCTCCGCCCCGAATCCTACTGGTTCCAGGATTTAGGAACTGTGGCTTCTATCGACCAAAGCGGCATCAAATACTCAGTAATTGTCCGGTTTGATAAGGTCAACTACTCTGGTATCAACACTAATAACTTTGCCGTGGACGAATTAGTTGAGGTAGAAGCACCAAAGGCTAAAGCGAAAAAATAAGCGGCAGAGCTACAAAGGGGATTATTTGATGGGATGATGGTAGAGAAGCCTTAAGTATGAAGTGTAGAATATTTAGTTCTCTCATACTTCACCCTAAGCTACTCCAATATATAAGGAGCTAACCTGCGGGTATTTACGGTTTTTCTTCGGTAGTAATATAAACCTTACTATAGTGTTTATATACTTACTCATCGCCTTTCAAGTGATCCCCGAATACATCAAAGTTGCTTGCTTAATCAGCTTAAATGCCCGAACTGCCTGAAGTTGAAACAGTCCGTAGGGGTCTAAATCAATTGACCCTTAATCAAAAAATCACGGGTGGAGATGTATTGCTCAATCGCACCATCGCCTACCCGTTTTCTGTTGATGAGTTTATTCTTGGAATTAAAGGAAGCGCCATTACCACTTGGCATCGTCGTGGTAAATATCTTTTAGCCCAACTCACTCCTTCATCTCCCCCATCCCCCACGTGGCTAGGTGTGCATCTCCGAATGACTGGTCAACTCCTATGGCTGCATCAAGATGAACCCTTACACAAGCACACAAGGGTCAGAATCTTCTTTGGGGGCCAGCAAGAATTACGCTTTATTGACCAGCGCACCTTCGGTCAGATGTGGTGGGTTCCCCCGGAAGTAGCCGTAGAAAGTATCATGACTGGTTTAGCGAAACTGGCAGTAGACCCATTTTCACCTGAATTTACCGTTGAATATCTCGCCGCTAAATTGCAAAATCGCCGCCGTCCCATCAAGACAGCACTATTAGATCAGTCAGTCGTGGCAGGATTAGGAAATATCTACGCTGATGAAGCCCTATTTAAAAGTGGAGTCTTACCAGTCACACTGTGTCCAGATTTGCAACTAGAACAAATTCAGCGTTTACATACAGAGATTATTCAAGTATTAGAAACTAGTATTGCGGCTGGCGGCACAACTTTTAGTAATTTTCTCAACGTCAAGGGGATCAATGGTAATTATGGCGGTGTGGCTTGGGTATACAACCGCACCGGCGAACCTTGTCGAGTTTGTTGTACTCCCATACAGCGAATTAAATTAGGTGGGCGTTCTAGTCATTTTTGCCCTGAGTGTCAAAGTTGAGGAAGTGGGGAGTGGGATTAAATTGAAATAGCCTAGCAATGCTTAAAAAAGAGGGATTATGAGTCAATCAACAATCATTACAGCATCACCAGATGTAATGAGTGGTACACCAGTCTTTGCAGGAACACGAGTGCCTGTGCAAACCCTGTTAGATTATTTGAATGCAGGGGAGTCCATTGATGATTTTTTAGAGGGATTTCCCACAGTTAAACGAGAACAGGTGATTGCTTTTCTGGAAGCTGCACAAGTGCAGATTTTAAAGTTGGTTGCATAGTGTGAATATTTTGATTGACGAATGTATTGAGGGTGCAGCCACGGTGGTTAGTGAGTAACTAATCCAGATTTTTTAAGTGTATTTGCATCTGTCCACAAGCTAAAATCCTCTTAAAACGATCTATAAACTCAAGAGGGCGACTAATGGCGGTCAAAAAAGGAGATATGGTTCGCGCTGTCCGCGAGAAGTTGGAAAATAGTCTGGAAGCAAAGGCCAGTGATACTCGCTTTCCTACTTATTTGTTTGACAGCAAGGGCGAAATTGTAGATGTTAAAGGTGATTATGCCCTAGTGAAGTTTGGCAAGGTGCCAACACCGAATATTTGGTTACGCTTGGATCAACTCGAAGAGTTTAACTAAGTCGCTATTGATGAGGATAGGGGATGGGTTTTAAGGTTATGGGCATTGTTGAATATCATGAAAATCTCACGCAAAGACGCAGAGGCGCAGAGAGTTTTGAAGAGAGTTTAGACAATGCTACAAAAATTTACCCATTCCCTACTCTGTAATTTATGATTTCTTCTCCTGATTCCCCAATTCTATGTCGTCTACCCCGTGTCACTATTGTTGGTGCTGGTAGGGTTGGTAGTACTCTAGCCCAACGGATTGCTGAGAAAAATTTGGCAGATGTGGTGTTGCTGGATATTGTTGCGGGAATGCCTCAAGGACTGGCGTTAGATTTGCTGGAGGCTAGGGGAATTGAATTACATAATCGTCAGATTGTCGGTACAAATAACTATGCTGATACATCTGGTTCGCAAATTGTGGTAATTACGGCTGGACTTCCCCGTAAACCAGGGATGAGTCGGGATGATTTGCTGAAAACTAATGCCAAGATTGTGGTGGAAGCAGCGAAACAGGCGATCGCTCATTCTCCTAATGCTATTTTTATAGTTGTCACTAATCCTTTGGATGTGATGACTTATTTGGCTTGGCAAGCTACAGGTTTACCACGCGATCGCGTTATGGGTATGGCTGGTGTGTTAGATTCGGCGCGGTTTGAAACTTTCATCGCTTTAGAGTTAGGGGTGTTACCTGCTGATGTGAAGGCGATGGTGTTGGGTAGCCACGGTGATTTAATGGTTCCTTTGTCTCGTTATGCCACAGTTAACGGCGTCCCCATCACAGAATTACTGGATACAGCCACAATTGAACGCTTGGTAGAGAGAACCCGTAACGGTGGGGCGGAAATTGTGGAATTGATGCAGACTGGTGGGGCATTTTTTGCGCCTGCTTCGGCTACAAGTGTGATGGTGGAATCGATTTTGTTGAATCAGTCGCGGTTGTTGCCTGTGGCGACGTATCTACAAGGTGAATACGGTTTAGATGATATTGTAATTGGCGTTCCCTGTCGTTTGGGTTGCGGTGGAATTGAAAGTGTTTTGGAATTGCATCTCACTAATGGGGAAAGAGAGGCTTTGCAGATTTCGGCGCAATCTGTACGTAATAATATTGACAGGGCGCAAGAAATTTTAGAAATGAGATAATAGTTTGATACTTTCTGAGAAAAGCAAAATAATTTTACCTATTTTTTGTTATTGGATAAAGTAACTCTAGGAAAAACTGATTTTCTATTAAGAATTTATGTGAATTTTTCCTAAGAAATTCCATTATGTATTTAAGTTTTTTAAATTAATAAACTGCGTTATTTATATAAAAAATTTAGTAAATCAATAATACTACTTTTGTAGTCAAGTTAATAAAATAACATTATCATAATAATTATTAGTCATATAGGACACACAGTATGGGTGCGGGACAAAATATTTTACAGGCTAACCAAGCTAAAACACGTTTGCTACTAGCTTTGTGGGATTTGGGAGGAGCAGAACAGGAAGTAAAGAAAGGTCAACTAACTAAGCGAATTATATCTAAGGGCAAGAAGATAGCAGATTATCAAAACATATTTGAGGAATTGCAGGAACAAGGCGCGATCGCAATTTCCAAAAAGGGATACACTCTGACCTCTCCCAAAGGTTTGGAGGTATTGGAGGATGGTTTGAAAAGTAATGATTTTAGGTTTGAAGGTACTATTGTCGGCACTTGGGCAGCAAATGCATTATTAAAGTGGATTAGTCAGAGCGATGTTGTAGTTGGTACGTCTACACCAGTCAATGGGGTTAAGACTTCAAATATTGCTTCTTACGAAGAGTTTAAGTCTGTAGCGTTGGAAGTCTACGACAAGCTGAACCAGAATCACAGCCTAGATGATTTAGTACCAATTTACAGAATTAGGCGAGAAATAGGCGATCGGGTAAGTCGTGAGCATTTCAATGAGTGGCTACTGGAAATACAGGAAAAGGATATTTTTCAGCTAATTGCTGGAGAGATACCAGACTTGACTCCTGATAAACGCGAAGATTCAATCACCATACCTGGAGTAGGGTTGCGCTCTTACGCCAAACGCTTGAGTTAATAGCATTGCTAAAAATCCCTTTGTAGTTCCTCGTATCATATAGAATCAACCATGACTAATATCCCTGAATCTCCAATAGAAGCAGTTAACGCTGCAATTCAAAGTAATAATCCATTTACCAACGCGGGCATTGTCCAAGAACAACATGTTTGGGGAAAGAGATTTCCTGATGTGCCTACACTAAATGCCCATGCTTCTAATGCAGTTTTTCAGGCAATTGAACTGGTAAAAACAAGTCTATCTAATCAAGACAAAGTGACTTCAATAGCCATAACTGCACAACAAGGAGTTGGCAAAACTCACCTCCTCAGTCGTATTCGCCATCGATTAGAAAAAGAAGGTGGTGCTTTATTCGTTTATGCAGGTGTCAATAATTATACAGATTTAAATTTAGTTAAGTACCAATTTCAGCAAACTTTGGCGGATAGTCTCAGCAAAACTGGCAGCCAAAAAGTTATGCAGTGGCAGGAAGTAGCAGCAGGAATAGCAAATGAAGGTTTTAAAGCTATCAACGCCAATGCTCCGAGTCTTTCTCCACAGGAACTATTGGAAAAATTTGACAAAGTATATGCAAGTTGGTTAGCTAGAAACAAAAATTTAATGGACAGGCTAATCAAAGAAGTTCTCAAAGCCAAACCAAATGCAGATCCCTATATTGTCCGGGCTATTTTGTGGACACTCTCAGAGAATCAGGCATCTTTTGCTAGAGAATGGCTATCGGGCGATGAATTAGCGCAATCTAATGCAGATGCTCTAGGATTACCAAATCCTAGTAAAACAAAACAAGATAGAGAAGCTGAAGCCTTGAAAAATATTCAGCAAATATTAAATTTAGTCAGCTACTATAACCCAGTAGTAATTTGTTTTGATGAAATAGATGTCAAAAACGCTTTTAGTGAAGATGGGTTGCCAACAGAACTGGTTATTGCTGATTTAGTTAAACGTCTGCATGATACCCTCGAAAACTCTGAATTAAGCAGAGGAGTTGTAATAATTACAGTTATGTTGCCTGTTACATGGACGCAGAAAATCAATGAGATACAGGATGGTACACCTGATAGAATTTCAAAATATACAGGTCGTAAACCTATAGATTTAAGATACATCGATAGTGATTCTTTAGTTGAATTAGTCACGCTTTGGCTAAATGATTTTTACAGCATCAGAAATTTATTACCACCTCATAAAATTTACCCATTTGAAGAAAGTAAATTGAGAGAATATGGCAAAGGAAGACCAACCGTAAGAGAGGCTTTAAAATGGTGTGCAGAAAATTTTTGTGTTCAGGGTGAGATTTTACCGAAAGATCCATTTGATAGATTTGAAATTGCTTTAAAAAGAGCAATAGAATTAGAGGATTTAGAATATCTTAACGAAAAGCATAATTCTTTTATTGCTGAAGCTTTACGTTTTGGATTTGAGATACTTAAAGGTCAGACTATAGATGGTGAGACTTCTACTGGCCAGAAATTAGAACAAGTTACAATCGGGGATATTGTTGAAATTGAGCCTAAATCAAAGAACCAGGGTTGGATAAACTTTAAAGTTATTGGTCAAGAAAAAGATAACATTTTTAAAATTGGTGTTTCTGTTCTTCAGCATTCACATGGAAAAGCTGTTGGAGCAGGAATGTGGCGCTTAATTGAATATCAAACATTTGATATAACAAGAGGCTGTTTAGTTCGATCAAAAAATCAAGAAAAAAGGATTCGTAAGCAATGGGATTCTTCCATATATCTTAAAAAGCTTGTTGAAGAATTAGGTGGAGAACATGTAGATTTAAAGATTGAAGAAATCAGACCACTTATTGACCTATATTCTGTTTATCAGCAACGCAATAACTACCAATTAACTGACGAACAAATACTTGAATTCTCACAGCCAATAGCTCGTAACAATCCTTTAATTCTAGAAATTTTGAGTAATCCTTCTGGTCAAATTGATGAAGATACTATTGAAGGAGAAGAGCTATTAAATGATTTTCTTAATCCTTCTATAGGAGAAGAAACAGATGATTCAGATGACCTAAGTGAATTATTTAATTAAGCATGAATGAATCAGTATTACTTCAGACAGCCCTTTGTATTCCTGCTCCAGAAGTTGAAGCGTTAATACAAGGACAAATCATTGTAGCTATGCCTCGGAAATTCATCCATCCGGGGCAGAGATTTGCTCTTTATCCAGCTGATATTTCGATGAATTCATTACCAAATGAGCAGTATTACCGCTCAAATTTTTTGTCCCTTGCCCAATCTGTTATTACAAATTGCAATAATGAAACAGCATTGATTAAAGCTTGGGCGAAATGTGAACTTTGCCAAATGCTGAATTCCCCTGAATCATTAGAGACTTTGTCACAGTTAACAATTTGGACAAAACAGGTATTGCAGCAAAATCTCATACAAAAACCTTATATTTTTTTGGTTTACCTGCGTGTCTATTTACTACCAAAACCACAAGAGATTACTATACAACATCAAAGTCGTCACTTTTTGCCTTTGCCAAATTCCCTTACTATTAATGAAGTAAAGCCAGTATTAAACGATCGCACCTTCGCCCAGCGCAAGTATCAGCTAATAAATCGACAAACACCACTGCATCCTGAACTAGAAGAATTGCAGAGTGCAGTAGCCTCCCTTAGCCTAATTAACTCAGCAGCAAAAGAATTAGATGACGATATCAAAATATTTTTGGGTTGGAGTAGTGATAAACTCACAAAATCATCAGATTTAGACTTATCTTGGATTCAGAAAATTGCTGAAATTGGTAACTCTAGCGATGGACATACATTTGAAAAATTAGTTCGTAGAGGATTACTCAAATTAGGCTTTACAGGTTCAGGGTTGAATCCAGATGCAACTGGTGGCGCAGGAGGCATGGATTTTTACACTGAACAACCTTATGCAATAGTAGGAGAGTGCAAGGCAACTAAAACTGAAAAAGTTACTGATGGTACACCTGCACAGTTATTAAAAATAGGTATGAACCATCTTGGTAAATTTCAGTATGACAATTCAATTAAATTAATTGTAGCCGCTGGAGAATTAAATTTTTACGCCTTAAGAACAGCTACCGAAAATCAAATGAATGTTATTAGTCCTGAAACACTGCAAAAACTAGTTGAACTGCAAGCATACTACAAAAATTCTATTAATTTGTTGGAATTAAAAGAGTATTTACAACAAGCTCCTTTTGGTTTAGCTGAAGATAAACTTAATACTTATATTGATAAAATTGAACAATCTATCAAGTTGCGATCGCACATCATCCAGCTAGTAAGAAATTATCTCCAAAACTCAGGTAATAAATCTACTGGTGTCGAAGCTTTGCATGGGGCATATTTTGGTTCAAATCCACCACAACCCTTAAAGACGCAGGAAATGCACGAAATTTTGATAGAACTTTCTTCACCATTGACAGGCTATTTAGGAAGAGAAAAAGGAAGTGATTGGAGAAGCGATCGCTTTTACTTTTTACGCGAATTAGCCGTTAACTCAAAATAGACGAATAAATTACCAAACTTATACAACACTCAACTTGAACAGACACATCAAGAAAAGCCAGAGGAGAAATAGAACCTGTATTCAATCTTGATTCTGTTGTATATTGCCCATCTTTCAAATCACGAAATACATGCAACTGCCGATTATTTAAATTCACAACCCAATATTCCTTAATCCCTGCTTCCGCATAGATTTCTTTTTTTCCACCTAAATCTTTAGTCAAAGTAGCTTGAGAAAATTCGATAATCCAGAAGATATCTTCAGGGTATGGATGATGTTCTAAATAAACCTCACCTAGAGGCTTAACAATAGCCACATCAGGCGTAGGTTCTGAATCATTAGGCAAAGTGATAGGTTTAGCATCGCGGATTTTGACCCGTGTACCTAGCAGTGTACGCAAATAATCTGCTGCTTCAGTATTGTAATAAGCGTGAGGTTCTCGTTCTGGGGTCATAAGAATCAGGTCGCCGCGCAATAATTCCACAGGCTGATCATCAAATATACCTGCTGCGATCGCCCGGTGATAACGTTCAATTGTCCATTTATAGTTAGTTACAGTCATCACACTGCATCTCTGTGTAATTCGGTTGGCAAAATTGCGATCGCACTTACCCCAAAGTCAGAATACCAGCTTGATAGTTCACTATTAAAGGCAGAATTTTCAACCACTCCGAACCCAATAATACTTCTGTAATTTCATTTCCTACACAAACAGGAATTTCATACTCTTGCTCATTCAATCGCACTGTGCCTAAATAAATATTAAATCTTGCTTCTCCCTGTGCAGTTCGCAAGCGTTCTCGGCGGATGAATAACCAATTAAGACTTTCTAAATCTTGTTGATTAATTGCCATAAAACCTGTAAAACCAGTATCTAATAAGGCATCTACAGGCAAATCTAAGTCATTAGATGTAATCAATTCAATTTCAAAAAATAGCTGTCCCTCATCTCCAAATGTACCTTGAATCATATTTTGCCAGTGGTTCCCGTTTCATTCAGGCAAAACATAAAGTGTATAGCATTGGGGTGTTGTTGTCGTGCTTTTTGACTAGCCGCTTCTTTATCTTGATCAATAAAATAATCCCCGCTATTCGGCTCTACAGCAATATACCAACCATAATGTTCTTGAATAAAATCAGGGCGCACTTGTTCAAATATCGCCTGACAACGCTGATCAAAATCATCTTCTTCAGCTTTACGCTTTGTAAGTTCTTCTAGTGATAATGTCCTTTCGGGAAAGATTCGTCCTCGCCGTGCTGGTTGTTTTGGTGTTGATTGAGTCATTTTATTCACCTCTATTAATTCCCTACTCCCAGCCTAAAATATATTTGCGGTAGGCGATAACTGAACTAAAATTTCATCTTCATTACCGGCTGCAAACTTAGCAAAGCGTTCGGCTAACGAAGGAACCATTGCTAGCGGACTGCTAAAACCTGTAAATACATGCACATTCTCAAATCCAGGTATAGCACCAATTAAAGGGAGACGAGTTTGAGTAAATTCTACTAAGCAATGATGCCATATTCCTGGTAAGTTACCCAGAGCTGGTAATACTTGAGCAATACTATTGCGTAACCACTTTTCACTTAATTCTGAGTTAACTTTGGCTTGAGGATCTGTCAGAATGCGGCTAATTTGACCCAAGCGTAAACTACCATCGAGAAATTGAATTGCACCCGCATCTAAAACTGCTGTTACTGGTTCATTACCCGGTTTATTCCACGATTCATCAACTTGAGTCGCTTGGGCTTCTAATTTTAACCTTTGCAAATTAGCTGGCATAACTAAGGTGCGTAACTTAATATCAGTGGGTAAAGTTTCAATTATTTCTGCATGGGTGAAATACACCTTCATGGAAATACCTGAAGATTTGAGTAACTGTCGGCTGAATCCACCAGCGCAAATGACAGTGTTAGCCGCATGATAAGTTGCGGTTGTGGTTTTGACACCTTGTTTAATTACTTCCAATACTTGGGTAATCTGCATTTCACCGCCAAGCCTTAAAAATGCCTGAATGTAGCCTTGTGTGGTTTTTTCTGGATGAATATGACCATGCTTCACAGTTAAAGCACCTGCGATCGCCTGGGGATTTAATAATGGTTCTAACTCGCAAGCATCCTGTACACTAATTAACTGGGGTGGAATGCCAACATGAGCGTAAGATGCAGCCGTTGCATCTGGATCACTATCAGCCGCAATAGTTAGTAATAAATCTAACTCTCGAAACTGAGTATCAACATCTAACTCTTGATCAAGGATACGGTAACGGGCGATCGCCTCTTCTAATAGTTTGCAAGTTAGCGGTGTACTTCCTGACCAATAAGCCAAGCCACCATAACTATAGCGAGTTGCATTCTGTGGTGTTGTCTCTTGCTCTAATAACAGTACAGTAAACCCCGTTTTCCTTAGTTCATAGGCGAGTGCAGCACCTTTAATTCCGCCACCAACAACAATCCAATCATAGGTTTTCATAGTTTAAATTAAGTTAGTGGTAATTGGGTTTTTCGGAGTGAGCATCCTTATTTTGGCAAAATATACAAGTCTGAAACACAAACCATTTTAATTAGGTATAAATCTCCAGAATTTTTTAGATTACGGAATATGCATTATTAAATAATTTCTTTAATTTAGTATAAGTTATTTGTAGTTTTATGGTAATTTTTAACACAATAAAACAGGCGATCGCTTGACTTACTACTCAACTTAATCAGTAGCCTCAAATAGTAACTCCAGTGATTTATTTTACCTCTATGTCCTCTATCTAGAAAAGGTTGGTAGTTCGGACTTACCTTCTTAACAACTTTTCATCTCGTCTTTGTGGTTCGTTTATTTAATTCTACAATGTATGTACAGACTACTTTTCATCTCTTATAAGGGATGTAAAAGATGAAGATAAGCGATCGCCATCTTCATCTCATCTTCAGTATATGCCTTATTTTATGGCTTAAATTACACATAAACTTTATACTGGATTACTATGTGCTGGATAATACTGTAAATTTTTTAACCAATACTGTCGAAGAACCTACTGTATACTGACTAAACTGATATTTACGAATCGAGGTACTCTACCAAGTTTAAAACTTAGAGAGATAGATCAATGTATTATCAGATTTGGAATTTTTTCCTTAGAGAAGATAAATATCTGAGTTGGAAAGAAAAAGTAAAAATTAACAAAAGATTTGATAAATTAACATGGCAAAAAATAATCGACTTTTTGTCATTAGTAGAGCAAAGTTTTTTATTAAAAAATCAGTTAGGAGAAACTGAAAATCTGGAGCAATTTATCAAATTAGCAACAGAACATGGTTTTAGTTTGACTGAAGAAGAACTTGCATGGTTTCTTATTACCAGAAACCAAATTTGGGATCTTTTTGATTTGGCCCAAAAAAAACCTTTACTCAAAGAACAATTACTCACAGTTAAAAACCCCCAACAGTTCATCAAAATAGCCGCTTTGAATGGCTATTACTTTTCGGTAGACGAATTAGCTTGGCTATTAACTGAAATCAAAGCATCTCCCGAATTAGTATCCATTAACAATAGTGTTGGTGAGATTCTTACAGTATCAAATTACGGCAGAATTGAAACAGGCTATTGGATTTGGCTAGCAGAAGACTGGGGAATTGTGCCAGCGTTCTGTCATCGACATCAGCCAGGTACTGTATTATCTCAATATATGCATAATCCATTTTTACCTGATCGTTGCTTTTTACCAAAAAGCTACTTTAATCAACGCCTTATTAGTCGGTTTTAATTGTAATATAAACAGCTTGTAGTAGGGACTTCAGTCCCTAAATTCAGGACTAAAGTCCTGACAGCAAACATTTTTTATTAATTTTGATTAACTGGGCATGATACAAATAGCAAAGCATCCTGACAATTGAAGCTATATCTTCAAATCAGGATGCTTCACAATAAAAATTGTTGTGTGAGCAACAATTCTCTAACACCATGTGATTTTTAAGTTCAGGCTATCAACCGAGAGAAACTTTCAAACTACCGGGTTGACCAAGTTCACCTTGAAATACAACGCCTCGCTGATTGGCGTGTAAATGACGCAAAATCTTGTAAATGGCTTCAACTTGCTCAACCGCACCTGCTTTCTGGGCGACTTCTTCCAAAGAAAGAGCTGTTTTTTCTTTTTGTAATACAGCCACTACTCGTGATTGCAGGTCAAGAATGGCGGCGGCGGCTTTTTTACCAGCTTCTACCCCTGGTTGATGGTAGGCGTTGATGTTAACTAAGCTAGCGTATAAACCAACAGCACGTTCATACAAAGCAATTAACGCCCCTACAGTTCGGGAATTAACTTGCCCAATAGTAACTGTAATGGAATCACGCTGATTTTCGTAAAGCGCTTGGCGAGTTCCTTGGAGGAAACCCGAAAGAAAATCGCCTGATGTCACTCCAGGTTCGATTTCCGGGGATGCGCCTTGACGATCTTCTAAAACTTCGATGAGAGTAGCAAAGAAATTGGGTACACCTTCACGTAACTGCTGGACGTAAGCGTGTTGGTCTGTGGAACCTTTGTTACCGTAAACGGCGATACCTTGATAGACAGTATTACCATCTAAGTCTTTTTCCTTACCCAAGGATTCCATGACCAGCTGTTGCAAATAGCGACTGAACAACAGCAAGCTGTCCTTGTAAGGTAGGACAACCATATCTTTTTCACCTTTGCCATTGCCAGAATAATACCAAGACAAGGCTAATAAAGCCGCTGGGTTATTTTTCAATTCTGGGACGCGGGTAGCATCATCCATTTCTTTGGCGCCATCTAGCATGGCACGCACATCAATGCCTTGTAATGCGGCGGGTACTAGCCCCACAGCAGACATTTCTGAGGTACGTCCTCCCACCCAGTCATACATGGGAAAACTGGCCAGCCACCCTTCCTTTTTCGCCACTTTATCTAGGTTGCTATCAACACTAGTAATTGCTACTGCATGTTGGGAAAAGTCCAGATTTTTAGCAACATAGGCTTTTTTGACTTCAATCATCCCATTGCGTGGTTCTGGTGTGCCTCCAGACTTGGAGATGACTAAAACCAAAGTGCTAGCCAGATTATCCTGCAACTGAATCAGAATACGGTCAATACCCGCGGGGTCAGTGTTGTCGATAAAGTGAATTTTCAGCGGTGGAAAATCAGGAGAGAGGGCTTCAGCGACAAATTCAGGGCCTAAGGCCGAACCACCGATACCAATGGATATAACATCGGTAAAGCGACTAGCTTTAGCAGGATGAATAGCACCTGTGTGAACTTTTTCCGCAAAGGCTTCGATTTGTTCTAGAGTTTGGACAATTTCTTGGGTAAGTTCTGGAGTGGGTGCTAAATCAGGATTTCGCAGCCAGTAATGTCCAACCATGCGGTCTTCGTCGGGATTAGCGATCGCACCCTTTTCTAATTCCGCCATATCCGCAAACGCTTTGTCAAACTTCGGCCGCAACGACTCCACGAAAGCGTCATCAAAACCCATCCGACTGACGTCTAGGTAAAGTCCTAATCCCTCGTGGAAATATAACCAGTTTTGGTATCGTTGCCAAAGTGCCCTTGCATCCATAGGGAAATCTCTAGTAAAGTATTGCTTCACAGACAAGTTTAATGTAAGGCTAGTCCCATCCCTGCTTAGCCTTATACAGTTTTAAGTGTTGAGTATTGGGCATTAGGCTTGAGGCATGGCAGCAATCTAACACTCACCACTTAATTTAAACATCTGGCATGGGTATGACCCGTAAAAATTTGATAATCTCACCCCTAATTTCAATGCCAATCAGATAATTATCTATAGTAAACCGATGAAAAATGCCCTCAACATCTAGTCGTCGCAGTTCTGGGAGAGAATGTAGCAGACCATTTTCAGCAAATTCAAAAAAAACAAAATCATATACCCGCTGGTAGGCAGCTGGCTCTAAACTCTTAAGGTCTACTAAAAAAGACCTGGCATAGCGCACTTCCAGACTCACTAGGCATCACCTTACCGAAACTTCAGGGCTATTGACATTAGAAAAACATTAACATTCGCATCGCTTCTTCATGGGTTAAAATATCCCACGGTTGCTGTGATTGCTTGACTTGTTGTATTGCGTTCAACATGTAATAGTCACAATGCAAAGCATGAGTAGTTTCCCAAATACTTTGTAGTTCTTCATCGCCTAATTGCTCGATTAAGTGATGAATTCTAATTCTCAGCAAATTCATATAGCAATAATTCTTACCCAAAACACAAAAGTATTGTTCCCAAAAATTGGCAACGGTTAACGGCGAGATATGATTATCGTCAAGCTGTGAGGGATAAGGGGATGAGGAGAAGTTTATTCTTAATGACTAATGACTGAATATCTAATTTTTCTAGCAATTTCTACAGCAATTTTTGCCCTGTTTAGCTTAGGCCTTAACTTACAGTGGGGTTTTACAGGGTTAATTAACTTTGGTCATATTGCTTTTATGACTCTAGGGGCTTATACAACTGTGTTGTTAAGTTTACAAGGAATCCCCTTATTTATCTCCGCAGTCATAGGGGCAATAGTGGCTGCTTTGTTGGGTTTAATTATTGGTTTTGCTACTCTGCGCTTGCGAGAAGATTATTTGGCAATTGTCACTATCGGCGTGGGCGAACTCATTCGTTTAGTCGTGAACAATCAGGAATTACCTGTGCGAGACACTTGGGTTTCTGGGGCATTTGGTGTTCAAAGTTACCCTATACCTTTAACCACAGCGCCTAATTTATTTTTCAGGCTGGTGATGATAGGATTGCTGACGCTGCTGGCTGCTATCACTTTTTGGGCATTGTGGCGATGGATTCGCGTGGCCCAACAATTTCTGCGGGCTGATACTAGTAAAAAAGTAAGTAGCAAGCAAGAACTCATTTCGCGCTTAAGCGTAGGTTTGATATTTGCCCTTTTGACCGCAGGGATTTATATTGCTGGGGTCATGGGCTTGTATAATTACAGCCCAAAAGCTGGTTTAATGTTGGTGTCGTTGTTGGTCTTGGGATTCGTCTTCTGGCGGTTGGAAATTTTAGTGCGATCGCCTTGGGGTCGGGTGCTAAAAGCTATTCGTGAAGATGAAGAAGTACCTAGAGCAATGGGTAAAAATGTATTTTGGTATAAAGTACAATCACTGATGCTTGGTGGGGCGATCGCAGGTATGGCTGGGGCTTTCTTTGCTTGGCAACTCAGCGCTATTTACCCTGATAATTTCCAACCACAGCTGACCTTTGACGCGTGGATTATGGTGATTCTCGGTGGTTCAGGCAATAACATCGGTACTATTTTAGGCGCAGTGATTTTCTTTACCTACGATGCCCTGACTAGGGAATATTTACCGCGAATTTTTACCAACTTATCTTCTGACCAATTGGGTGCATTTCGGATCATGATCATTGGTTTAATTTTGATGGTACTGATGATTTGGCGTCCTCAAGGTATCTTAGGGAAAAAAGAAGAACTCACTCTGAGTAAGTGACTGGGGATTGGGGAAGACAGATTTTTACTACCCAAAGTTTTCTCTGTTGAGTCTTCTCTAACCTCTAGCCTCTAGCCCCTAACCCCTAATAATAAATTTTTATGGTAAATAATCAGTCACCCCAACTTCCCTTATTAGCCGCCACTGGACTTTGTAAAAGCTTTGGTGGGGTTAAAGCAGTAAATGACGCGAGAATTGAAGTTAATAAAGGCAGTATTACTGGCTTGATTGGCCCCAATGGTGCTGGTAAAACTACTTTATTTAACTTACTCTCTAACTTCATTCGCCCAGATAAGGGACGAGTAATTTTTGATGGTGAACCCATTCAGCAGTTGCAATCATATCAAATCGCCCAACAGGGATTAGTCCGCACTTTTCAAGTAGCCCGGACTCTCTCGCGGTTATCGGTGTTAGATAATATGCTGCTGGCGGCGCAAAAGCAAACAGGCGAAAACTTCTGGCAAGTACAGTTAAGACCCCATGTTGTTGCTAAAGAAGAAAAGCAACTCCAAGAACATGCAATGTCACTCCTAGAATCTGTGGGTTTGGCCCAAAAAGCCCAAGATTATGCTGGTGGTTTATCTGGTGGACAACGGAAACTACTGGAAATGGGACGGGCTTTAATGACTAATCCCAAGTTAATTTTATTGGATGAACCAGCAGCCGGGGTGAATCCGAGATTGATTGATGATATATGCGATCGCATTGTCACCTGGAACCGTCAAGAAGGCATGACTTTTCTGATTATTGAACACAATATGGATGTGATCATGTCCTTGTGCGATCGCGTTTGGGTATTGGCTGAAGGTCAGAATTTGGCTGAAGGCACCCCAGCAGAAATTCAAAGTAACTCGCAAGTTTTAGAAGCTTATTTGGGTAAATAACTCTCGTTAATTATTTGATTAATTTTGTGGTAATTGTTGTATCACCACAAAAGTAAAAATATCAATGAGAAGTTATTTCACTTAGTATGCGATCGCTTGGCTGTGCGATTGCAAGCACAAACTTAAAATTTGGCACAATGGGGTACTGGAAAATGAGGGGATAAAGAAGTGTTTTTTTCTTATCCCCTTGTCTTTTTGTCTCCACTCCTTAACTAAATTGCTTACCAGCATCTAAGTTAAACAGCGTTTGCAGGGTTTGCATACAGTGACGTCTGGCTTCAACGTCCTGCTGCGCCCGTAATTGCACCATTGGGTCATGTAAAATTTTGTTAACAATTCCTCGTGTTAAAGCTTCGATTACTTCTTGATGTTTTTCGGCAAATTCTGAACCTAAGCGTGACAAAGCCTTTTCTAACTCTTGTTCGCGGATAGTTTCGACTTTATTTCGCAAACAACTAATAGTGGAGACAGTCTCTAGCGATCGCCACCAAATATCAAAAGCTTCTACCTCTTCATCTAACAGTTTCTCTGCTTCTTGGGCCATCTTGCGACGGCTTTCGTAGTTTTGCTCCACTACTGCTTTCAAATCATCCACATTAAAAGCATGGACATTTGCTAGTTCATTGACATCACTGTGGACATTACGTGGCACAGAAATATCAAATAACATTAAAGAGCGGTTAGACTCTAAAACTGTTTCTAACTTGGCGCGATCAAGGATCGGTTCAGTAGCAGAAGTACTTGTAAACACCAAGTCACTTTCGGCAATTACTACCATCATTTCCGATAGCGTATGAGTATAAATAGCCTGTTCCGGGTAAAGTTTCGCTAATTCCTGGGCACGAGCTTGAGAGCGATTCACAATGCTAATTTGTACTGCACCTTTAGAAACTAGGTGTTGTACTAGCAAGCGTGACATTTTGCCAGCACCCAAAATGGTGACACGGCAAGCTGCTAAATTAGCAACCTTGATTTGAGCCAACTCCACAGCTGCGGAACTAATAGAAACAGCACCAGTACCAATACTGGTTTCAGTACGAACTCGCTTACCAGCTGTTAAAGCTTGTTTAAATAATCGATTGAGAATTGTTTTTATACCATTGTATTGCTGTCCCAGTTTGTGAGTATTTTTCACCTGAGCCAGAATTTGACCTTCTCCGAGTACCAAGCTATCTAACCCAGCAGCCACCCGCATCACATGCATCACTGCATCATCATGCAGCAACATAAACAAATGCTGGCGTAGAGATTGCACAGGTAACTTACTGTGTTCTGAAAGAAACTGAGTAACTTCTCGGATACCTTGTTCGGTTTCACTAGTAACAATGTAAATTTCTAGACGGTTGCAAGTGCTAAGTATTGCTACTTCGTCAATATGGGGATAGCTACTAAGATGAGCGATCGCACTTTCAGTTTGTGGTTCTGGAATACTCAGCTTTTCCCGGATTTCAACTGGGGCTGTTTTATGGCTTAACCCCACCACTGCAATATTCATTATTTATCGGTAATTGGTAATGGATTATTGATGATCGGGGATGAGGGAGATGGGATGAGGGAGATGGGATGAGGGAGATGAGGAAGATGAAAAACTCAAGATGTTGATACTTACCAAAAGTGTTTCACCCCTGCTCCCTGCTACGCCACTTGCTCCACTACAGCGCTGCGCGCATCCTACGGCGGGGGAGACCCCAAGACCGCAGTGGCTCCCCTATCCCCTGCCTCTTAATTCCCTACTCCCCCTAATTACTAACGCAATTGCAGATTCTTAGGTTCGTCAAACATATGGATAGTATCCACAAAACGAGCTGTACAGGACTGGTTGGAAATAACCAAGCTTTGAGTCCTTGCACCACCGCTGAAGAAGCGGACACCTTCCATCAGAGTGCCAGGGGTAATACCACAAGCCGCAAATAAAACAGTTTCGCCAGAAGCTAATTCGTTGGCATTGTAAACCTTATCAGGGTCATTAATACCCATTTCTTTCAGCCGTGCGAGATTGCCTTCTCTGCTTTCACCAATCAAACCTGTTTGTACGACTTCTGGATCATAGATCAGTTGCCCTTGGAAATGTCCTCCCAAGCACCGCATAGCCGCAGCAGAAATAACTCCTTCGGGTGCTGCACCGATACCCATCAAAGCGTGGATATTGGTACCACCAAAGGCGCAGGAAATGGCGGCAGAAACGTCACCATCACTGATTAGTCTGACTCTGGCGCCGGCTGTGCGAATTTCCTGAATGAGTTCTTTGTGGCGGGGACGATCCATCACCACAACCACCAATTCCTCGATGGAACGGTTTAAGCACTCAGATAAGATTTTGAGGTTTTCCGTAGCAGACTTGTTAATATCTACTAAACCTTTGGCTGGGGCTGGTGCTGCGAGTTTCTTCATGTAGAAATCAGGTGCAGCAAATAAACCACCTTTTTCTGAAATTGCCAAAACTGCCATTGAGCCATTTTGACCATAAGCAACTAGGTTAGTGCCTTCGCAAGGGTCAACAGCAATATCAATTTCAATTAATTCATCAGGGTTACAAAAGTTTTTAGCATCTGGTTGGGTACAGATACCGACTTCTTCCCCAATGTAGAGCATGGGAGCTTCGTCGCGTTCGCCTTCGCCAATGACGATACGACCGCGCATATAAATTTTGTTCATCCGCTCCCGCATGGCTTCCACTGCTACTTGGTCAGCAATGTTTTTTTCGCCTTTGCCCATCCACTTCGAGGAAGCGATCGCGGCTTGCTCTACTACCTCAATAATCTCTAATCCAAGTGTATTTTCCACAGAGTCACCCTCTCAACTGCTTGATTTAGCGTCTTGTTATCTGGCTATTTCAGTCTTCAAGTCTACCAAAGGGCGTATACACGTGGGAAATAGTCTCTACTGACTTAAGTGTTAAGTTTTGCTGCTGAACGCCGATAATTGCCCTGATCTTGAAAATAAAAGTATTTTTATACTAATAAATAAATCTAGCCAACGTTTATTTCATCACCCAACCTTCCTATCCCCTTCATGCCTCAAGTCTGTGCCGACAAAACTGATAATGATCTAGGCTAGAAGGTAATTAACAAAAATCAATAAGAAAAAAATGCTGGACTTTCTCAATCCTCTTTTCGGTCGCCATCCAGAACGCGTTAAAGCTAACGTAGAAATTTATACATGGCAAACATGCCCTTACTGTATTCGAGCCAAGATGCTTTTGTGGTGGAAAGGTGTGAGATTTACCGAATACAAAATCGATGGCGACACAGCAGCCAGAGCAAAAATGGCAGAACGTGCTAATGGTCGCCGTTCAGTTCCCCAGATTTTCATTAATAACCAGCACATTGGCGGTTGTGATGATATTTATCAGCTAGATACAAAAGCTCAACTTGATCCACTTCTAGCCCAACCAAGTATCTAAACTTTTGATAATCTTTTTCTTGTGGTTTATCGCCTTAAATTTACTGATTTAGTTTAGGTCAACTTGTTGTAAATTTATCTTCTTGGCTGCTTGAATTTTGTGTTCTTGGCGATCTTTGTAGTGTGGGCTGCACGCACGTTTTTTACCATTTCTGCGATAAATCTAGCAATTATCAGAGAAGATGTTAATTGAATACCCAGAATATTTAAAACATCGGCAATGGATGAGTCATGCCCTAGAGTTATCACAAATCGCAGGTGATGCAGGTGAAGTACCTGTAGGTGCTGTGATTATTGATGCTAAGGGAAATTTGATTGCAACAGGCGAAAACAGAAAAGAACGTGACAAAGACCCCACAGCTCACGCAGAAATTATCGCTCTCAGGGCAGCAGCTAAGAGCTTACACAACTGGCATCTTAATGATTGCACCATGTACGTCACTCTAGAACCTTGCCCCATGTGTGCTGGCGCTATTGTCCAAGCACGTTTAGGAATGCTGATTTATGGAGTGGACGATCCTAAAACTGGCGCAATTCGTACTGTTACCAATATTCCTGATGGCGCTGCTTCTAACCACCGCCTGTGCGTCATGGGAGGCATTTTAGAATCAACTTGTCGCCAGCAATTACAAGCCTGGTTTACAACTCGACGTCAGAGAAATGACGGACAGAGGTAAAACTGTCCAGTAGTTGTCACACAATTTACAAAAGAAAATCTACGGTGTAACTAATTACAGGTTTTTTGTATTTTACAGGACAACCAGCAGCTACCATCATGATACAATTCCCCATTGCCAAGCAGATATGCGAGCAACTAACCGCTAGTAACAAAGCTAAGACTCAGGTAGCTGATACTACCTCGCAAGTGTCTCCTTGGTTAAGTCCTCTGGTGTATCTTTTAGGGCGTCACTGCCTTTTACCGTTCTTTTTTCGACAAATTGAAATTACCGGACAAGAAAATATTCCCACATCCGGGCCTGTAATTCTCGCTCCCACCCACCGTTCACGTTGGGATGCTTTACTCATACCTTATGCCGCTATTGCTTGTGTAGCAGCCAAAGACTTACGTTTCATGGTCACCATAGATGAATGTCAGGGATTGCAAGGTTGGTTAGTCCGACACTTGGGGGGATTTCCTGTAGATCCGAAACACCCATCAATCACTACCCTCAGACATGGAGTTAACTTGCTTCAGCAAGGAAGAACTTTAGTAATTTTTCCCGAAGGGGGTATTTATCGTGATGACAAACTTCACCCATTAAAACCAGGAATTGCGCGTCTGTCTTTAAGTGCTGAATCTAGTTATCCAGGACTAGGAGTAAAAATTATACCTATTAGCATCGACTACAGCCATCCTTATCCTACATGGGGTGCAGATGTGAACATGCACATTGGTACACCGCTCAATGTATCCGATTACACGGATGGGACTGTAAAACAAAATGCCCAACATCTCACATCAGATTTGGCATTCGCCCTCAAACAATTAAGTCATCAAGAATCTGAGGTTAGCACTCATGCATTTGCAGAAATTCCCAATTCTTAATTCAGTCATCAGTGACCAATGATTAAATACCCAAAGTCAATTCCCAACTGTTAATTTTGCCCACATCTTGCGGTACATGGTCAATTAACCATAACTGCCAATTACCTCTAGCTGACAGGGATAGCAACCGTTTTAAAATAGGATGCGATCGCATGGTGTAAGTCGTCTGTAAACTAGTACGACGCCCTAATGTCCGATTTTGCAATAACACCATTTTATTATTGGGGGCTATTAAATAAATTTCTAAATCGCCGAGAAAATCATGGGTGATATTAACTGTTATTTGAATATCTTTAATAATGCTAGATTCAGAAACTGCGATCGCACTTCTAATGCCCTGTAAATTATGATCTGGAATCGTCAACTGATTAGTATTCCTGACCTTGATTTCTTTGGTTGCCGATGATACAGAACTACGTAGTCGCTGGGCGGCTTGTACAGCTTTAGTTGCATTCACTTTGCCATAACCAAACCACTGAGAATGCCCATTGCTATCATAAGTCCCTGCACGCATACCCAACTGAGGATCTGGTTCAGAGTCCACAATTTTATCAGTGCTTTCTTCCAAAATCAGTTTAACTTGTTGTGCCGTTAAGTCAGGATTTGCTGACAAAACCAAGGCTGCCACACCTGCGACAATGGGAGTAGCACTAGAAGTGCCGCCAAAGTTGCTGGTAAAGTCACCCGGTTCATAACCTGCGGCGCCTATTTGGTCAGTAGTTAATATACCTCGCCCGTGCAGAGAAGTGGCGATCGCAGGTTGTGTATTCAAAAATCCCCTACCTTGAAATGACATTCCTGGTGGGGCATTGTTACTAGGGGCACACAAAGCAATATTAGTACCCCAGTTACTATAAGCCGCTTTCTTGTTCAAACTAGTAGAAGCAGCAACAGTAATCACATCTGGATGTACCGAGAAACCACTTAACCAGTCTGTATCACCGCGTAAAAGATTATCTGGCCAATTTCGTTCAAAAACAGTTCCATTCACCGGGCGATTGGCATTACCAGCAGCAAATAATATTACACAACCTTTACCCTTACGTCCTGTAGTAGCAGCACGAGTAATAGCCGCACGTTGGCGCAAAGACAAAGGAAAATACACAGCAGAAGCACCCCAGCTGCAAGAAATTACACTGGCACCTTTATCAATAGCCCAGTTGAAAATTTCCTCAATGGATTCATCATCTAAAAAGCCAGTACTGCGAATTGGCATCAAGGCACAACCAGGCGCCACCCCGACGATACCTGCACCATTTTCTTCGGCAATCACTAGCCCCGCACAAGCTGTCCCATGACTGGTTTCTCGCTCACCTGGTATGGGTAAAAAGCCATTTTTTTTGAAATCTCTAGGGGCAACAATTTTGCCGCTACCTTGAAAGTCTGGATGGTTCAAATCAAACGAGTCATCGACAACGGCTACTACTACAGAACGCACACCGCGAGTAATATCCCAAGCTTGTTCTACCGCAATATGAGAGTTTACCGCCAACTGATTACCGCCGTTGTGGGCTAGATACCATTGTTGAGAATACAAGGGATCATTAGGTCGATAATGTGATTCACTTTTAATCAGGATATTTGGTTCAGCTGCCAATACTTCTGGCAATTGTTGCAAGCGGTTAGTAATTTTGAGGGGGTTTTCTGTGGCTTGTTTGCTAACGCGAAACACAAAAGTATCAGGTAAACCAAGCACAGGTTTTTCCTTAACTAAGCCCAAGCTAGCAGCAATGGCATCAACTTTAGCTACATCCACCGCCGAGGCACATTGAATGGTCACTTGGTCATTCAGATAAACAACAGCCCCAGGATTATCTTTAATTATGTAAACATGACCAGCAAAAGCTACATTTTCTGAGTCCCGTGCTTGAGACATAGCAGCCTCTAACTCAGTGGGTACAACCGTAAACAGTTCTAAATGAGCTTGGGGAATACTCCGCTGCCAAATGCCCCAACTAACCTGGGATAATTGTTGGTGAGTCAGGTCGGTAGTTGGACGAATGGTGAAGCGGTCTAAAGCTTTTTCTAACATCAATTCTTCACCACCGCGTTGTAAAACTATTCCCAAGGTGCTTGCTGGTAAACCTGTGGTGGAAAAATCAGAGGAATTAACGGGATCATTCATAAGGGTGATTTTAGTTAATTGTATACACGAGCAAAGGGAACTCGATTAAACCGATTTTCAGTCTAAATCAGAGGAACTACAGTATGTAGCTTTGTTTTGTTACGGACGAAAACAGAGTTAAGATACCCGAAGTTTCCATTCCTTTTCTATATAGTTTTCGCACTAATTGACCCCATGAACTCTGCCGCTGTTGCTCCTTTAATTAGCCTTACTTCTTTATCATTTATCACAGTTCTTAGCCTGCTATCACCTGTTCAGGCTCAAGTACAAAAGCTACCTACTCTTTATAGTCAAGTACAAATCATTGAACCTGACGATCCCAATACTTTGCGTCCTACAGCCCAAAATAACAGCGTTTTAAGTATTGAGGGAGGACAACGGTTGATGCAGGAGGCCAATCAAGCCGTTTCTGCTCAAAACTACGCTTTAGCTGCGAAAAAACTCCAAGAAGCTCGTCAGGTTTATAATCAGCTATCTAATTTTTATCAAGAACTCAATGCCAGCTTTACGGGAATTGACAATCGAGTTTCCGATTCCCAGCGTCAAAAAGCCCTAGAGACTGCCCAAAAGCGCGACGAAGCCACCTACCAGCTAGCATTGGTACATCGGGCGCAAAATCAGCCAGAATTGGCCGTACCGTTGTTAATTCAGATTATTAAGAGTCAAAACCCCACGCGGGATTTAGGCAAGAAGGCTTATCAGCAGTTATTTGAGTTGGGTTTTGTGGATGCACCTTTTCCCAGACAAGGTAATTCGTCTTCTTCTACCCCAAGTCAATAAACTATCTCCACCTTCTGGAAAGACCCAATGGTAGTATGAAACTATCTACCATGAGTTGGGTTTTATCAAGGGATAGCTCACATAAACCTCCAAGACGCGTTTACCCCTAGCCTGTGAAAAACTCAAATTAGGCCAGGGTATCCGCTTCATATCTGTATCTGTTAATAATAGAAAAGTAAGTTTTTCAGGAATTGCGATGATTAATCCGCAGCAGGTTGAGGAAATGATCAAGGCGGAACTGCCAGACGCCCAAGTTCAGGTGCAAGACTTGACTGGTGGCGGTGACCACTATCAAGTGACAGTAGTTTCATCGCAGTTTGCCAATAAGGGACTGGTGCAACAACACCAGTTAGTTTATGGTGCGTTGCGGCAAGCTATGTCAACTGAAGCGATTCATGCCTTGGCTGTAAAAACCTATACACCGGAAGCATGGCAAGCAACAGCCGCTTCGTAAAATCAATCAATCCCCATTGACTATTGATGGTTGACTATCGACATCTTGGCTATTAGCAACATAGGAACAAACAGACCATGACCCCAGAAACTCAAGAAAAAATTGATAACTTGGTACAACAAAACAAGATATTAGTTTTCATGAAAGGAAACAAACTGATGCCTCAGTGTGGTTTCTCCAACAACGTCGTGCAAATTCTCAATACATTGGGAGTTCCCTTTGAGACAATTGACGTTCTGTCAGACCAGGAAATTCGTCAAGGCATTAAAGAATATTCCAACTGGCCCACAATCCCCCAAGTGTATATTGACGGTCAATTTGTCGGTGGATCAGATATTCTCATTGAACTGTATCAAAAAGGTGAATTGCAGCAACTAGTAGAAGTGGCACTAGCTTCCTAATATTTTGCCAGCAGCATCTACTCTACTTGGCTGCTGAATGAGTTAGTACTTAGTTATATCGGCAGAGTCAGGGGCATGGCAATACTGTGCCCCTGCAATTTATTTTATAGGGCTTTGTCACTGGCTTCGAGACACTGAAGAAATTCATAACTCATTTCCTTAATCTCTCTTATCCCCCAATCCCCAAAATCCATCCAAAAATCCCCTTAGACGAATTGGTAACACCAAAAATACATCTGAGGGGATATTTTTATCAAAAATAATATCTCCAAAAATTTCACACCAATATACCCTTGATCAAAACAAACAATATGCTATAATTGTCTGCGTTAATCTATGGTTACCTTCAATGTCTAAGATCGAGACATTAGTAGTAATCAGCTTGTGCCTGTGTTTGTGTTTGCGTCATCACGAAATTTGAAGCATCGTACAAATAGCGGCTAGCTTCCTCCTCTAAGCGATGAATTAGAATCGGTTCAATGGCATTACTATGTCGCAGTGCGGCTAGATATCCATCCAAATACATCCGCATATCGTCCGTGCGATAACCGCGATTCCATAAATCGACGAAGGCGTCGGTAATTCGTTGGTAATAGCGGATGGTTTGTGTGTCTTGAAGCATAACTGCTGTGTTAATCTCTTTGGAATGAGAATTGTAAATGATTCACGCCCAAATGTGAAGTGTTACTTCTACTTTCTTGCCATTAACTAACGACAAAAATCTACCCTAGGTGAGATCCTTCAGTGGCTATGACGTGATCTGATCCTATTCCATAAAATTTGGAATAGATTATTCGGTAAGTTATTCTTATGATTCTTTTTGTCAACAACCCAAGTTGATTGATGGGGGCGGACATAAGTAGTTTATGCAAAATGTAATCAGCTATACAAGTAGGCTAGAATTAAGCTCAAGTAGCGCTTTCCCTGTTAATTGATCGTTTCTTGGCCAGCAAAACCCATCTTTGGGAAGATGTTTACCAAAAAGAACTTTTGATTAGTCTAACAAAAATTTAAGAAAAAATTAAAGAATATTACTAACTTAGCTTTGGACAAGGCACTAGTTCAAGATTTTTCCACTTTTGAGATGAGCAAATCCGAAGCTAATAGTAATTGGAGTAACAAAGACTACAAAACCTTGAGCATGGGCTTGTTACTTTGAAAGTCATCGACGCTAAGGGGTCTTGCCGCTGTGGGTTCGGTTTGTATTGAAATCGTTGAGGGAAATCCCCATCTGAGGTCGTTGCTGGGATGGCACTTGCAACAGTTAGAATACCGTGTGCATCAAGCCGCCAGTATTTACCAAGCAAGGGAAGTGTTTTTAAGCCATCAACCAACACTGGTAATTCTTGATGCCGACTTGCCTGATGGTGATGGCATAGAGTTTTGCCGTTGGTTGCATCGTCAGCAACAGCCTCTAATTTTGATGCTATCTGCCCGTAACAATGAAGCTGATATTGTTGCCGGCTTAAAAGCGGGGGCAGATGACTATTTAAGTAAACCTTTTGGAATGCAAGAGTTTCTGGCTAGGGTAGAGGTATTAATCCGTCGCAAGCGCACACCTACTGCACCAGCTTACCTGGATTATGGCAGTTTGCAAATTGATTTAGTACAGCGACGTGTCCGGTTCCAAGGGGAGTTTATTGATTTAACGCCCCAGGAATTCAGTCTGTTGTACGTTTTGGCACAAGCTGGGGGAGTGCCTCTAAGTAGGTCAGAATTATTGCGTCGTGCGTGGCCTGACGCTATTGATAACCCGCGCACCATTGATACTCATGTTTTATCGCTGCGAAAAAAAGTTGAACTTGATCCCCGTCAACCTAGTTTGATTCAAACTATCCGTAAT
Organism: Anabaena sp. CCY 9613; assembly: GCF_963920895.1. Taxonomy (NCBI): domain Bacteria; kingdom Bacillati; phylum Cyanobacteriota; class Cyanophyceae; order Nostocales; family Nostocaceae; genus Anabaena; species Anabaena sp. CCY 9613. Next base: position 225,703 of record NZ_CAWUDE010000001.1, read on the forward strand.
GTGGGCTATAGATTTAACATGGAAATTTTGAATTCCAATGTTCCGCAGTCACAAACCAAGTTAACCAAAGAAAGATTCAGCAATCCACGTTCTACACTGAGTACTCAAACATCATAGGGAGAAACAAATTTATCAAAAACTTCCAAAGTTAATTTTTTTGGAGGAAATTTTAAAGCCATTCCTCAGCTGCTTGGTTTTCTGCTTGCATCAAGTTTTCTCGTAAATTCACCCAATCTACCCTAGAAACTGGTTGGTCTGTCAATAACTGACCTTGCTGGAGATATAACAGTCGGTTACAGAATCCCTGGGCTAAATCCAGTTGGTTATTGACCATCAAAATTGTGGTTTGATGAGTTTGAGATAGCTGAATTAAAACTTGCATTAGATGAGCAGCAGTACCAGCATCCAAGGCAGATGTTGGCTCATCCAATAGTAACACTTGCGGTTGGATGACTAAGGCACGAGCGATCGCTACTAATTGTCGCTGTCCAACAGAAAGTTGTAATTCAGTTTTGCCTAGCCATTCACTGGAAATATGTAGTTGTTCTATCCAGTAATTAACTCGTTGCTGAATTGTTGGTTTAGGCAAACCACGCAAAACTAAAGGATAAGCCAAAGCCTGCTGGACTGTCATTCCCAACAATTTTGACTCTTGTAATACCAGTGTGATCTTCTGACGTAACTGCAAAACAGAAATTTGGTGATATTCCTGTTTTTCTAAATAAATTTTGCCACTAGTGGGTTCACTCAGGCGATTAATTAGGCGTAGTAGCGAAGTCTTACCTGCACCAGATGGGCCCACAATGGCAATGCAATCGCCTGGAAACACCTCAAAGGAAATATCCTGTAATATTGGGTATCCCTGAAGTTGGGCTTTCAGTTTGGCAAAGAAATTAACTTGTTCTAGCCTTAATTGGGCTGTTGTAGTGATATTCTCCAAGTTCAACCTTTATAGGGGATTGGGGGCTAGGGACTGGGGAAATGAGAGAGAAAATTGGACCATGTACTCTATCCGTTACCTTTTAGTCCCTACTCCCTACTCCCCACTCTCCTCTTCCTATTTAAGTTAATTTTCCCAGAGCTAGTGCTGTAGTGATAGTCCAGGCATCTACTAACAATAACAACAAAGTAAATCCCAATAAAATCAAATACATCCACGGCTGCGCTAAGGGGCGAACATCTGTGGTATCTATACCTGTCTTGGTTTCTACGAATTTTACCAAACGGGCAAATCCGGCGACACGCATCGGTAATAAATAAGCTTTTCCATCTTGGCTGAGAAAATAATAAACTAGTCCCCCTTGACCAGTGGAGCGGGGTTTCAATTCTTTTACTTCTGACCAAGGTAACACCCAACCTTTACGGAAAAAACGAGGAACCCAGGCGGGGTATGTAACTTGAATTTCCTGGTCATTTATAATTACTTGTTCGGTCAATATTGCATATAAGGCAATAAAGCCAATACTAATCCCTACCCACAATAATGCTGGCGATACTGGCGCAGCTGTTACCTGAGATAAAAAAGGTAATGGTACTGTCAGTGCTATGTATAGGCTCAACAGTGTGATCCGAATTAACGGAGATAAACGAAAAATAGAATTAGAGAAATTAACTGAGGTTTGGGTCACGGCGGTTATCATCATGCTTTTTTCATTGTAAGGTAAGCGTTTCTTGTACTTCCCTGAAAATTTGTTGTATGCAAATCTGTCTGAACAAGTATTGCCAAATTTTTCTTTACAGAAATAAAAAAAATAATCGCAAAGTTGGTATTTTTACTTAAAATTAGTTAATTTTTGTTGAATTTAAGGTTAAGCTTAGGTTAAATTAAGCTAATTAATTATTTTAACCTGAGGTTAAATAGTAATTTTACGTACTGTATAAGCTTCAGACATAACTTCTACGGCTAGAGTAGTCAGATTTTTGTGACTAAAGTTTATAAAGGATTAGGATTCTGTGCTGAAGACAAAATTAGAATATTCAATCAAGTCAGTAAAGCTAAATAAAGATCATTGGGCAGTTAAGCTATTTTGCTTATTTTTAGCTACAGATATTGCTTTTATTGTTCTTCATGTGGTTTTTTCGCATGGCGCACTTACTTCTAATGTCAATTTTTCATTAGAAAAAGACAGAGGATATTCAGAAATTGTCCAATATGTAAAAGAGTATTGGTCTGCACTTTTATTGGGCTTTTTGGCTATACAGGCAAGTTCACTTCTATTCTTAAGCTGGTCTGGACTATTTTTTTATCTATTACTTGATGATTCACTGCGGATTCATGAACGATTGGGATCTTTCATCAGTAAGGAATTTTCCTTGTCTCCTATATTTGGCTTAAGAGCAATTGATTTAGGTGAGCTTACTGTATCTGCTCTAGTCGGTTTATTCTTTTTGATTGCTATTGCTATTAGCTATCGTTGGGGCGATCGCTTTTCTAAAAAAGTATCAAAATCTTTAATCAAATTGCTGTTTGCTTTAGCTTTTTTTGGACTTGTAGTAGATATGCTACATATAGGATTAAGTAATCTGCCCTTAGTTGGTCGTTTCTTTGATCGTTTGCTGGGAATTGTGGAAGATGGCGGTGAACTTGTAGTTATGAGCTTGATTGTCTGTTTCTTGTTTTCGTTACCTTCACAGTCAAAGCAGCTATCAAATAAACTGATTGAATAACAATTTATACTCAGTACTCTAAGCTCGAACACAAATTCTGGCTAAGGCAAATACTTTTGCACGACACTCCAACCTGTAAGTGACACCCAGGCAAAACCTGCAAATAAAATAATATTCACACCGATATGTAAAGGTCTAGCCCAAGAACGCCTAGCACTAATTTGTGTTGCACTGAACACAGAAAGTAAAACTAATATTACTACTATCAACCCAGCAATCAAGTGTTGTGAGTGTCCTAAGGAACCAAAGTGCCCTAAGGTGCCCACAATGCCAATAACCAGCAGTAGCAACACTAAACTGAACATCGTGATGCCCATTGTATAGTGGAGCGATCGCACGCCCCTACGTCCGCCAATTACCCACGGAAAACCCGTAAAATGCGGCGAAGTTCTATCCTGAAACATCCACATACCCGTGAGTGCTAACAGCAAATACGCCAGTAGCGATAACCCCATCGACCAAGCGGCTATTTTCCACAACCAAAGAAAAGAAGGCAAATTCATAATTTCGATTGTAGATGCTAAAGGGGCAATGGGGAGGTGGAAAGATGAAGAAGTGTAAGCAATAAAGTAGAAGTTTTCCTGTTACCCATTACCCGTTCCCTGTTACCTGTTCCCTTTTAATAATGACTAATGACTAAATAAAAAGGGTTGTCGAATTTAACAACCCTGAAGAGAAAAAAAATTGTTTTCTTAATCAATGGATGATCAACCAGCAATTGTTAAGGGTTTTGTAGTATCTTCATGTTTTGTATTAATTGACTGCACCATTGGTTTTGTACTGATAGCGTCGATGCCTATAGAGTCTGTATTAAACTCACTAATGCTAGGGTCATTAATCGCCAAGCGATCGCACGGAATATTATCCGACAAAATTGCACTGGCCATCATCCCCGTGTGAATCTCCATTTGCGCTGCTTGGGGAGCTTCAAAAACGAGGCGCTGTCCAGGAAAAACAACTCTTTCAAAGTACCAGTTGGCAATATTGCAAATGCGAGCAATTTGAATTTTACTCGTAGCATTAACGTAACAGCAGAGGATCTTCCCCGATTGCTCAGGTGGTAGAGAATCTAATATTTGAGCCATAACTGCGGAGGAGCTTTACGCCACAATTTTACATTACACAAATAAAACTAACACTTGACGATCCCGACATGCTGTAACTCCGACTACCAACTGAAATTTTCTACGTTATATCTATCTAAATGCATGTTCAAGTGATGAAAATTATATAAAACAATCTACCTTCGTAAAAATATACACTTCTTTAGAAGGCTCTCAAATTTTTTATTAGTAATAAAAGTGTCAGATATTAATTTTATCTGGTCACCGTGAGTTAGGTATACCAGCTACACCTTGATATTTCCTCAGTGTACAAGTGAGTTGATTTATTTCATCCCTCCCCAGACTTACAGCCAGGAATCATCGCTTAATAGACAAACTCAATGTTATGGTAAAGATATATGACAAACTTCCTCATAAAATCTATCTATATTGTTTGTTGCGGTGCAAATTTAACTATTTCCCGCGATCGCCAACCCAGATAAACCCATTCCAACAATTGGCTTAAATGTCAAGCATAATTGTTAGCAACAGGGCAATCAACACAAAAACACAGTTTAAACGCACTTTTTTCTCAAAGAACGGCAAGATACAAGTTACAGCATCCATGATGGAAAATCGAATTCTCTACGTTCGCCTTCCTTGTAACCCCATCTTTCCCATTGGGGTTGTATATCTTAGCGATCATGTCCATAAGCTATTTCCCAGCATCGAACAGCGAATTTTTGATTTGGGAACGGTACCGCCTTTAGATTATGGCTCCGCTCTCGATAGTTGTATCGATGAATTTAAACCTACACTGCTAGTCTTTTCATGGCGGGATATTCAAATTTATGCCCCAGTGGGCGGGCGCGGTGGTAACCCACTGCAAAACGCCTTTGAATTTTACTACGCCAAAAATCTCTTGATTAAGCTACGCGGTGCCTTTGGCGGTTTAAGAATCTTTATTGCTTACTATCTAGAGTTGTGGCGCAACCAGGGATTAATCAAACGTGGTTTGCAACGCGCCCAGAAATATCATCCTGATGCCCATGCCGTTGTCGGTGGCGGTGCAGTCAGCGTATTTTATGAACAGTTGGGCAAAAGCTTACCCCAAGGAACAATTATTTCTGTGGGTGAAGGAGAAACCCTGCTAGAAAAACTTTTGAGTGGCAGAGAAATTCAAGATGAACGTTGCTATGTAGTTGGTGAAACACAACCACGGCAACGAATGATTCATGAACAACCCACCCCACTAGAAAAAACCGCCTGTAACTACGACTATATAGAAACGATCTGGCCGGAATTTAACTATTACCTGCAAGAACAAGACTTTTATATAGGTGTCCAAACCAAGCGCGGTTGTCCCCATAACTGTTGTTATTGCGTCTACACCGTCGTTGAAGGTAAACAAGTCCGCATCAATCCAGCAGATGAAGTAGTTGCTGAAATGCGCCAACTATATAATCGTGGCATTCGCAACTTCTGGTTTACTGATGCCCAATTCATCCCCGCACGCAAATTTATCGACGATGCTGTAGAACTCTTACAGAAAATCGTCGATTCTGGGATGACAGATATTCACTGGGCAGCATACATCAGAGCCGACAACCTGACACCAGAATTGTGCGACTTGATGGCAAAAACCGGGATGAACTACTTTGAAATCGGTATCACCAGCGGTTCTCAAGAACTCGTGCGGAAAATGCGGATGGGTTACAACCTGCGAACCGTCTTGCAAAACTGCCGTGACTTAAAAACAGCGGGTTTTAACGATTTAGTTTCCGTCAACTACTCCTTTAACGTCATTGACGAACGTCCCGAAACTATTCGTCAAACTATCGCCTACCACCGCGAACTAGAAAAGATTTTTGGCGCAGATAAAGTTGAACCTGCTATCTTCTTCATAGGACTGCAACCGCATACCCATTTAGAAGAATATGCCTTTAAAGAAGGCATTCTCAAACCAGGTTATAATCCCATGAGCTTAATGCCGTGGACAGCTAAAAAACTCCTTTGGAACCCTGAACCTCTGGGTTCATTCTTCGGAGAAGTCTGCTTGCAAGCTTGGCAACAAAACCCCAATGATTTCGGACGCGAAGTCATGAAAATCTTAGAAGAAAAACTGGGTTGTGCCGATTTGGAAGAAGCACTTTCCGCGCCTATGGAAAAGAAAGACAAACAGTTAGCAGGCGTATTATAAGGGACTAGGCATTAGGGACTAATTAATTCACTAGCCCCTAGCCTCTAGCCTCTAGTTTCCAACAACTTTGGCGTAGCCTGCCTGGAGCTACTATTACGAATTACGAATTATGACAGCCCATGTTAGAAGGTTCAATTTTACAACAACTAGAAACAGCACACCGCCAAAGCACTAGACCAATTAGATTTGGGGTTTACTACAAAAATACTTTGGTTGCTCTGTGCCATGCGTTAGAAGACCATATATTAAGCGAAAATAGTACACCCTTAGTAATCGCAGCCTTCCAACAAGGTAAATGGTATCTGCAAGAAGCCCAAAGATATGCAGATATGGCTAAGTGCAGCCGGGAAATCGTGATTATGGCAGCAGCGGATGCTGGTTTTGCAGAACATCCCACCAGCCAACTACCCAACGTGGACTTAGTGGCTTTAAATTCAGCAGATCCAGTGGCTCAGGAATGGCACTTAATTATTCTATCGCCTGAATACACAGCAATGGTACTTTGTCAAGAATTATCAGAAGCTGACTATGGTGCAGGTGGAATACCAGATTCAGATTTAGAGCGCAAATTCTATGGCTTGTGGACATTTGAGCCAGAGTTAGTGCAAGAAACAGCAAAGTTAGCGATCGCCCACATTCAACAATACAACCCAGAACTAGCACAAAAACTCGTTGCCCATAAAAATGCCATCCAGTCTCATCTAGCTGCCCCAAAACATTTGAGTGCAGTTGTCTCCCGTGTTGTAGATTATCTCCAGACGGGACAAGAGAATTTATCCATCCCCACAGCGCTGCGTCAACAAGCTTTAGATCGCAACTTGGTTTCTAACGAAATTCAAGCATTTTTGCGGATGGCGCAATTGATGGATATGGCAGATGTGAACAACCCAATGGCAGCAGCGGAAGTAGTCGCACTTTCCGAGATGATGGGGCAACTTTTAGAACTACCTGCATGGCAGATTAAAAGATTACGACTAGCAGGGTTGTTACATCGTATAGATCCACTCCAAACGACAGAAAGCGTCTTGACTCCCGGTACATCCACCCGCTACCAGGAACAAGCCCCCAGTTGCGCCTTAACTTGTCCCTTGGTACCAGGGGCACAAGTATTGCGAACCATGTCTAGACTACGGGCAGTTGCCCAAATTATTACCCACCAAACCGAGTGGTGGAACGGTACAGGAGAACCAGCAGGGTTAGCTGGAGATGAAATTCCTCTAGAGTCAAGAATCTTGACCTTAGTTGCGGATTTTCAGTGGCGAGTCAATAATTTAAAATCATCCCCGAACACTCGCGCAGAAATCTTTGCTCAGGCTTTAGATGAATGCAGACAGCAACAATCAAACCGTTTTGATCCAAAACTTGTAGATGCTCTGACTTTATTAGTTATGGGTTTACAGCAAGGGCTAGACTTACCCCTGATGTCGCCCAAAGTCAGCACCGGTGTCTGGCTACTTGATTCCCGATGGGATAGCCATAAGACTAGTCAGGAAATGAGTAATTACCCCAAATGAATATTGAAGCCATTAAATCAGGAAAACTCAAACAACTCCCAGGTGCCAATTTAGAAGATGAGGAACTTTCTCAACTCGATTTAAGCCGCATCAATCTTGCAGGTGCTACCCTAGTTGGGACTAATTTCACAGGTTCCAAACTCGAAGGTGGGCATTTTGAGGGTGCGAATTTTATGGGAGCAAATTTGCAAGAAACTGACTTGCGGGCCAACCTCATGGGAGCAAACTTAATGCAAGCAGACTTAACAAGTGCTGACTTGCGAGGGAGTAATTTGCGCGGTGCTAACCTAATGGGGGCGAGACTCAGCGATGTATCTTTGGCTGGTGCTTTCTTGAGTGGTGCCAATTTGATGAACGTCAACTTACAAGGAGTTGATTTACGTGGTGCCGACTTGCGTGGTGCTAACCTGACGGGGGCAAATCTTAAAGGTGCTGACTTAAGTCGTGCCGATTTGCAAGGAACTGTGTTAAATGAAGCCAATTTAGAAGAAGCTGACTTACGCGGGGCAAATCTGGCGGGGGCGAACTTCACAGGCGCTAATCTACTCTGTGCAGAGTTAGAAGGAGCAAATTTGAGCGGGGTAAATTTGGATAAAGCGTGTTTGGTGGGTACAGTAGTTGAGATAGTTTAGCGACTATTCGACAAATTTTATAACCTCTTCATGTAGATTCAATACTACCAATCTCTTGCCGATAACGCTGAGGCGTTGTATTTAGTAATCGTTGGAATACAGATGTCATGTGACTCTGGTTGCCAAATCCCGCTTCCCCCGCCACCTCCGCCAGCGATTTTCTGGGATTTTGTAAGAGTTGTTGGGCAAGTTCCAGCCGGCACCGGAGGACATATTGATAGGGTGATAATCTAGTTGTAGCTTTGAATGCTCGTGCAAAATGGTAAGGGCTGAATCCTACCGTAGCAGCAATGTGATTCAGGCTAAGTTCCTGTGATAGATGCGCTCTGATGTATTCTATAGCAGACTTTAACAAATTTGGTTCTAAAAACTCTGGCGGACGCTTGATCTGTCCAGATAAATTTGAACGTCGGTAAATTATTTGTCCCAGCACCGCAGTTGCCACCGATTCTAAATAAAATACACCACCTAATTGTCCATTATCAAAGAATTCTTGCATGGCGATCGCTACATTCAAACCCCAATGGGTTTTGGGAATTTGGCCAGGTTGTAACTCAATCATCTGTCCTTCTGCTTCTACTGTGACTATACGGGATAGAAAAGATTGGGAATATCCAAACACTACAGAACAAGAAGCATCCTCTACAGAACTATAGGTACTTCCTTGAGGCACAATATCAAAACCTCCTGGTAGCGCTTGGTAGGGTTGTAGCCGATCAGTATTAAAAGCGGCCATTCCACTGCTGACACCAAAACTCGTGACCACAAGGTTAAGTGGTGAGCGAATATTGACTTCTAACTTTCCTGGCGGAATTATTGCTACCATCATCTGCGGTGTTTCTATCCAGCGTCCCCATTGCGATCGCACTTCTAGTGGAGGCTGAGCAAGGGGAATTTTATGCTCTGGGGGATTAGATAAGAATTCTTGTCGCAGATTCATGGGTAGAGGCGATGTTTCAATCCCTATTGTCTCAGAAAGTAGATTGTTCTATTCCGCAAGAATTGACAAGACAAAAACCATTAAATTTCAGTATTTTAAAAAAGTTGCTAACGGAACACTTAAAAGGTTTTTCATTATGGACAAAGTATTTGAACAAATCTCTTCGGTGATGCTGCGTGCGGGACGGCCCAACGACGCACTCCCCTGTGGTACTATTTTGTATGAAGGGTTACGTGTTGTTGCGGAACAGCACGGTTTCTTACTTGACTTTCCTTCTGCGGAGTTTGGGGCGGATATATTTACTGAACTGTTGGCGAACCCAACGGTTTATTCGGTCGTGGCTGAGGCTGAGGATGGGCGCGTCATCGGCAGTAACTGTTTGTGGGAAGGTGACACTATCGCCGGAATCGGCCCCACTACGGTAGACCCCGCCGCGCAAAACAGGTCGGTTGGTCGCCGCCTGATGGAACATATTTTACAGAGGGCGCACGAACATCGGTACGCCGGTGTGCGGCTCGTTTAGGCCGCGCATAACAGCTGCTCCCTTGCCCTGTATACAAAACTCGGCTTCGACGTGCGCGAGTCACTGGCAGACCTTCGAGGACAGCCGCTCGGCTTGAAGATACCCGGCCGCACCGTTCGTCGGGCGACTGAGGCCGACCTTGCTGCGTGTAATCAACTTTACTATCGCATTCATGGTCATGACCGGGTGGGCGAACTCAAGGGTTCTGTCGGGCGGGACAAGGCAATGCTTGTTGAGTGTGATGGGCGCGTATCAGGCTACGCCACAGAAATTGGCTTTTTCGGCCACGCTGTTGGCGAGAACAATGAGGACTTAAAAGCGCTGATCGGCGCGGCTCCAGCGTCCGATGAGTTTGGCTTCTATGTTCCGATGCGTAACGCCGATCTGTTCCGTTGGTGTTTGAATCATGGCTTGCGTGTCACCCAGACCGCAACTTTGATGAGCCTCGGCCTGTATAACGAACCGGCAGGGGCTTTTCTACCCTCCGCGCTGTATTAATAGCTGCATTAACCGCGCCGCAAAACGTAAAATAATATGAGTTCGGGAATCTGTCAAATTTATACAGTTTGAGATTTAGTATTTGCTCGCCCCCACATCAACACAGCAAGTACAGCCATAAATGCTAAACCCATAACTCCTTGTAGGGGATTTTGATCTACACCTGTTACCCAATCAGGCACTTGGCCAGAATATTCAATTAAATTTCCCACATTAATGATGTAATATCCCCAAACTAAACCACCATGTAAACCAATAGGTAAACCCAAGCGACCCCTCCGCCAGCGTTTACCCCATACCAGCGTTAACCCCAATAGTATTAAAGTGGGAAACTGCGGTATTATTCGCATAATGACATCCAACGGCTTAATAAAGTGCAAAGCCGCAAAAACAACAGCATTTATCCACAGTGATGCACTTTGGCTATAGTCCCGTTGCAACTCGTCAAGTAACCAGCCTCGAAATAATAACTCTTCTGCGAAACCGACACCTAAAGAAACAATTAAACCCTCTAAAATAATTTTTAACAAAAAAACTTGCGGTTGTTGCCACACCAACCAACCTAACAAACCTTGTAGCCCAAATAATATCAGAATATTAATTAGCCCCAGAGCTAAACCACTCAACAAATCTACAGCGTTTTTTCGGGTGATTTCTAAGCCATACTTCTGTAATATTCGGGGTTGTTGGTAGACGTTTTTACCCCATAGTTTTAAAAGAAAAATAAACTGCGTATATAGCAACACCATTGTCAATATACTTACTAAATTAGAATCACTAACTAATAAGTAAATGGGTGTAGCCAAGGGTAACCATAGCAGCAATAAACTTACAACAAAATAGCCCAACCTCATCAAGACAGGGCGTTGGGCTAAACGGGCAAGGTTTATTTTCATAAAAAATTTTTAGCAAAAATAAAGGAAGGTGACAATATCAAAGTCAAAAGTCAGAGAAAACATCTTTTAGTTTTACCCTTTACTTTTGACTTTTTGCTGTCTTCCTACCCTGTGAGGAAAACTCGATTTCAATATCTAATTTATTCCTCAGGTTCAATGGTGCTACTTAAACCATGACCTTTCAGTGTTTCGCAATAAAACTCAGCATGTTCTTGAGCGCAAGTAATGACTAAAGCCATGCCGTTAGTATGGGCTTCCATCATAATACTCACAGCCTGGGGCTGAGTCAGGCTCGGTACTGTGGTTATTAATGACTGTACCACATGCTCCATAGAGTTGTAGTCGTCGTTATGGAGCAAAACGCGATACCGAGGCGCGAGCTTGCGGGATGTGGAACGCTTCTCAATGGTTTCGACTGACACGGTTCTTTGCTCTTTGATTCGGTGGTTTACTACAACAGATTCTCTGTCTAGTGTTTACTCAACAGTTAATTACCTATCTTATCGCATGTCTATCCAAACTTTATGTCATGAAAAAACTCTGCTGCGATATAGACTAGGCCAGCATAAGGGTGGCAATTATGAGGTAATATTTCAAGTATTCACGGGTGTGAGTACTTGCTTAATTGTAAAGGATTTTCCCACAAAATTAACGCATAATCGCGTTTAAAACCCATAAATTTGCTCAAAAATCCCTGCTTGTCACAGCCCTAACTGCTAGATATGAACATGAGCTTAGACTTTCAACCGGGACAAATTGTGTCTTTAGAGCATAGTGACAGAAATCTATACGGGGAAGTCATCCAATTAGTGACTTCTCGGCAGTTGTGCTGGGTACGTCCATTACTGCTAGTCGGCTTTGCCCAAGAACCACCAATAATTACTGATCTGCGAGATGCATCAGATTTGCTTTGGCCCATCAATTTATTTCGACCAGCTTTAGATACAGAAGTAGTTTCACTCTTAAGTCAGATTTTGGCAAAAGAACCAAAAAATGAATTGGATTCAGCCGCCAAACAGCAATTTAATCAATTTATTCAGCAGATTTGGCAAGTTTATCAAGAGGGAATAGGGACTAAAAACTAATGCTCACCAGCACAGTTTACGCCAAACTTGTGTGATCAATATTAAACATGACAGTAAAACACCAGCAATCCTATCGTGCCTGCTATCAGCACTGCTGTTAGTGTTTTTCCAACTAAATTTTGCTATTTCCTCTCAAAACTGGCTGAGGATAACGAAAAAATAATAATACTCACCTTGAGAATTAATATCCCCAGCTAGGTACTAACTTAACTCTACCCGCATCCATTTCTGCCATTAATAACTCCAGGGCTTCATAATCAACGTCAGAAATGTGTCCCATTTGAGTCAGTTCCGAATTGATTTCATTTTCTATTTCGGGAGTTAATTTTTTAATGTCAAGTGCTTTTTCTACCAATTGACGAATCGCGTACTTAGTTCTCATAAGTAATGAACCAGTTGTATGTAATATGATACTAATTATCTAAGATAGATCTAGGTATAAAATGTGATCCAACTACCCTGAACTACGTGATCCATATCACAGGATAATTGGTTCAATAACTTGTCATTAACCCTGGTGTGCGCCGCTAGCCAGCATAAAAATCATGGCATCTAAATATGTAGCTGAAGCTGAGCTAAATTAACTTTATTCATTGGCTCAGGGGACTATTTCAGCAAAGTTACGGTTGATTTTTTTGCTCTATGGCGATCTATGTTGATTGTTTTAGAACTAGATGGAAAAAAAAGTATATATGAACACATTTTACCCTGTATTTATGACAATCTTTAAACAGACCCACTAAAGTAATGAAGATTTAGCAAAGAGGGGTCAGACCTATAGTCGCTGAGATAAAAACAGTTTATGTTCAAATAAATCTCAGGCTTTACGGTTCAATAACTTTAATTAGGATGTGAAGATGCAAGCAGTACCGAAGTGTCCAAAAATTACAGTTATTCGTCCTCAGGGTTGTTTAAGTGCTGCCAATGCATTGGAGTTGGAACGAAACCTGATAGCAACCTTGGTACAACAAGATGTCTCTATCTTGCTAGTAGATTTAGCAGCAGTAGAATTTTTAGATAAATCTGGCTTAATGGCATTAGTCTCTGCACACAAGCTAGCTCAGAGTTTAGGTCGTAGTTTTAAGATTGGCTCTGTTTCCTCATCAATCAGGATGATCTTAGAATTAACCCAACTTGATGAAGTTTTTGAAATATCTGAAGATAACTTAGATTTGGCAGTGGCATAAGGAATTCCTGACATAATTTAAAAAATCAAGTCCCTCAGCAGGCGGAAGAAGGTTTATTCCATGCTACAAAAATCAGATCACTGGGCAACTTCCTGTAAATTTGTGTAAAAGAGTTGTCAGTTAAACCGATAAAACTTTATTGACAGAGCCAATCAATGCTAAGGTTGGAGGTGATTAGCTGTAATTTAGGTAGCTAAAAGATAGCATAGTGGCTGTTGCAGTTGAAAATTTAATCACATCGGATATTTTGAAGCCAGCACGTTACTTAGGTAACGAACGCTTAGCAGTACATAAACCTTGGGATGCGGCCACAATACGCTGGGCATTAACTTACCCAGAAGTATATGAAGTTGGGTCATCTAACTTAGGGCATATCATCCTCTATAACATCTTAAATGCCCAACCGCGCCAATTATGCGATCGCGCTTATCTACCAGGTACCGACCTAGCCGCTAAACTCCGGGAGACTAATACCCCCTTGTTTGCTGTAGAGTCCAAGCGATCGCTCTTAGAATTCGACATTTTGGGTTTTAGTCTCAGTTACGAACTAGGAGCAACTAACATTTTAGAGATGTTAGATTTGGCAGGAATTCCCCTCACATGGCAAGCAAGAGCAGATGGGAATTATCCCCTGATTTTTGCCGGGGGGCAAACAGCCACATCAAATCCCGAACCATATGCCGACTTTTTCGACTTTATCGCCCTGGGAGATGGAGAAGAACTACTACCAGAAATAGGTTTGGTATTAGAAGAAGGCAAACAAGCACAATTATGCCGGCAAGATTTGCTACTAGATTTAGCACAGATACCAGGCGTATATGTTCCTCAGTTTTATGGCATGGCCCCGGATGGCTCAGTTCATCCTCAACACCCAGATGTACCCAAGCGCATTTTGCGCCGAGTCGCAACGCCCATTCCAGCATATTCTATCGGGATAGTGCCTTATGTGGAGACAGTGCATGACCGCCTGACATTGGAAATTCGGCGCGGTTGTACACGTGGTTGTCGCTTTTGTCAACCAGGAATGCTCACGCGACCTGCCAGGGATGTAGAACCAAATCAGGTGGTAGAAGCCATTGAACAAGGAATGCGGGCCACTGGTTACAATGAGTTTTCCTTGTTATCCCTGAGTTGTTCTGATTATTTGTCCTTACCAGCCGTAGGGATGGAAATCAAAAATCGACTCAGAAATGAAAACATTTCCTTGACTCTTCCCAGTCAAAGAGTTGATAGGTTTGACGAAAATATTGCCAATATCCTGGGAGGGATGCGGCAAGGTGGACTAACCTTTGCTCCAGAAGCCGGCACCCAAAGGATGCGGGATATTGTGAATAAAGGTTTAACCAACGAAGAATTACTCCGAGGCGTGAAAACAGCTTGGGAAAAAGGCTGGGATAAAATCAAGTTGTATTTTATGATCGGCTTACCAGGCGAAACCGATGCTGATGTAGTAGGTATTGCCGAAACAGTCAGTTGGTTACAACGAGAATGTCGGGGTAAAGGCAGAAGGCCCCTCAACTTTAACTTGACAATTTCTAACTTTACACCCAAGCCCCATACTCCTTTTCAGTGGCACTCAGTTTCTACCGCCGAGTTCCGACGCAAACAGAACCTGCTGCGCCAAGAATTTCGCCGCATTCGGGGAGTAAAGGTGAATTTTACCGATGTCCGCATATCGGCAATGGAAGACTTTGTAGGTAGAGGCGATCGCACCTTAGGCCAAGTCATACTGCGAGCCTGGGAATTGGGTGCAGGGATGGATTCCTGGTATGAAAATTTAGATAAAGCTTTTGCGGCTTGGAGTCAGGCGATCGTTGAAGCAGATCTAGATTGGAAATACCGTCAAGTAGAAAATGGCGAATGGAATTTGTTTCATGCAGAGAATCTAGAAGATCAGGGAGTAGGATCTTTGTCACCCCACTCCCTCGATGCACCTCTACCTTGGGAACATATTGACACGGGAATTGATAAAAAGTGGCTTAAAGAAGACTTGCAGCGTGCCTTAGAAGCCGCAATAGTACCTGATTGTTCTTTTGAGGGTTGTTCACGTTGTGGTGTGTGTGGCACCGATTTCGGTCATAATATCGTCATTGAACCGCCTACTATCCCAGAATTTGCTGGCGATTTTGTCCCAAATACCAATAAAATACAACGACTACGTGTCTGGTTTGGCAAGCAAGGAAATATGGCTTTAGTCAGTCATCTAGATTTAATGCGGCTATTTGATCGAGTGATTCGCAGAGCCAGCTTACCAATTGCCTTCACAGGGGGATTTCACCCGAGTCCCCGAATCGCTGTGGCTAGTGCCTTAGCTTTAGGAGCCACTAGTAGTGGAGAAATTGTTGACTTTGAGTTAACACAGCCAATAGAAATTGAGAGTTTCCGGCAAAAACTAGCTAACGAACTGCCATTAGATATACCTATATATAATGTGGTGCAGATCGATTTAAAAGCTAAAGCTGCTAACCAAGTAATGGAAGCAGCAGACTATTTAATTACCGTAGCCACACCGAGGGAGGTAACACCTGCACAATGGCAAGACTGGATTGATACAATCAACGCCCAAGACGAACTGTTGTGGGAGAAAACAACCAAATCAGGCAAGAGTCAATTAGTAAATCTGCGCTCCTTGTTGTTTGAGCTAGAATTACGTGAAGCTATAACCAACACAGCAGATTCCACAGTTGTCCTGCGTTATCTAGGCAGCTGTCGTCATGATGGTTCGCTCTTGCGTCCTGAACAAATCCTGTCTATGCTAGAGATAGTCGCAGGCGGAGAATTTCAACTCCTGCACATCCACCGCAATCAGCTAGTTTTAGGGGTATAATCCCTGAAGGGTAACTTGCTAGTAGTTGCCCAGTACAGCACATCATGGGAATTGATTTTTAGCAAGGTTGCGTTAGAATCAGATGAAGAGAAATTTTCTGGCGCTGCATTGAATGGACTGGTTCACTACCCTGGTAATCAGGGAGCGAAAGCGAAGATATGAGAGTGCAACTTCTAGGATTGCATCCCAGATTAGCTGAGGCAGATTAAAGAACTCACACTCTCTTTCTTGTGAACTATTAGGGTTATGGCAGTGCCGTTCCCTTACTAGAAAAACAGGCTCCGTCAGCTTCTCTAACTCTATGCTTTTTAAACAACTGCTGAATGCCTAATCCCTGGGTGGTGATGGTGTCGCATGAAAAATCAACCAAGGACGGTTGATTTATTTGCTTAAACAATATGCAACCGTTCTGGAATAATCGACGTGTAAACGCAATTCTCTAGTCAATAGCTCTTTAACTTTGAAGCTCAAACCAATTTGAAAAATGATGGCGACAGATGGATTTACAGAACCCAGATGCACAAAGAGACTCCCAATCTCTTCGGGTTCAGCAGTCGCTGATCGGGGAAACCATGCCACTTGACGCCAGTCTGCATCCTGCGGGAAGCCGCCCAGAAGGCGGCGTCTACAAGTCGGGAGATCTGCCCACGCGGCTCGCTCCTCCACTTAAGGAAACCCCAAGACAGAAGTGGCTCCCCATGACCGCACTGCTTCACAAAAATCTAAAATCCCCAATCCAAAATGGAATTAGCTTCACAATTTTTATTATCAGCAGCACTTTGTGGGGCTGGCAGGGGCGAGAGGCATAACAATCCTCCATAGCTCTCGTCGGTGCTGCTAATTTTTGAGGAAATTGAATGCCAAAACAAATTATTATCGCAGAGCAGCATCAAATTGCAGCCGTCTTTTCCGAAGATCAAATACAAGAACTTGTTGTAGCTACAGGACATCACCAAATAGGTGATATCTATTTAGGTGTAGTAGAAAATGTATTACCTGGGATAGATGCGGCATTTGTTAACATTGGAGATCCAGAGCGCAATGGGTTTATTCATGTAACTGACTTGGGGCCATTGAGGCTCAAGCGCACGGCAGCAGCAATTACAGAACTACTAGCACCACAACAAAAAGTGTTGGTGCAAGTCATGAAAGAGCCTACTGGCACAAAAGGGCCAAGGCTCACAGGCAACATCACCACGCCCGGACGTTATGTAGTATTAATGCCCTATGGCAGAGGTGTAAATTTATCCCGGCGGATTAAAAGTGAAAGTGAGCGCAATCGCTTACGGGCACTAGCTATTTTGATTAAACCGGCGGGAATGGGTTTGCTGGTGCGGACAGAAGCCGAAGGCAAACCAGAAGAAGCGATCATGGAAGACATGGAGATGTTGCAAAAGCAATGGGAAGCCATTCAGCAGGAAGCTCACTCCACCCGTGCCCCAGCGTTACTTAATCGAGACGATGACTTTATCCAACGTGTCTTACGGGATATGTACGGTGCCGATGTGAATCGGATTGTCGTGGATTCTAGTACCGGATTGAAGCGAGTCAAACAGTATTTACAGAACTGGAGCGGAGGTCAAACACCACAAGGATTATTGATTGACCATCACCGCGATCGCTCGCCGATTTTAGAGTATTTCCGCATCAGCGCCGCCATCCGTGAAGCGCTCAAACCCAGAGTAGATTTACCTTCTGGTGGGTACATTATCATAGAGCCAACCGAGGCATTAACAGTAGTTGATGTTAACTCCGGTTCCTTCACGCGATCGGCAACAGCGAGAGAAACAGTTTTGTGGACAAATTGCGAAGCCGCAACAGAAATTGCCCGCCAGTTGCGTCTGCGAAATATTGCCGGGGTAATTGTCGTTGATTTTATTGATATGGAATCACGGCGTGACCAATTGCAAGTTCTCGAGCATTTTAATAAAGCGCTAAAAGCAGACAAAGCTCGTCCCCAGATTGCTCAATTAACAGAGTTGGGTTTAGTCGAGCTGACACGCAAACGCCAAGGTCAAAATATTTACGAATTGTTTGGGAATACATGCCCAACCTGTGGTGGTTTAGGCCACGTTGTGCATCTGCCTGGAGAAACAGAACCTCGATTACCCACAACAGCAGAAGTACCAGAGCGTTTGGTATCCCTGCCTCACAAAGAGCCACGTCTGAGTACTGCTCGGATTACAGAACCAAGGGAAACATACGATGCGTTTGATAGCTTGCGTGGCGTTCGCGGTAATGTGTCGGAGCCATCAGCCATAGGATTCGATGGTGACTCTGATGTGGGTGCTTTGGATTTAATGAATCATCCCAGTTATCAAGAACTGGGTGACAATAGTAAGCGTCGTACCCGTAACCGTCGCAGTCGCATTGGGATCAATGGAGCAAATGGAAAAGATGAAAGCTTGCGTGGCGAAGTCATACCACGACTAACTCCTAATCCTCTAAATTTTGACAACGAGCCAGACTTAGACCTCGATAATGAAGTAGAACTAGGAAGCACACCAGATATTCCCTCACCAACTCTAGGTAAATCAGGTTGGTCTGAAAGGACAGAGCGGACTAAAGTAACCAAGGTTGAGCCAGTTAAACCAGTGGTTGAACCACCGGAAATTAGAACTGTAGAAATGACCTTAGAAGAACAAGATGTTTTCGCTTTGATGGGAGTGTCTCCCTTAGTCAAGTTAGAGAATGAAGTTAAAAATCCCAAGTCTGTGATCATTAACATCATTCAACCTGGACAACAAGGAACTACATTACCTCAAACAACTTTAAACTCTACTACAGCTGAAACAGCCAGTGAGGAAGTAAATACACCACAAGTCGATCTAGAACAAAAACCCTTACTCAGAGAAACCAGAGAAATAACTGAACCAAAGGAGGTGGAAGTCAAGCCTGCGCCGGCAAACTTGCCAAACCCAGAAGAAACTGAAGCGAATAATACATCCATTGGCAATCGTCGTCGTCGCCGTCGCTCCTCTGCACTAGACTCAGACATGTCTAGTACAGAGGATAATTAACTTGACTTATGGTAAAAACAAAGCAAACTGCTGCTGTTATTGGTTCCCCAGCACTTCTTGGCAAACAGAGTTGGCTGGAGTTATCCTCCAGTTTATCTAGTATTCCAGGGTTGGTTGCGGGTATCGATGAAGTTGGGCGGGGTGCGTTATTTGGTCCTGTGGTTGCGGCGTCTGTGATATTGCCAGCTTGTGCTTTACCAAAACTGATAGCATTTGACATTAAAGACAGTAAAAAGCTGTCTAGTTCTCGCAGAACTTGGCTAGCACAGCAAATTTGCGAATTGGCCACAGACTGGAAAATCGGTTTTGCTGCAACTGCTGAAATTGATCAAATGAATATTTTGCAGGCAACACTGTTAGCCATGAAACGGGCTGTGCTGAAATTAAAAGTACAGCCTGTACTCTGTTTAGTTGATGGTAATCAGCCAATCAAAAACTTACTTGTGCCACAACAAACAATTGTCAAGGGGGACGAGCGATCGCTGAATATTGCAGCTGCTAGTATTGTGGCTAAAGTTTGGCGCGACGACCTAGTAATGCGTCTTGCATCAAAGTATCCCTTATATCACTTGGAAGATAACAAGGGCTATGGCAGCCAAAAGCATTTGGTGGCACTACAAAAATATGGGCCGTCACCTCTGCATCGCCAGTCCTTTCGTCCTTGTCAAATTCAACGTTGATAACTGAGATGTCAGTATGTTGCCAGCAGTGTAAGTCGTCTGCTGTAGTAATTATAGTTGGTTTAATTAATACCAATTTCTGAATATCAAGCGGCAGTGCGGAATCGGGGATGAACCAGGCGAAACCTAACATATATCAAGAGTTTTATTTGTTGGGTTTCGCAAATCAACCCAATTTACATGTGTAAAAAATTATTCCATATTCAAGATGGGCAATTCTGCATTGTCGTCATCTAGTGCTTTTTCTTGCATTTGTGATTTGACCCAGTGACGATAATCAGTTAACAGTTGATGTTGCAACCGTTGCTTAACCGTCAACAATACACTCTTGAGCAAACCATTGCCAGTAGCTTCTAAAATTGGTTTAGGTGTAAAAGAAAATGGTGGTGGGAAATCTACCTGCACCTCTAAATCGGCTCTTCCTTGCAGGCTAGTACCATTTTTTGATTGGTAAGGAGACAAATGGCCTTGTAAGTTAAGGGAAAAACGCTGGTTAATATACTCAAATCCCAGTATTTCACAACTTAGCGATCGCAAATTAATCGTCCCATTTGATTCAGCCCAGACTCTCATATCTACAGTAGGCTGAATACTCAGTGACATAAAAGTTAAAGGACGCATTTTTAAGCGAAATACTTCCTCAGAAATTTGATGAATACGGCTGTTATCGACTAACGCATTAACTAAACGTTGAGGCTGACGCAAGTAGTGCTGAATAGGAATAGGCTGCTGTGGAACGTCGATTTTCACCGACTGGAAGGCAATAAACTTGGTAGCCATGAATTAAAGGCATTAATTGTTTAATACTTCTATTATTAATGAATTTATTAACTTTATTATCTTGTTGAGGGATGATTCAGCTAAAAGCTTGGTTGGCATCCAATATGGTCTATATATTTAACAGATAACTCAAGTTCGATATTATGACTTTATCCATTGCCCATTTAGGCCCTCCTGGCACTTATGCAGAACAAGCATCCGTTGTTTATGCAAATTGGCTAGCTAAACAAACAGGAATTGCAGCTATCTTATATCCTTATCCCAGCATTGCCCAATCACTCCAAGCTGTGGGATCTGGACAAACCCAGTTGGCTGTTGTGCCAGTAGAAAATTCCATTGAGGGCAGTGTCACTATGACAATGGATACACTGTGGCAATTGGATAGTTTGCGAATTCAGTTGGCTTTGGTAATGCCCATCGCTCATGCCTTAATTTCCTGTGCCACCAGTTTAGAGAGTATTCAAACTGTTTATTCTCATCCGCAAGCCTTAGCTCAGTGTCAAGGATGGTTAGGGAACTTTTTGTCAACGGTACAGCTAATTCCCAGTAATTCTACAACTGAAGCTCTAGAGCGACTTCAGCAAGATTGGACAACAGCTGCGATCGCTTCTCATAGAGCAGCACAACTCTATAATTTACCTATACTAGCCAGTAATATTAACGATTATCCAGAAAACTGTACACGCTTTTGGGTGGTTAGTCAGAGTGAGGTAGAAACGATTGAGCAGATATCCTCAGAAAGTGCTAGTCATACATCCCTGGCGTTCAGTGTACCGGCTAATATGCCAGGAGCGCTGGTGAGACCGTTACAGGTATTCGCTCAACTAGGAATTAACCTTAGTCGTATCGAATCTCGACCAACCAAGCGATCGCTAGGAGAATATTTGTTTTTTATTGACTTAGAAGCAGATGTCAAGTCAGCACAAATGCAATCAGCCTTAGCACAATTAAGTACGTATACAGAAATTTTGAAAATTTTCGGTAGCTATCATGTTCTACCAATCAAGATTGGAGAATAATTGTTAATTACAAAATTACGCAAAGCCCTTGCGGGCATAGCTGCGCTGAATGCTGAACCTGTCTTGGTATGATATTACGAATTATTAAAAGTATCTTTGAGGACAGCACGAGCTGCCAAATTATTGCGAGTAGAAGTCAAAATTTCGGCTTCTCTTTCCAGGCGAAGTACGGTATCTTGGGTTTCCAGTAATGCTTGCTGCTCGGCGGCTATAGTATCAATGTTGCTCGCTACCCAATAAGATAACTCGGTTGGCAAATCGGGCAATTCTTCAGGTAGTTCCATCTTGCGTTCGGTTAATTTGCCTAACAGACGCACTACATCTCGTAGCAGTTGTTCTACTTCAGTAGCTAAAGGACGCAAATCTTTGGTTGGTGGCTGGTCTTCTATCCATTCCACCAAACCTACAGGGTAGGGTTTTTCTCGAACATATTCTAAAACCCGAAACCTTTGCTGACCTAAAGTTAACATCTTCATGCGATCATCTGGCAACCGTTGGTAATGGATAATTTCTGCACAACAACCAATGTTCGCAATTGTACCTGCCACTGGATCGACCATTAATACCCCAAACCTGCGATCGCTTGACAAAATCGTGTTCATCATGATTCTGTAGCGAAATTCAAAAATATGTAGAGGTAATGGTCTAGTAGGAAACAAAACTAATTCAGGTAAAGGAAACAGAGGTAGTTCACGAACTGCAATTTTAGAAGAAGATGTCATTGTTAATTTGGTATAAATTTAATTTTAAAATTTCTTATTTTCTGCTTTTCCCGTACTTTATCTACATTCTATCATTTGTTTTTCAGGCAATAAAAAGCCCTGGGATAAATTTCCACAGGGCTGGGTAAATATTCATCGTATTTTGACACTCTCTGCACTGGAGGTACAGAGATTCTTAAAGAATGGAACTTTAAAGGCGACGTCAAATTAGCCCCTAGACATTTGATTAATAACTAATAGTTAAATTACAGTTTTACTTCAATGTCTACACCAGAGGGTAAATCCAGTTTCATTAAGGCATCAATAGTTTTAGAAGAAGGCTGGTAAATGTCAATAATCCGGCGATGGGTGCGGGTTTCAAAATGTTCCCGAGAATCTTTATCTACGTGAGGCGATCGCAGCACACAGTAGATTTTGCGTTTTGTGGGTAAGGGAATTGGACCTATGGCTGTAGCGTTAGTCCGGTTAGCTGTATCTACAATCTTCTCGCAAGATGTATCCAATAGGCGACGGTCAAAGGCCTGTAAACGAATTCTAATCTTCTGCTGCTGTAGAGTTGCCATTTTTAATTTTCCTGGTTCTGATTAATGAGGAACTGGGGACTAGAAGTGAGGATTAGGGATTGGTGTTTGCCAAATCCCTAAATACTCAATACCTTTTTAATGGACGAGAAAAAAGCAGAGAGGAAATTTATCATCTCTGCTCCTTTGTTATGGGGCAAAAGGTGCTATTTAATGATTTTGGAGACAACACCAGCACCGATGGTGCGACCACCTTCACGAATAGCGAAGCGCATTCCTTGCTCAATCGCGATGGCGTTGATTAGTTCTACTGTCATTTTGATGCGATCGCCTGGCATAACCATTTCGGCTTCGCTACCATCATCGGAAGTAAAGGCCTTAATAGTGCCAGTTACATCGGTTGTCCGCACATAGAACTGAGGACGATAGCCAGCGAAAAAGGGAGTTTTGCGACCACCTTCTTTATCGGTCAGCACGTACACTTCACCTTCAAATTGAGTGTGAGGAGTAATCGAACCTGGTTTAGCTAGCACCATACCGCGTTCAATGTCGGCTTTTTGGATACCGCGCAGGAGTACACCTGCATTATCTCCAGCCATACCTTCATCGAGACTCTTCTTAAACATCTCGATCCCAGTTACGGTGGTGTTACGAGTATCTCTAATGCCCACCAATTCAACGTTATCACCGACTTTGACCTTACCACGCTCAATCCGACCGGTGGCAACAGTACCCCGACCTGTGATGGAGAAAACGTCTTCCACAGCCATCAGGAAGGGCTTATCTATAGCACGATCTGGAGTAGGAATGTAAGAATCTACTGCTTCCATGAGGGCGTAGATTTTGTCTACCCAAGGATCTTCACCCTGCTTAGTTTTGGGGTTAGCAGTCATTGCTTCCAGTGCTTTGAGACCGGAGCCTGTAATGATGGGAATATCGTCACCAGGAAAATCGTAGCTAGATAATAGCTCCCGGACTTCTAATTCCACCAGTTCTAGTAGTTCTGCGTCGTCTACCATGTCTTCTTTGTTCAAGAAAACAACTAGACTCGGAACACCTACTTGCTTTGCCAGTAGGATATGTTCACGGGTTTGGGGCATGGGACCATCAGCAGCAGAAACTACGAGAATACCACCATCCATCTGGGCAGCACCCGTGATCATGTTTTTTACATAATCAGCGTGTCCTGGGCAATCTACGTGAGCATAGTGCCGCTCGCCGGTTTCATACTCAACGTGAGCCGTATTGATGGTAATACCCCGCGCCTTTTCTTCTGGGGCGTTATCAATTTGGTCGTAGCCTTTACCTGTTGCTTGACCCATAGCGGCCAAAGTCATAGTAATAGCTGCTGTTAAAGTGGTTTTACCATGATCAACGTGGCCAACTGTGCCGATATTAACGTGGGGTTTAGTCCTTTCAAACTTTGCGCGTGCCATGAATGCTCGTTTCCTTTTTTAATTAAGCGTTCCCTTTGCTTTTCGCTATGATTGCTTCAGCCACGTTACGAGGTACTTCTTCGTAGTGGCTAAATTCCATTGAGAAGATACCCCGACCTTGGGTCTTCGAACGG
Organism: Anabaena sp. CCY 9613; assembly: GCF_963920895.1. Taxonomy (NCBI): domain Bacteria; kingdom Bacillati; phylum Cyanobacteriota; class Cyanophyceae; order Nostocales; family Nostocaceae; genus Anabaena; species Anabaena sp. CCY 9613. The sequence goes on from NZ_CAWUDE010000001.1 coordinate 250,027, forward strand.
ATATCAGTAGCGTAGCCAAACATTTCTGCCAATGGGACTTTAGCAGTTACTTTGGCAAGACCATCATCAGATCCCATACCCTCAATTTGCCCACGACGGGAATTAAGGTCGCCCATTACATCCCCAAGGAAGTTTTCGGGAACTTCTACCTCAACTTTCATCATAGGTTCTAAGAGTACAGGTGAAGCTTTCAACACTGCTTCTTTCATTGCCATTGAGCCAGCAATTTTGAAAGCCATTTCTGAAGAGTCTACATCGTGGTATGACCCATCAGTCAACGTTGCTTTGACGTCAATCAATGGATATCCAGCTAAAACACCGGATTCGCAGCTTTCTTTCATTCCTTGTTCTGCGGGGCCAATGTACTCTTTGGGTACAGTACCACCAACAATTTTGGAAACAAATTCAAAACCGCTACCGGGTTCACCTGGCTCTAAATCGATCACAACGTGACCGTATTGACCTTTACCACCACTTTGACGGATGAATTTCCCTTCGATTTTGGAGACTTGTTTACGAATCGTTTCGCGGTAAGCTACCTGGGGCGCACCCACATTAGCTTCCACTTTGAATTCGCGTAACATCCGGTCTACCAGAATTTCCAGGTGTAGTTCTCCCATCCCTGCAATCACAGTTTGATTCGTTTCCGGATCAACGTGGACGCGGAATGTGGGATCTTCTTCTGAAAGAGATTGCAGCGCTTTGGACAGCTTGTCCATGTCGTTCTTGGTTTTGGGTTCAACCGCCACCGAGATCACAGGCTCAGGAATGAACAGGGATTCCAGAATTACTGGTGATCCTTCATCAGTGATCGTGTCACCTGTTAAGGTATCTTTTAATCCTAATGCTGCTCCTAAATCCCCAGCCCGCATTTCGTCCACGTCCATACGTTCGTCTGCTTTCAAAATCACCAGACGGGAAATGCGCTCTTTTTTGTTCTTGGTAGCGTTGAGGACGTAGCTACCTTTTTTCAGCACACCAGAATAAACGCGAACGAAGGTTAGGCGACCATAAGGGTCAGCCATAATCTTAAATGCCAGTGCTGATAAAGGTTCGTTATCATCGGCTCGACGCTCCACAGTTTCGCCATTGGGCAGTAAGCCTTGAATTGGTGGCACTTCAGTTGGTGCTGGTAGGTAATCTACAACTGCATCCAACATCAACTGCACGCCTTTGTTTTTAAAGGCTGAACCACAAAGTACTGGGACAATGGTTCCCGCTGTTGTACCTTTACGTAGGGCAGTACGGATTTCTGCTTCTGTAAGTTCTTCTCCCTCGAAGTACTTATTCATCAGAACGTCATCTGTTTCTGCTACAGCCTCTATCAGCTTGCTGCGGTATTCTTGTGCCTTGTCTTGCATTTCGGCGGGGATATCGGTTTCTTCGATATCTGTTCCCTGGTCGTTGTTGTAAATATAGGCACGCTGACGTACCAGATCAACGATTCCTGTAAATTCAGTTTCACTACCAATGGGCAGTTGAATGGCAATGGCATTAGCCCGTAGGCGATCGCGCATTTGTTCGTGAACTCGGTAAAAGTTCGCACCTGTACGATCCATTTTGTTGATGAAGGCTATACGAGGCACTTTGTAGCGGTCTGCTTGTCGCCACACTGTCTCGGACTGCGGTTGCACGCCACCCACAGAACAAAATACTGCGATTACACCATCCAACACGCGCATAGAACGTTCTACTTCGATTGTGAAGTCAACGTGTCCTGGAGTATCGATAATGTTAATTTGATGATCTTTCCAACTGGTACTGATCGCCGCAGCGGTGATGGTAATTCCCCGCTCACGCTCTTGATCCATCCAGTCGGTGACGGCAGTTCCTTCATGAACTTCGCCAATTTTATGAATTATGCCAGAGTAAAACAATATTCTCTCGGTTGTCGTTGTCTTGCCCGCATCTATATGCGCCGCAATACCGATATTGCGTACTCTCTCTAGCGGGATCGTACGTGCCACAGTAGCCTCCTATAGTTTTTGCCTCATGATATCTTGTATATTACTCTTTGTTAAGATTCTATACTTTTACGGAAAACCGTCTGCGTTTTTCTAAGTACGCGATATATCGCTGTGATATCCACGATATACCGCTAATTTTCTTAGTAACGATAGTGGGCAAACGCTTTGTTAGCTTCTGCCATCCGATGTGTTTCTTCGCGCTTGCGAATCGCATTTCCGGTTTCGTTGGCAGCATCCATTAATTCATTGGCCAATTTACTAGCCATTGTACGACCGGGACGAGAACGAGAAAATTGTACTAACCAGCGCAATGCTAAGGTTGTACCGCGATCAGAGCGGACTTCCATCGGTACTTGGTAGGTTGCTCCACCAACTCGTCGAGCTTTTACTTCTACCAAAGGTGTGGCATTGCGTACTGCTCTTTCAAAGGTTTCCAAAGGAGCAGCACCAGTGCGTTCTTCAATAGTTTTGAGAGCATCATAAACTAGCCGTGCAGCTAGTGATTTTTTTCCATGACGCATTACCCGCCGGATTATCATGCTTACCAGGCGACTGTTATATACGGAATCAGGCGGAACTGGACGCCTTTGAATAACACCACGACGAGACATACTTCACCTTTAATTCGGAAATTGGCAACGAAATTATATGCTATCAGACACTGGATATATGGGCAGTAAAAGCCGCCGATCAAACTTTCTTTTTTTCTTCTCTACAGTTGCAGCGAGAATAACCGATGAATTTTTTCTACTACAACCAGAGAAGGCGACAACATCATAAACTTTTATCTTTTAGATGCAACCGCTGCGATGCCTAAGTTGGCAAGCTACGCTTACAGAATGCTGCTAAAAATTGTCTATACTTACCCGCTTCTGGGTGTAGCTAGATTTATGGAAAAAGCAAGCGCCGCTAGTTTTATGTTCCTCGACGCTGCCAAGGAGAATGCTTAATCGCCATCGCACACGATTAACCTCCTATTTCCTATTTTTTCGCTTCTTTTGGACGCTTGGTTCCATACTTGGAACGTCCTTGTTTGCGGTCTTTAACCCCGGCTGTATCCAAGGTGCCGCGGATAATGTGATATCTCACACCTGGTAGGTCTTTTACCCGACCGCCACGGATCATCACTACTGAATGTTCTTGCAAGTTGTGGCCGATACCTGGAATATAGGCTGTGACCTCAAATCCAGATGTCAGTCTTACCCTTGCTACTTTCCGTAGAGCTGAGTTAGGCTTTTTAGGAGTAGTTGTGTATACTCTGGTACAAACACCCCGACGTTGTGGGCATTGCTTCAGAGCTGGAGATTTGGTTTTCTGACGCGCTACTTCGCGTTCATTACGTATGAGTTGCTGTATTGTTGGCATGAGTCACAGCGCGTGAAGCTGCTTAGAGGTCTAAGTTTTAACAAATCCTGATTATATCTTTTTTTTGGCTTTTATGTCAAACTGATAATTTTATTTTTTCACTTACGAGGTTGGGGCAGTTGTAGAGAAAGAATTACCACAACTACAGGTAGCGATCGCCTGAGGGTTGTGAAAGCGAAATCCCCCACCTATTAAATCTTCTGAATAATCTAATGCCAACCCATTTAAATAATCAAAGCTTTCAGTATCTATAATAACTTTAATACCGTTAATTTCCATAACCCGATCATCGATTTTCACATCTTCATCAAATGACATATCATAAAACAAACCCGAACAGCCACCTAATTTAACTGTTAATCTCAACAAAGAATTTGGCTGATGTTTTAAGTGTAATCGCTCAATTTCACTGACGGCTGCTTGACTCAAATGAATCATGGAATTATTTTTGTCTATTTAATACCCTATCTCCCAGTATTACAGACGGGTGGACTATCGAATAAACATCCACAGGCTGTAAAGCGCAAGAATTTACCTAACTAAGTTGAAGTTCTCCTAGATAACGGATTTGAGCTTTGCCTATGATTCGTCACTCTTCTAGAGTAAGGGATTTTGGCTCAGTCAAGGTACGGTATTCATTAGATCAAGCATATCATTAACTAAGAAGTTAGTCCCCACCTAAATTGAGGTAGGGACATCAAGCTAATAATATGGTTTTTCAGACGGTTTGCAAAAATGATCAGTATATTAGCTTTTTTTAGCCTTATTTTGACCATTAAACCCCAATACACCTGTTGCGGGTTTAATTCTTAGTACGGGCATAGTCATCTTGGTAGCGAATAATATCATCTTCACCTAAATACTCACCATTTTGCACTTCAATCAAGACTAAGGGAATCACACCAGGGTTCTCTAAACGATGGGCTGTACATTGAGGAACATAAGTTGATTCATTGTTACTCAACAGCACTTCTTGTTCACCACAAACAACCCTAGCAGTACCAGAAACAACAATCCAGTGTTCACTGCGATGATGATGCATTTGCAGACTGAGGCGGTGTCCAGGCTTGACTTCAATGCGTTTAATTTTGTATCCGCGTCCTTCTTCCAAAACGGTAAAAGAACCCCAAGGACGCAATTCAGTGGCGGCAACACTTTTATTCGCAATGGCCACAGGTAGGGGCAGAGTGTTAACTTGTGCAGATTCTTGATATTGAGCCATAGTTACCTCATTTGGAGACATAACAAACCGTCATTACTCTTAACCATTGATGGAAAATTTGGCGCAATTTTGCAACCGTGAAAATCGTCATTTTGTTGCACCTTGCTAAACATAGCAAAATCAAACTTTAGGGTCTTAAGAATTACTGCTAAAACTATGTGTCTACACTAATTCTTCATGCAACAAATGGCAGCTTTTTCTTAACTTTAAAAAGGGGATAGGGGCTAGAGATGATGGATGAGTAAATAAAGTCTCTAGTTCCCAGTTCCCATTACCGACGTTGCAGAAAAATCCCAATGCCGTTGTGAACACGAGCAGCGGTATTGGGAGAACGGTCGAGGAGTTGTCCCCCCAGGTAAAGACTTGTTGAGCTACCACCATCTAAATTTAGGGCATTCACACAGCCGAGACGATTCATAATTTGGGCATGTTCCGCTAAGGTTGGCCCTAAACCACCAGCACGGTTATGCACAGCAGCAATGATGAGAGAATTGTTGGCTGTGGTGCAAATGGCACTGCGAATGGCTCTTTGTGTAATAAAGGCTTTACTAAATTGTTCACTTTCGGCGTTCAGCACAATTTGATTGTTTTGGATTAATAGTGGTCCAGCTCCCATAATGTGAGGATAACGGTTAAACTCAGCCGAATTAGTACTATTGCTAATATTGACTGCTGTCCCGATGGGCAATTGTGATGCAGAAGCGGCAGCACTGGCGCGGAAAGTTAATAGGTAGCCATCACGGGGAATGGGAATGGCTGTTTCATTGGCTTTGCCACCTGGTAACTGATTAGTAACTCGGTCTGTTTGGACAACCAGAATAATTTCGTTATCTGTAAGAGGAGTGTAGCTAGGGCCCCAAGTCGGGGTATAACGAGCAATCCCACTTTGTACATAGCCACTGTTGAGAAATAAAATGGGGAATTTCTGGTTATTAGGAGTAATTAAAGTTTCTTGCAAGGTGAGGCGACTTAAGTAAAATTGCCCAGAATTATCCCAGGCGATCGCTCCCCGATTGAGAATTGGCCCTGATAGCCATTGATTATCTCGACGTATTGCTCCTAATGGTAATCGATTATTGCGATTGAAATAACCAGCGTTGATTGCCGCCACAGCTGAGGATTGCGCCGCCATTTGAATTAAAGGTGCAGTTCCTGTCTGGTTATTAGTATCTATACCAATAGGTTTTAAAGTTAACCCAACTTGTCGGGGATTTACATCTAACCAAACCACAGGAAAACGATCTGTGCCTAAATTGACAAACTGCTGCCGCCAGCGCAATCCTGGTGCCCAAGCAATATCTTTTTGCACTAGTGCATCGGGGCGTAGATCAATTACTAGGCGATTAGGTTCAGGTAAGGTAATGATCTGCGGCGACATCCCAAAAGGCACACTTAAACTAATGATTGTGCGGTTATTGACTATTTCTATTTGTCTAATTAGTGAATTTGGGGTGGTTGGTGCCGGTATTTGTTTGAGTAAATTTGGTGGTGATGTTGGTTGGGGTGCATAGCGTTGGAGTAAAACCGGATCTGCCATACCATCCAAGGCTACTACCCATTCTGTATCGGGTGGTGTAGTAGTTTGAGGGGTGGGGTTTTCCGGGTCAATAGTTCTGGCTATGGGTAACCCTTGTGAAACTAGCCAGGGAGTTGGTTGATCTAAATCTAAAACGATGCGCGCTGATTGGAAAGGTGTATTCGGTGTAGTTGCTTTTTGCTGACTCTGACGAATATTTTTGATTTGTGATTTTGGGGTAGCAATCACTAAGATATTGCCATTGGCTTGGATCTGCCATCCTGCTGTTTGAGCAAAATTAGTAATGTCTAAATAGCGATATCCTCCTTGCAGTCTGGTGGTTAAAACTGTTGGCTGAGTGACCGATGAAAACCACTCTACTGGTTGTCTATCTGGATTATTGCTACTTAAAAAATCTACGCCAATGAATTGCCTCAAGGCGCCATCACTTAGATGAGTTGTTATTTGACCACTGCTTCCGGGTTGCTGTAACCAAGCCCCTGCCAAAGTACGACCGTTGAGGGAAATTTGGCTACCACCAGCTGATGCCCTAGATGCGGGAGGTACTGGGGTCTGGGCAGTTAATTCTGGTACTGTGGTTAGCATCGGGGGCTGCTCGGCACTAATATCCCCAGTTGTAGATAAGCACAATACAATTGTAGTGAATGTTATTACAGCAGTCCAGAACAACCTTTGATGAAACTGGTTGGCAATATTATTGCGGTATTTTCGTTGGCGGCGATGCGACATTTTGACCATGATTTATTTGGTACTTTGGATAAGTATCTCCCAAGCAATTAACTAAAACTAATTGTGGGGAAATCTTAAAAAATAGGGATTTAATTTCGACTAAAACGTGATATTCTATATATTGGCTATCTATCTCTTGTAAAATCCAAGAAATAATCTTCCCACTAAAACCACTGTCACTAAATGTTTTAACTATCACTAGTTTCAGTCAGACTATGCACAGTAGTTTTAGTGATCACAACTGGTTTAGAATATAAAACCCTCACCAATGGTTGCTACTGTTGCTAATTAAGTGAGGTCTGTTTCGTCGTCACACAGGTGGCAGCAGCAGAATCAGCAAACCAGAAATATTTACAATCAAGATTTTTAGGAATTGTCAAATGGGCATGTATTGTAATACGCTGATTTTGTTGCTGAATCAGGATTATTTCGGCGTTTAAAACTAAGTTGTGTTACAGGTAAGCTAAAACAGCTTGACCAGGGAGCAAACTTTCATCTGGGAATTAGGAACTGAGCAAAAAACTAACTATGGCTAACGCCACGCTGCATTATGACGACGTAAGTAAAGGGCTGTACAAGCAAAGGCAATTTATCTAACTCAGCGGAAATACACAACATAATAAAAAATAACGTAGACATTTTAACACGGGCAAAGACTAAAAGAAAACCGAAGTTAAAATTTTTTTTCCCTAAATTTCGGTTAATTATCTATTTTTCAAGGAACTAACTTTAGCAAAGTTTTCTCACAAATACTGGCAAAATTTGTGACTCACGATCTCAGGAACAGGCTATGAAAGATAAAGCGATGCATCAACAATCACAAACAATGAAATTTTCGGATATTGACTCTCAGGGTAACTACCAGGGGCAAAAATGGTTAGTAGAAGAACGGGATGCCTGTGGTGTAGGTTTTATTGCTCATCGCCAGAATCATGCCAGTCACGAAATTGTAACCAAAGCTTTAGCTGCCTTGACCTGCTTAGAACACCGGGGTGGCTGTAGTGCAGACCAAGACTCTGGTGATGGTGCAGGGATATTGACAGCTATCCCTTGGGAGTTGTTCCAAAAAGACAATTCCCAGGGAAATTTAGCTGTGGGAATGATATTTTTACCGCAAAATCCCGAAATAGCTCAAAAAGCTAGAGCAACAGTTGAGCAAATAGCCGCGGAAGAAAAATTGACTGTCCTGGGTTGGCGAGTCGTGCCAGTGCAACCTGAATTGTTGGGGGTACAAGCTAGAGAAAATCAACCCCAGATCGAACAAGTTTTTTTATCGTCAGCTGATAAAAGCGGTGATGAATTAGAAAGAGAACTATATATTACCCGTCGCCGAATTTTCAAAGCTGCCAAGAATATTTCCGAAGAATTTTATGTTTGCTCCTTGTCCAGTCGCACAATTGTGTATAAAGGCATGGTGCGTTCTGCTGTTTTGGGAGACTTTTATCTCGATTTAAAAAACCCAGCTTACAAGAGTGCTTTTGTCGTCTATCACCGTCGCTTTAGCACTAACACCATGCCTAAGTGGCCCTTAGCTCAACCGATGCGGTTGTTAGGTCACAATGGCGAAATTAACACACTGTTGGGTAACATCAACTGGATGATGGCCAGAGAATCCAGCCTGAATCATCCCATATGGGGCGACAGATCAGATGAACTCAAGCCATTAGTTCATATTGACAACAGCGACTCAGCTACCTTAGATAACGTCCTAGAATTATTGGTACGTTCGGGACGCAGCCCCTTGGAAGCCTTAATGATGATGGTGCCTGAGGCTTACCAAAATCAGCCTTCGTTGCAGAAATATCCAGAAATTGTCGATTTTTACGAATATTACAGTGGTCTGCAAGAAGCATGGGATGGGCCTGCACTTTTGGTGTTTAGCGATGGCGAAAAAGTGGGTGCCACATTAGATCGTAATGGCTTAAGACCAGCTCGCTACATGATTACCAAGGATGATTACATCGTTGTCGCGTCTGAAGCAGGTGTAGTGGAATTTCCTGAAGCCAACATTATCGAGAAAGGTAGACTAGGCCCTGGGCAAATGATTGCTGTGGATTTAGTTAACCATGAAGTGTTGAAAAATTGGGAAATTAAGCAGCGCGTTGCCAAGCAGTATCCTTATGGAGAATGGCTAAAACAGTATCGCCAAGAACTCAAACACCTTGTTGGTCAGTCATTTGTCAATGGGAACGGGAACGGGAACGGGAACGGCAAGGGTCATGTGGCAACTAACAACATTGATAAACAAACCTTGTTGCGTCATCAACTGGCCTTTGGCTACACCACAGAAGACGTGGAGATGGTGATTCAACCGATGGCAATTGACGGCAAAGAGCCGACTTTCTGCATGGGGGATGATATTCCTTTAGCGGTGCTGTCAGAAAAACCCCACTTGCTGTATGACTATTTCAAACAGCGTTTCGCCCAAGTAACCAACCCAGCCATTGACCCTTTACGGGAAAAATTGGTGATGTCGTTGAATGTTGAACTGGGCGAACGGGGTAACTTATTAGAAGTGAAGCCAGAACATGCCCGCAAATTGAAATTAGAATCCCCAGTATTGACAGAAGCAGAACTGGAGGCGATTCAGTTATCAGGATTTGCCACGGCAGAACTGTCAACTTTATTTCCCATTGCCAACGGCCCAGAAGGATTGAAAGTTGCAGTGCAGTCTTTACAATCACAAGCAGCTGAATCAGTCAAGGCAGGTGCCAAGATTTTGATTTTGAGCGATAGCCACAAGAGGGGAGATAGTGAGATCAGTACAGAATATACTTACATTCCTTCCTTATTGGCTGTAGGTGCAGTTCATCATTACCTAATTAGCCAAGGATTGCGAACCAAAACATCGCTAATTGTGAATACAGCCCAGTGCTGGAGTACTCATCACTTTGCTTGTCTAATTGGCTACGGCGTGGATGCGGTTTGTCCTTACACAGCTTTGGACACTGTACGTGATTGGTGGTTTGAACCCAAAACTCAACAGTTTATGGAACGGGGTAAAATCCCCACTCTCACCCTAGAACAAGCTTTAAATAATTATCGCCAAGCTGTAGATTCGGGTTTACTGAAAATTCTCTCCAAAATGGGAATTTCGCTACTCTCCAGCTACCAAGCCGCCCAAATTTTTGAAGCCATTGGTATCGGTGGCGATTTACTAGAATTGGGATTCCGGGGGACAACTTCCCGTATCGGTGGGTTGAGTGTCAGCGAACTTGCACAAGAAGTGCTGTCCTTCCATAGCAAAGCTTTCCCGGAACTGACAGCCAAAAAACTAGAAAACCTGGGGTTTGTTAACTACCGTCCTCACGGTGAGTACCACATGAACAATCCCGAATTGGCTAAGGCGCTGCATAAAGCTGTAGATGGCAAGCAATATGACCACTACAAAGTTTACAAACAGCACCTACAAGGCCGTCCAGTAACAGCCCTGCGAGACTTGCTCGACTTCCAAGGCGATCGCCCATCAATTCCTTTAGAAGAAGTAGAATCAGTCAGCGAGATTGTCAAACGCTTCTGTACAGGTGGCATGTCTTTAGGAGCATTGTCAAGAGAAGCCCATGAAACTTTGGCCATCGCCATGAACCGCATTGGCGGCAAATCTAACTCTGGGGAAGGTGGCGAAGATCCAGTACGTTATAAAGTTCTCAACGATGTAGATACATCTGGTAAATCACCCACACTACCTCATTTACATGGCTTACGAAATGGTGACACTGCTTCTAGTGCCATTAAGCAAGTTGCTTCGGGACGCTTTGGCGTGACACCAGCATATCTCAGCAGCGCCAGACAAATTGAAATCAAAATTGCCCAAGGTGCAAAACCAGGGGAAGGTGGACAACTACCAGGGAAAAAAGTTAGTCCTTACATTGCCATGTTACGGCGCTCTAAGGCTGGTGTGACACTGATTTCACCACCACCGCACCATGATATTTATTCCATTGAAGATTTGGCGCAATTGATTTTTGACCTGCACCAAATTAACCCCAAAGCCCAGGTATCAGTAAAACTGGTGGCAGAAATTGGCATCGGTACCATTGCAGCGGGTGTAGCTAAAGCTAACGCCGATATTATTCAGATATCTGGTCATGATGGTGGTACAGGTGCATCGCCCTTGAGTTCCATTAAACACGCTGGTTCACCTTGGGAACTAGGTTTGAGCGAAGTGCATCGTGTCCTGATGCAAAACAGTCTGCGCGATCGCGTGGTTTTGCGTGTAGATGGTGGACTAAAAAGTGGTTGGGATGTGGTAATAGGTGCATTGATGGGTGCGGAAGAATTTGGTTTTGGTTCCATCGCCATGATTGCCGAAGGTTGTATTATGGCGCGGATTTGCCACACCAATAACTGTCCCGTGGGTGTTGCTTCTCAGAAGGAAGAACTCCGCAAACGGTTTACAGGAATGCCAGAACACGTTGTCAACTTCTTCTACTTCATTGCTGAAGAAGTGCGTCATCTATTAGCAAGACTGGGCTACCGTTCTTTGTTAGAAATCGTCGGACGTGCCGATTTATTGAAAACACGCGACGAAGCAAAAATCACCAAAACACAATCACTCAACCTCAACTGTTTACTTCAATTACCGGATACCAAAAATGACCGTAGCTGGTTAGTACATGAAGAAGTTCATAGCAATGGCGTGGTTGTGGATGACCAATTGCTTGCTGATCCCGACATTCAAGTAGCTATTAGCAACCAATCGGCTGTGAGCAAATCTTTACGGATAGTCAACACCGACAGAACAGTAGGCGCCAGATTAGCCGGGGCGATCGCTTCCCAATATGGTGATGATGGTTTTGAAGGACAAATTAACCTCAACTTCCAAGGTAGTGTGGGGCAAAGTTTTGGTGCATTTAACCTTCCTGGGATTATTTTGACGCTAGAAGGAGAAGCCAACGACTACGTAGGTAAAGGGATGCATGGTGGGGAAATCATTATTAAACCCCCAGCGGATGCTAACTATGACCCTGCACAAAATGTGATAGTTGGCAATACCTGTCTTTACGGTTCTACAGGTGGGGTATTATTTGCCAACGGTTTAGCCGGAGAACGCTTTGCTGTACGGAACTCCAAGGGTGTCGCTGTAATTGAAGGCGCAGGCGATCACTGTTGTGAGTACATGACTGGTGGTGTGATTGTCGTCCTCGGTAAAGTAGGACGTAACGTTGGTGCGGGGATGACTGGGGGACTGGCGTACTTCCTAGATGAAGATAACTCCTTCCCTGAATTAGTCAATCCCGAAATTGTCAAAATCCAGCGAGTGGTTACAGAAGCAGGTGCCAAACAACTGCAAGAGTTAATTAGAAGTCATTGCGATCGCACTAATTCACCAAAAGCGAAAATGATTCTGCAAAATTGGCAAACATATTTGCCTAAGTTCTGGCAGTTAGTACCACCTTCGGAAGCTGATAGCACAGAAGCGAATCCCCAAGCTGTTGTAGAGAAACAGTTGAGTTCAGTTTAAGCTGACAGTATAAAAAGTTTCCATCTAAGATCCCCGATTTTTGACAGTCGGGGATTTTATTGTTGAGGAAATTTATTTTTGGCTGTTCTCAGTCCATTATCCTGGCTGGAAAACTTCTCAATCGCGGCAAAAACATATTCCCGTACACTCATGTTCGCTGCCAATGCCTTCTGTGCAACTACATCTGGTACATCTACCAGTAATACATCTTCGTTATCGCTGGCTTGATATAATTCATCCTCTTTTTTCACAGCTACCAGCAAATCAGCACCCAGCGCGTGTAAATAGTGCAATACTGATTCCAACTCATGTTCCTTTAACGCCGACTCCAATTTGGACACCGCAGCTTGCTTAACTCCTAGTTTTTCCGCTAGCTGCGCCTGAGTCAATCCCGCCTTATTACGTATTTCCCGCATAGCATCTGTTAGATATAGACGCAGGTACTCTAACTTACCCGCCAAAATCACTTCTGGATCTTCGCTGACTTTTTGCTGTAACCAAGCTTGAAAATTAGGCTTTTTCATCACTGTTCCCTCTGCTGCAATTCACGTAATCTCACTCTTGCAGGTTCTTTGTCTCTATCTTTAATAGCGCCGTCGTATTTCTTCATAAAGGCGTGCAACACAACAAATCTCTGAGGAGTAGCAGCCGTTAAGATAAAACGGGGATTATGTTCACTCTTGGTCATCCGTAACTCATACAGGTCATCTTCCAGTTTTTCAAAAATGCCACTGGTGAGTGATAACAGTCCTTTATTACACAGGTAGTCGAGATTAACTTGCAGACGCTTTGTTTCGGAAGCACTCAGCAATGGCTTTGGTGGATTCTCTGGTTGTTCCTCTGGCGGAATCATGCGAATGAAAAAAGCAAGTAAATCTTTGGGGATGTCCCCATTGACATCTTGATACAGTTCCCAATTCCAATCCACTTCCTACCTCACAATATATTATTCCTTATGAGGAATGTCAATCTGTTTATTCTTTTAAAGGAATATCATAGAGAATAAGTGAGTGCAACTAAGCTAATCAAAGTTTGAGCCATAAAAATGGCGCGCCAGGCATAGCCATAACGCACCATGTTAGTTATATGTTTAAGTACCTTAACTCAATTGTTCATACTTAAATTTGCCTTTAATGAACTTGTTAAAGTATTGGCCTTTAGACGGTGCATTGTCTAAATCTTCCTTGACGCTAGGAGGTACTTTGAAATACTCGTACACACTACCACTATCAAATTCAATAGTCAGTGTTTGAGTGCTAGCATCATAGCGAAATTCCTTAATAAAGCTGCCTTCAGGCTTGAGCAATGGGAAGGCGATCGCATCCCGAATACTGGCACAATCAGTTAATAACATTACTAACCGATCAATCCCAATACCTAAACCCCCAGTAGGCGGCATACCGTATTCCAAAGCTGTGAGAAAGTCTTCATCGACACCTTGGGCTTCCAAATCGCCGGCGGCTTTTCTGGCTGCTTGGGCTTCTAAGCGTTCTCTTTGATCGATGGGATCTGTTAATTCTGAGAAACTGTTAGCTGTCTCGCGCCCAACGATAAATAATTCAAATCGTTCTACCAAACCGGGCTTACTCCGGTGAGGCTTGGCTAAGGGTGAAATTTCTACAGGATAGTCAATGACAAAGGTAGGCTGAATTAATGTTTCTTCGATTTTTTGTTCAAAGGCTTCATTCAACAGTTTGCCAATTGATGGGCAATCATCTATACCTTGAAGTCCAGCATTTTTAGCTGCTGTTTTAGCTTCTTCTAAAGTTGAGAAAGAATTGAAATCCAAGCCTGTATGTTCTTGCACCAAATCGTGCATTGTTACCCGCCGCCAAGGTGGAGTTAAATCTATAGCTTCCCCTTGGTAGGTAATTTGCAGTGTGCTGAGTACCTCTTGGGCCACAGTGGTAATAATTCCCTCTGTCAACGCCATCATATCGTTGTAGTCGGCGTAGGCTTGGTATACCTCAATTGAGGTAAATTCAGGATTGTGCCGTGTGGAAACTCCTTCATTGCGGAAAATTCGCCCCAATTCAAACACCTTTTCAAATCCACCCACAATCAATCGCTTCAGATGGAGTTCTGTAGCAATTCGCAGATACAACTCCATTTCTAGGGTGTTGTGGTAGGTGACAAAGGGACGCGCATCGGCACCACCGGCTTCACTTTGCAAAACAGGGGTTTCAATTTCGAGAAAATCCTGTTGTTCCAAATAGCGACGAATCCCCGCTGTAATTTGGGCGCGACGGCGGAAAGTTTGCCGCACTTCGGGATTGACAATCAAGTCAACATAACGCTGACGGTAGCGTTTAGCAACATCTGTCAACCCATGCCACTTGTCGGGTAGCGGCAACAGAGATTTTGTCAGGATGCTGTATTCTTTGACGTAAACAGATAACTCGCCCTTTTCAGTCCGTTTAATAGTACCTTTGGCTCCCAGAATATCACCTGCATCTGTGAGTTGTTTGAGGTGAGCGAAGGCATCAGCATCAGCATCTGCCATGCATTCTTGGATACGATTTTTTTCTAGATAAAGTTGAATAGTGCCAGTTTCATCTTGCAGGGTGAAAAAAGCCAGTTTACCGAAAACGCGACGCGCCATAATGCGTCCAGCAACGGCAACGTCTAAATCAACTTCTTCACCACTGGGTAAGTCAGCAAACTTTTCTTGTAATTGGGCTGTGTGATGTGTAGATTGCCAACTATAGGCATAGGGGTTAGATCCTAGCTGCTTGAGTTGGTTGACTTTTTCCAGCCTAGCCGCACGGATATCTTCTTCCGACATGGTAACGAACTAAAGAGGGCAAGATTCATTATAGATGCTGGCAAAGTTGACAAGGCGATCGCTTGGAGAAATACACCATGACACAAAATGCTCACGCGTCATTATTTTGCCCCTACTTGTAGGGAATGCCGAGTTGAGATGGCCTGCATTTTCAGGTTAGTAAATTGGACAATCGCTTTGATTAAGTCTTGCTGTTCTGGTTGCAAATTCAGTTTTTTTAATGCCTGATTAATATCATTACCAGCACGCAGGCTATGAGCAAGTTGGTCACGCTGAGATGAATTTAATACTGCACCGATTTCCCGATTTCTTCGCTGACGCACAGCCTGGAGTTGTTGCTGCTGTTGGGGGGTCAGGTCAATTTCCGTAAATGAGTTTAAGACAGTAGGAACACTGGCTATTGGACTAAAAATAATACTAGGAACAGTATTGATTGGAACTGGTGCAGCTAAGGCAATTCCCGGAATGAAGATCACAAGGGCCAGAATATTAGCGAACACAGACAGCCATTTTGTAAGGTGAATTGCCATATTGAGAAATGCCTAGATCAAAATTTAACGTGGAAATATATTCCAGCAAATTGCCAGTTTGAATTTTGGAGTATGGATTTGTTCCATCTCTAAAAAAATGGTAGCTTGGTGCTTTTTGAACCTGTATTAGTCACAAAAGAAGCATTCCACCTAAAAAGTATTATCCAACGTCAGGGAATCTTGAATGATAAATTCTGCTACAGCCTGTTTGAATAAGTAAGACGCTTACCCTACAAAACTTTGATCAGGAAGTGAAGCTCTGAGCCCGCACAGGCGGGCTTGGTCAAGGTTTCGAGCGTCTATTCAGATTCTTTCATTTTGTTAATTTCTTGTTGTAGTTCTTCAATTTGGCGACGCAAAGTTTCCACTTCCTCTGCGGAAGGTTCTGCTGCAACATTTACGGCACCGGATGCAGGCGATCGCTGATAATTACCTCGGCGAATTTGCTGATATTCTTCTGATACAGCCCACTCTTGTAAGTAGCGGACACGCTCCACAGGGAAAGGGTGGCTCAACATACTGCCCTGAGAGCCGTTATAAATCAGGAATTTATAAACTTGGTTCAGTCCATCTTCATCTAATGAGTGATAACTTTGAGACTGTTTAATAAACTCCTGTAAGCTACATTCGTTGGCATATTTGATACTACCGCCAGATACTTTCATCATGGATAACAACACAGGATTTAAGTCATCCATGACTAACAAAGCAGCGCGATCTGCGGTTAACTCTGCCTGGCGCCGCCATTCAAAAAAGGCATAAATCAAGGCTTGAGATACGAAATTGCCAATCCCAAAGGTTAATTCTCCCAAGGCAGAAGCAGCATTCATCGCCCACATCGCCATTTGAATTAAAATAGTATGACCACATTTAATATGCCCCAGTTCATGGGCTAACACTGCCCTAATTTCGGCTTCGTCAAGTAAATCTAGTATCCCTGTATTTATGACTATGTAAGGATTTTCTTGCCCCAAAGCATAACTATTGGCTTGGGGATTTTGTTCGACAAACAGTGCCGGTTCTGGGTAAATGTCCAAATCCCGCACGCATTCACGGAACATATGGTAAATAGTGGAATATTGGCGTGGCCCTACTTGGATGGTGTTGCCCATTAGATAGACTAACTGAGGGCGTTCGTAGACAAATTCCACGAATTTACGAGCTATTAAATCAAAACCCGGTAAATTGCGTAAAGCTTGCTCGGCTTGGCGATCCAGTGGATGCCTGAAGGCTTCGCTGGAGATTCCTGTGTAAGTTGGCATAATTTAGGGTAATTGGTAATGGGTCGTTAGTGTTTGCTAATGACTGAGGGCTAATGACAACATAATAGAAATGGGGCTATTGGAAGTAGAAGTCACTTTGTATGGGATTAAAAGCTTGTGATTGAGGCTGAAGTTCATTTGTCACTACATAACTTCCTGCGATCGCAGGCGGGGTTTCCTTCCTGGCCCCATCATTTAACGATGGCAAGATTGGTAGCACGCGCCTTGCGTTTAGGACGTAGCGCCTTAATTCAAGTCGGGGCGGTTTGTGGCTATCAAGGTCGATATCGTACCAGTTTTGTTGCATCGGCTTTGATGTGGCATGGCCCTGTAATTATTGTCGCCCCAGAATCAGTACAGCAACGTTTGTTAAAAGTAGAAATTCCCCGTCTCCAGCCGTGGTTACAAGCTAACAAACCCATTAGAACCGGCGACGCTTGGCCTGGTTCTGAGTTCCAAGGACTACTTCTAACCACCCCCCAAGCTTGGTTGCGAGGGCAAATCACATCTGCTGATGATTTTCCTCCAGGTATTCCCACCATTATTGATGGGGTGGATGATTTGGAAGATTGGGTACGTGATCAACTAACCCAAACTATTCAACCCCAAGACTGGGATCAACTGATGTTAGCTTGTCCCCAACAAGCCGAGATAATTCGCTCTGCAAGGACACAACTGACACACGAACTGTTCCAGCATCCAGCTAATCCCTATGAATGCTATTTAATTTCCCAGTCAGAAGTAGAGATTTTAAGTGAACTTTATTTAGAATTGGCATCAGTACCAGAACTCCCAAAACCTTGGCGGCATTTCTGGCAGCAATTTCCACTAATTACGGAAAATCCCGCCCCTTTATCTCCTCCACCTCTGTTTTGGGCCACAATTGCCCGTCGTCAAGGCTTATTTTCCCTAAATTACGCTCCCATTGAATTAGGTAGCATTCTGACACCGATTTGGCAAAGACAACCAGTAGTGTTAATTGGTAGCGCCTTAGAACCAGAAACCGAAGCTCCATTGTTTCGTCAGCGTTTGGGTTTAGATGATGTCACTTGTTTGAAGTTTTCTTCTGATACTCAAGGGTCAGCGATTCAGTTATATGTACCTCATCAAATACCCTTACCTAATACCCCAGAATTTCAAGCTGCTTTTATTCATAAAGTCCGGACACTGCTGTGTTTAAGTGCTACAGCCCCAGGATTAACGGTGATATTGGTGGGAGATGTGCCACTCAAGGCCCAAGTAGGTGCTGTTTTGGCCTCGGAATTTGGTTCACGGGTACAGGTGGAAAAAACTTGTTTGGATGAAAATGGCATTTTGATTAGTGGTTGGGAATTTTGGCGAGAACATCAAAGTGTCTTACCTGCACCCCATCTGTTAATTATTGCCACTTTGCCCTTACCATCTTTAGAAAATCCCCTGGTGGCTGGTAGAGTTGCTCATTACAAGCGATCGCATCAAGATTGGTTTAGACTATTTTTGTTACCAGCAGCTTTAAATGAATTACAACGAGCGATCGCCCCAGTCCGCGAAAGTCAAGGTATTGTAGCTTTACTTGATAGTCGTGTAGTAAACCGGAGTTATGGCGCTCAAGTTCTGGCTGTTCTCAGTCCTCTAGCCCGGATTAACTATCTCGATCCCAGTCTGTTTTCCCATCCGAGTGCAGAAGATTCGGCTTAGTTAGCTATTTACGTTTTGTCAACCGCTGTGCGATCGCCTGAAAGCAAACGCTATTATCGATTTTGGTGCAACTATATTAACTGCCACAATTAGGGAACACCAAAAAAATTATCCCATCTTGTGAAATTGGCATCCGGCCCATTCTTCGTGATTAGTAGGTAAGATGCTCACCAGACAAGCAATTTTTGGATATTTTTATTTGGCAGTTCCTAAAATCAAAACCTCAATTGAATTGTGAATTATTGATTATGGGTGAAGCAAAGCGTCGTAAAACTACATTGAAAGAAAACTACGGTCAAGAGTCTCGCATCCTACCTTGGGTTCCCATCACCAAAACCCAAGCCGACTTGTTTATGGAGTGGACTACTCGGGGAACTTGGTTCTGTATTGGGGCTATGGTTGTGGGTTGGTTGACTATCCGTTTTATTGGCCCGGCTTTCGGTTGGTGGCAAGTAGTCTCTTAAACTACCCACTCCTTACTCAAATTACAGTTTTAGAAGTTTTTGACCTCTCCCCGTCATGAATGGACGGGGATTCTAAACTGTTGCTATACGGGAGGCTAAAGCCGTCCGGTTCCGCTTTTTAGTTTTGGTTTCCCAGATGCGAAATCTGGTAGCAAGGGTCAAAACTTGCCTACAGACAGTAACACTGATATTTCATGCCTCTAGGCTATGAGTAAGAGCCACAAAAACTAGGATTTTGCACTTGAATTCGCGCTGCTCTCAATGGACTTCATGTAGTCGGCATCACATTTCTTAATATTTACGCAGAAGTCTCTTGAATATAGAGTAAGTTTTGCCACATAGCTGCCATAAGCGTGAAAATACTGGCGAAATGGCAACACGTTGATTATGTGTTCAGTTATTCTCAGTATCAAGAAAGAAATAATTGGGTGGCAAATTTGGACTGAAGAACACAACACTTAAGAATTTACGCAAACACGGCTAATAGTCCCACAACCCAAACCCCAAATCGTCTATATTGACAGGAGGAATGAACTCAGTATGTTTAGAGGTTAAGTATACTGTGTTACTACTTAATAACACAATGATTATACTTGATAAAGAATACTTAAGTGGCGTGAAAGCCTTGATTTACAAAGGGATTGGCAATATATGTCCAATAAAATTAATATCCGTAACTTTTCTGTTGTTAATTGACGCCAAATTTGCGTTACTCTTAAGGCGGATCATATTATCTAAGGATGTAACCCGCGCATAAAATTGGACAGAAATAATAAATAAAAAATTAAACCTATAAAATCTGTCCGTTCAATCGAGTTAGCAAATTGAATGTTTTGATACGGTAAGTTGATGATTTATCCCCTACCCTAATCAAGGTAGTCAATCAACGACTTTATGAGTTTCTGGTAAATGTAATGAATAGTTTACAATACCAGTGGGTAAGAAAATCTAAAGAAAATATAAAAGAGACTAAAATGACTGTGGTGTCTGGAGGGAAAAAGTGTTTCTAAGACTAGCACATCAACACCGACAATTTGTTCAAGACTTGGTAATGAACCTACAAGCCTTGGCAATTGTCCTAGAACGACGCGGATACCCTGCGTCTTGTTATACCTGCGGCGACCAAATGAATAGTGCTTCATTTATGGTTAGCTTGGGCGATAATCACTTGATTCGGTTTTTGGTATCCGATTATGGGATCACCTGGACAGAAATGCGGGATGACCGTGAATTAATGAAGTTAGAAGGTGCTGAGGCAATTAGTCAGTTGCAGGAACTAGCTAATCTTGTCAAACACTCTGCGCCAGCTAATGCAGGCAATAAAGCCTTGGCTAAAAAGTGTTAGGAATTTTTGTATCTCATGGGGTACTTCACAACAGGTTCCAATCATCGATTGAGAATTGGCCATCTAGGCCAGGTAATTAGTAATAGGTAATTGTGGCTGATTTAGCAATTCCACATTACCTATTGGCGATTACTGTTAAGTGATGTGTCCGTTGCTGGGCTGTGTCATGTCTTTTCAGTGAGATCATCAAAACCTTATGAGAGAATTCTTTCAGATGTGAAAAATTCATAGCTGTAAAGAAACTCCAAGATGTCTGAAGAACAATCAAGACAAGCGAAATTACCTCCAACTAGCGCTATTGACGTTCCATCGAATCACGAATTTGACAGTTGGTTTGAATATCCAGTCAGAGTGCAACCTCATCATACTGACTATGCAGGTATTGCCTGGCATGGTACTTATCTCACCTGGATGGAAGAAGCACGGGTAGAGTTTTTGCGATCAATAGGTATTGAATTTGCCAATTTAGTGGCTTTAGGCTGTGATTTACCAGTTGTAGAACTTTCCGTACGCTATCACCGGGCCATTGAGTTGGGGATAGCAGTTATTGTCAAAACACGCATGACTGGGGTGACTGGTGTGCGAATGAACTGGGATTATGAAATTGTCTCAATTAATGGACAACAATTGTATGCTACTGCCAAGGTGACATTAGTAGCATTAGATCGTGAAAGAGGTAAAATTATGCGTCAGTTACCTGCAAGTATGAAGGACGCATTTGCTAAGATTACCACCTCACATAATAATTGATTCCTACTTTTATATTGGGTATCCTGCCCGCCCTTAATGTAGGACGGGAGGAGACAACCATTTTAGCAAGAAGTTCCCTTGAGATATTTGCTTGAAAATTCTTGCAAACGATGAAGAGTGTAGATGCTTTGCCAAAATCTAACAATAGGCTGGGAATTTATTAGTTACTACTGCTACTCTGCGACAGTGTTTGAGCAAAGTGCATGATTTGATGCCAAATATCTCTCGGTGTAATCCCATAACCAATATTGAGTAAAACCAAGAGGGCTGCAACAGTTAAAGCATTTTTGAGAGTTGTTTTGAGTATTTTCCACAAAAATGTAAATACTATCCAAGCAAGAATTAGGGTGGGAATCATAAATGCAAATTCCTTAAAATCTGCCTTTGTCTGGGCAGTCTTTTATTCATCGAGTAAATTTTTGTCTGCGTAACAATTACTGATGTAAAATTTACTGCACCCTAATTAAAATAATTACTACTAGTAGTTTTTGAGAATTATTCTTCTCCAATATACCTTAATTTTTAGTGTTTATTTCAGTTAATATTCAATTTTGAACTAGCATAGTAAAAACATTTTTATTTATTTGTAGATATATATAAAAATTATAAAATTAGCGAGGATAGCTTGATTTTATACCATCCTCACTAATCTTTTTGTACTATTGATTCGTTTAGTGCAGCGAAATTATCTGCGCTGAGGTTGCTAATTTTTTAGTTACTGTTAAAATCTCTTGTCTTGCCCATTTATCTGCTGCCAAAATGTCATCTAAAGAAGGATTTGCACAGTTATCATTTTGATGGCGATCGCAAACTAATTCGATACATCGGGGAATATCTAAAAATTGAATTTTCTCTTCTAAAAATAATGCCACAACCTGTTCATTAGCGGCGTTCAAGACAGCCGGCATGGAACCCCCAGCTTCACCCGCAGCATAAGCCAACTGCATACAAGGATACTTTTGGTGATCTGGCTCACGGAAGGTTAAATTGCCAGCTTTCACCAAATCTAGTCTTTGCCAATCTGTGTAGATGCGATGGGGCCAAGACAAAGCATAAAGTAAAGGTAAGCGCATATCCGGCCAACCGAGTTGAGCTAAAACCGAAGTGTCTTGTAACTCAATCAGCGAGTGAATAATACTTTGGGGATGAATGACAATTTCAATATCCTGATAATCTAAGCCAAATAGGAAATGAGCCTCAATCACCTCTAGCCCCTTATTCATCAAAGTGGCCGAGTCGATAGTGATTTTGCGTCCCATTGACCAGTTAGGATGTTTGAGAGCATCAGCCACCTTCACCTCGGCTAACTTTTCTACATCCCAATCCCGAAAAGCCCCACCAGAAGCTGTCAGCAAAATTCGCCGCAAGCCACCCTGGGGAACACCTTGTAGACATTGAAATATAGCTGAATGCTCAGAATCAGCAGGTAATAACTTTACCCCATGTTTTGCTACTAAAGGTAGAACCACAGGGCCACCAGCAATCAAAGTTTCTTTATTTGCTAAGGCAATATCTTTACCAGCTTCAATAGCAGCAATAGTCGGTAGCAACCCAGCACAACCAACAATCCCCGTAACCACCACCTCAGCATCACCATAACGGGCTACTTCTATCACACCAGCCTCACCGGCTAGTAAAATCGGTTGCGGGTCGAGGTCTTTAATGGCTGCTTGCAATTCCGGTAATTTCTCCTCAGCAGAAATCGCCGCGATACTTGGGCGAAACTGCCGAATCTGAGTTGCCAACATTTCCACATTCCCCCCAGCAGCCAATCCTACAATCCGAAACTGATCTGGATACTGAGTGACAATATCTAAAGTTTGAGTACCGATTGAGCCAGTGGAACCAACAAGAGTAATAGCTTTCACAATTGCTTAAGAATTTACAAACAACTTCCAGTTTGACACTCTCTCGTACCAGATGGTATGGGATTATTTAACAGTCAGGGATCAGTAGCTAAATACAGGAAAACAAAAAACTAATTAGTGCTTGGTGCAATCAAGGTAAAATCTTCAGACTTACCTAAGACTTTACTGCCAGATAAGTCGATATGTTGTAAAGTTGCATTATCTAATAGTAAATAAGATTTCGTGGACTGCATTTGTTGTAACTCTGTGATGTCTGCGGGAATAACTTGACAGTCACAGTAAAAGTCTAAACTCGGACGACCATAAGCAAAAGAAGTGTAGATTTTCGTTCCGGGAGAAACATGGGTACGAATCAATGCCGCCACAGGTTTGACCGGGAAAGTTTCATTTAATTCCCAGATCCAAGATTGGGAACTCATCAACAATAATAAAACTAGATACATTCCCGAAAATAACACAGGAATAACCAGGCGATCGCGCTGTTTAATTAGCCATGCAGCGATACCCATACTGGTTGCCAAAAGCAAACTCATAACTATCAATACAAGCTGGGGATCAGCAATAACAAAGTAAATACATCCTCCTACACCTGCAATCGCAATCATAAGTAGGAATATAGCCCAATATCTGTTAATCAAATTTCGGTGTTGCCAAATTTCGCTCAGTTTGGCACCAATAGCTAAAGCTAAAAACGGATAAATCGGCATGATGTACCACGGAAGTTTGGTTCTCATCAAAGAAATGGCGACAAAATAAACAACTGTCCCCATAAGAACTAAATGACTCCAGGTAGTATGACGTTTTCGCACAGCTAGATGTAACCCTCCTGGCAAAAATATTAGCCAGGGAAAACCATATTTAATTAACTCAATTAAATAGTACCAAGGAGGGCCACTATGACCTTCTACTGGTTGTGTAATCCTGTTAAAGGTTTGTGCCTGAAAATTGATTTGTAAAAAACTTCCCCCATAATGTTGCCATTGGGCAATATACCAAGCCAAAGGTACTGCATTTCCCAACAACATCCCTGCCCAGAAATAGGGGTTTTTCCCCAAAGATAATTGTCCGTCGGCAATCACAAATAAACAAGCGATCGCCCCCAACAATAAAACTAACATTCCTTTAGTGAGAGTAATTAGTCCCAGACAAATTCCCACACCTAACGCATACCGTTGATGCTGGCGGGCTTTCAGTAAAAAAAATAACAACAGGAGAAAAAAAGAAATACTCGCGCCATCTAACATCGCCAGGCGTCCGTGACGCACCACAGGCAACATTGTCAAGTAAACCAAAGCAGTAAACAATGCTGGTAAATGTTGTTTAAACAGCAAACGCCCCACCAAATAGAGCAAAGGAACTCCCAACGCAGTTAAAGTTGCACTGGGCAAACGTGTAGTCCACTCATTCACTCCTCCGAGAAAGTAAGCCCCAGCAATGAGTAAGTGAATCAGAGGTGGCTTGTTATGATACGGTTCGCCTCCCAAAATAGGATAAAGCCAACGCAGAGAACCCGCGGGGGCACGCCAAATTTCACGAGCAACCTGGGCTACAGTCCCTTCGTCCCAGTCTCGTAAAGGCAAGTTTCCCAAAAATATCAGCCACAGGATCACCGATGCGATAAACAAGCTAAATAGCCATTCTTTTTCTCGGAATGGACGCATATTTTGTAAATTAGAATCATTATTTGGTAATTATTCGATAATAACTGTCACTTAAACAAGATATTTTTGACAAATCGCAATTTATAACTAAATCAAAAACTCTACTGGTATCAATAGTTAAATTTCATACATAAAAATTCTCAGAATATGGTTAGATGATCAAGCCCTAATAAAATTCGGTAATTACACTGTATCTATATATGCTGTAATTCTCATATCAATGATGTAATATCCCTAATTAACTTGCTATCGTTATTCGCAAGTGAAAAACTTGAGAAATTTAAGCTAAATTTAGCTGTTTAAGTAGCTGATGCATCAGCATCGAAAAATACACTCAAATGCTGATCAAAATTATTCAGAATAAACAAGTAAAAAGTATAGAGATTAACGGCTGAGTTTACCTAAAGAATGGGAAACTATATGCAGTTGATTGCCGTCATATCCAATCTATGGTAGTCAAAGAATGACAGCAAACAAGGTAAAAATTAACTATTTTTTAACAAATCAACAATGAAAAAAAAGATTACGATATAAATTATCAGCTATGGCATTCAGATTGTCCAAGAGCAATTTTGTATAGATAACCTGTGTCCAACAAAATATTTTGTTAATGCCATGAAGCGGGAAGCATTAATTATTAATAAATATTCTATGATTAATCATCCTCTGAAACCAGATTTCCTCGGTTACAGTTGAAGCTTCATCAGTCATAGCTTATATTTTTTCTCAGATTTCCGTAAGTTTGTGAGCCGTAAGTTCTCAACTATCAGAAAACATCTACCTATCACAAATATTTAAAAGCAAGTGTGCTACAAAGTACCGTCAGAAATGTGACTGATGGTTCTACCTTTGAAGGAGCTATGAAGTGGAAAACAATAGGTCGTTTCTTTGGCCACAAGGAATATTAATTGCCTTGCTTGCCTTGAGTGCTGCTTTGAGCATTGCTTT
The DNA here is from genome assembly GCF_963920895.1 of Anabaena sp. CCY 9613. Classification (NCBI taxonomy): domain Bacteria; kingdom Bacillati; phylum Cyanobacteriota; class Cyanophyceae; order Nostocales; family Nostocaceae; genus Anabaena; species Anabaena sp. CCY 9613. The sequence continues at coordinate 275,601 of NZ_CAWUDE010000001.1, forward strand.
AATGTTACTAATCAAGCCAAATGCTTCTGAGGCGCAGAACCGACAAGATATAAATATAAATAATTTATCAGCTGCCAAAGTTGGCACTCAAAAGCGCATTGAGGGATTAAAAGCAACAATGCTCACAAGTTGGCAGCAAGAAGCCAAAATCAAGGGTCTCTCTTATGCTGTGCCACCACGCTTTCAAGGGGCAATCATTAAGACAGCAAACCTCAGTCAGGGTCAGAAAGTAATTGCTCTGACATTTGATGATGGCCCTTGGCCGGATACTACTGTGCAAGTACTGAATATTCTTAAAGAAAATAATGTTAAAGGGACATTTTTCGTTGTTGGTCAAAATGTCAAAAATTATCCAGATATGGTGAGACGGGTAATTGCTGATGGTCATGCTATTGGCAATCATACTTGGCATCACTGGTATCATTACATGAATCCCAAGGCGGCTGCCTATGAAGTTGATAACACAACAGATTTAATTTATCAAACTACAGGGGTGAAAACTAATTTGTTTCGGCCACCTGGAGGGATCATGCATAATGGGGTGGCTGCCTATGCAAGAAATAGAAAATATGCCATTATTATGTGGTCATCTGACTCCTTAGACTATGCGCGTCCCAGCGTATCAAGGTTAATTAATAACGTTTTTGGACATGCAAAACCTGGTGGAATTGTTTTATTGCATGATGGTGGTGGCAATCGCTCCCAAACGGTACAAGCTTTACCAGAAATTATTAGTAAGTTTCGCCAGCAAGGTTATAGCTTTGTGACGATTCCCGAACTTCTCGAAATGCAAGAAAAAGATTTAAAATTGATCGCGAATAAAAAGTAATATTTAAGTAATTAATATTATCTAATGACCTGAAAAACCGGGAACAACTTTGTAGTAGCCCCCAGTTTGAAATGTACGAAGGCAGAGAGATTTAATAAAATAAATAACCTCATCCCACAACCCCTATTCTTGCCAAAGCTACTGGACTGACACAGCTAAAATGTTGCACTACATTTATCTTGTAGGATGGGCGTCTCGCCCGTCCGGTGCTGGCAAGATGCCTGCACTACAAGAGTTATATCTATCACACCATTTTAGGCGTGTCAGTCCACTACCAGTAATAGCCTGGCAATTATCAAAACTAATTAGCTACTTCAGATACTTCAATAATGCGCCCTTCATAGTCTTTAACTAGAAAATTGAGGGGCTTTTGGTTGCGAATTTTGAACTTTAATCCGCGCATTTCTATTCGCAATAAAATCATATCTAAACAGTCACGGTCAAAACAAACGTGACGTTGTTGATTCTTGGTACCCAAACTAGCCCCTGTAATCACGTGGAGCTGGGTATTTTTTTTCATTTGATACCACAACCCATCGTTGGCATTATTCATCACCTTGTTAGACCAACTAGGACTGGTAGACATGTACAGTGGATCGATGCCAGTGGTGCCTAGGGTTTGTTCGTAGTTGTAGTAGTAGTGCAAAGGCACTTCGGCGGCTGGCAAATCTAGCAGCCCTTCATACAACTGTCGGGCAATCTCCAAGTCAGACACCATTACAGTGTGTACTTTGGGGGCGCTGGTGAGAAACATCCACATTGCACCGGCATAGGCTGCCAGCAACATCACCATAATGCCTTGGGTGGAAAATAAGCTATCCAAAGGCAGGGATGGTAAAAAAGAGCCTAAAGTCAAAGGGGCAAACAAGAAAGTCATTACATTAGCTGCTATAACCATGAACAAACCAAAGATTATATAAAGGAGCGGCTTTTATTATTCTCTATCAGAACTAAATTTAAGTCCTTATTCTTAGTTTATCAATACTAAAGTAGTCTGAGTCTTAGCAACCAACAGACCATAACCTCGATTGTATGCAGATCAGCGCCAGACAGTCACTAACTCACAATACTATTTTAACTACCAGCCACCCGTAAGCTTATGCAAATTCCTCATTTTCCCGAAGCTAATCACCCCTTAGTGAAGTCATTGTTTCATCACAGTGACCTAGAACTGCTAAATCTGTTTCAGACTTATCCAGATGTTGGCAAGTACTTTACAGTCATTTTTTGTCGCTATAGCCCCATAGTCTACACCTTGATTCAGCATTCAGCGCGATCGCCTGTCCAGGCAGATTATTTATTTGCTCTCACTTGGAAACATATTTACTACGAACTCGGAGGATTAAATTTAGCTGATCCTGCTTCCAGTCCAGATGCTTTGACTTTACAAAATTGGCTGATTAATATCACCGCTTTCTGTATCAACGAAATTCAACTACCGCCAACAGAAGCCATTCATTATTCTCTTCAGGCGACGTCACCGCCGCTGTGGTGCTATGTAGAACAGGCATTAGACCAATTACCACCTATTTTGCGTTTAATGGTGTTGATGGCGCAAACTTTCCACTGGAGTGAAACAAGAATTGCCGCTTATTTGCAAGCAGAAGGAGAAAAGATCTCGCCTCTCGAAGTAGCCAATTTTCTTCAGGAAGGCTATCGTATGCTAGAGGACAAGTTACCCGCAGACATCCGCACCATATACTTGGGAGAAGATTCTGTCTCAGAATAACTTAAGTATAAACGCGTATTTTGTTGGTCTTGTTTTTAATAAATACATCTTTTTCTTAAACCTTCTACTTAGAGCCGAAATTTCGCCGGTAAATTTTATGAAACAACGGCAGTTATTACCTGGGTGTTACGTTTTACTTTTTATTGTTTTACTGAGTCCGACAGTGGTACGTGCTGCGGATATTACACAACAACTGCACCGCCCTTTAAATGGTTCAAGTTGGCAGCAATCTCGAGAAGAAGCAGATAGCTTAGTGCGGATTGGTGAACAACAATATGCCTCAGGATTCGCTGAGAAAACTGTAGCCTCTTGTCTAGAAGCCTTGGAAATTTATCACTCAATTGGTGACCTTAAAGCCCAAGGGGTGACTTACGATTTAATGGCCAAGGCTTATCTCCAGTTAAATCGGTTTAAACAAGGAGAAAACGCCTTGCGCCGTCGGTTAGCGATCGCTCGTGATACGAAAGACTTTCAATCTCAGATTTTTGCTTTAAATAACATTAGTACTTTATTGCTGCAACAAGGTGAAGCTGTCGCCGCAGGTAAAACTGTGGAAGAAGCCCTGACTATTGCTCGCCATGTCAAAAATATTGAAGGTGAAGGATTATCTTTAAGTAATTTAGGATTGGTATCTGCTAGGTTAGGAGACTACAACAAAGCAATTAAGCTGTATGAAACTGCCCTAAGTTTCCGCCGTCAAACTGGCGATACTATCGGTGAAGCGAATACTCTGAATAATTTAGGAGATGCTTATTTAGCTGCCAGCAATTATCCAGATACCATTGGTACTTATGGGGCAGCCATGCGAATCGCTAAAACCAGCCGCGATCGCACCAATCAATTACGGGCAATTGACGGTTTAGTCATAGCACACAGTGCAGTAGGGCGTTATCCGCGTGCCTTTGATTTACTAGAACAGCGCTTAATCCTCGCCCAAGAATTAAAAAATCTCCGAGAAGAATTAATTTCTTTTGAGTCCTACGCTAATTTATATGAGCAGCTAGGCAATTACTCAACTGCCCAGAATTTTTATGAAAGGGCGATAGTTCTGGCACGTACACTGGCAGATAATAAGCAGGAAGTGCGACTAGTTGATAAACTGACTCAAATGCTCAAACGATAATTCGTAAATAATCTCCCACCCAGCCTAGCTGTCGGAGGAAAGTGTTAACCTGAACAAACATCCCTCTCCTTGCAAGAAGAGGGATAAATTTTTTGAAGCAAAACCAGGTGAGATTAATTCAACAATACAGTGCCATCATTTTGAATCTGTATTGTATTTATATCCTGAGCTACGTCAGTTGTTTCGTTCAATCGGACTTCCATCATGCCGGGTTCTGCTGAAGGTTGGGGTGTTATTTCCAGCAGTCCACCATCTTTACGATAGAACGTCATTGTGACTGGCGCCTGTAAACCTTGTAGTGTGGCATCTGATCTACCTTCAAGCGATCGCGGGGATGTATCACCAATCACTTGGTAAGTTACTTCAGCTCCACTGTCATTCACTAATTTGACATTCACTCTACCATCAACCAAAGCGATGGTCATGCTGGGCGCTTGTTGTTGTTCTGGTAATGGTGGTTGAATTCCTGTAGTTTGTGGACTTGCGGGTAAAGCCTCACTAGAGGGAATGCCTTGTTGTTGTTGCTGTTGGGTAAAAGCATTGGGAGGGCATCCTTGAGGTACCGCTACCCGATTATTATGTGGTTCTTCGTAGAAAACCCTGGGGCAAGGATTGAGTACGGGAGTTCTACCAACTGGTGTTTCACCACCAACACCCAGTGGAATCTGATTGGATCGAGGGGTAGCAGGGACAGGAGATGTAGGAACAGGAAGAGTACCTTGAGCCTCTAGACTGCGAGTTAAGGCATTGGGAGGACATCCCCGTGGTACGACTACCCGATTATTGTGTGGTTCTTCGTAGTAAATACTAGGGCAAGGATTTATCTGGGAACTAGGTTGGCGAATAGGTTGGGACATAGGTTGTTGCGCTACCGCCCTTTGTGCGGAACCACTAATTAGTAGTCCACCGCATATAGCACCAAATAATCCAGCATATTTGCGAATTTTGTGAGTGTTACTATTCATTTTGACCTCCAGAAAAACATTGATTTTCTTGTTTTGAAAAGTTCTTAAAATGCTTACCAAGAATTAATTTGAATTTATTTAAATTGTGGCGCAGTGGCGCAATAGTAATTGAGCTACCTTTTATTAGTAGTTTGATTAAATTGTTAGGTATATCTTAATATTAACAATTGATGCCAATCGTTTTGTATAACTATGGGATTGAAATAAATAAATAGATACACTAAAAATTTCATTCTTAGGAATGAGGTAATTAATTTATTATTAATTTTATTTATTTACTATTGCTTATTTGGAGTGTAGACAAACTCTAAATTAGAGACTTAATACTTATTAAATATAAAGAATGTAAAAGCTTGTTATTGCAAATATGCATTAGACTCATATCCCCGACTGCTTCCAAAAGTCAGGGATATTTTTGTTATATCTTCTGGTGAGAACCAGATTTTATGCCTATGCCTCTTCCCAGAGTTGACGCACCTTATCTGGTAACCAACTAGCAATTTCCTGGATGCGTTCTGAAGATAATTCATCCTTGGTGGCAGAAAATACCGCTTTTACAACTTGTTCAGGGTTGACATTTCCTGGCATTCCGCCTTCATTTTCTACTCTAAACAAAAAGCGATCGCTATCAATTTTAAAAATACCAGGGCCTTGCCAAGGTGGACGTACCCGACTTAAAAATCCGACAATGGGATTTGTATCATGCCATAAGTCGGCAATTTCCATTTGCAGCGATTTATCTTTGGTAACTTCCGCAGGCTCGTGCAGTTCCGCTTCTACTCTGTCAGCAGCTTCAGTAGTCATTAAGTCGCGCATCACTCGATAAATTACTACTGTGATATCTCTAGCATCGAAAATATCGCTAAGACCGCTTTTTGCCATAACCTTTTCTAAGAAAGGCATATCTTTATCGGCGATGGGTACTGATGCACCCGCTTTTAAGTTTTCTGGAGGATTAGCTTCTAATCTGTCGAGCATTTTTTGTCCTTTTTCTGTGATTTCTGCTTTTTTAAAGGTAATCAAATGCGGTAATGGCCCATCTTCTGCACCATAAGTATTGGCAATTCTCATGTCAAATTCTTGTGGATTAATAAAGTCAGGCACATCGTTTTGAGTACCGTAAGCATTACCTGTAAACTCAGCATTAATATAATTTCGTTGATTCAAATAATCTAAATGACCTAAAAATTCGGCTGGTGTTAATTTATGCCCAGCTAAATCGGCTTCATTAAACCGGACTTCGTGCATTCCTCGTCCGGTATCATTAATTTTTTTGAGTAAAAGATAGGCTATATCTTTTCTAATACTAATTGGCATTTAAACCTCCAATTTTTGTCCAGCCAGGCTAAATCTGACATTTTATATAACTACCCAATGACGTATAAAAAGTAGAAATATTTTGTTGGCGCTCATAAATAGCAGATATACAAACTAAATTCAACTACAAATATTGCTATTGTAGAAACTCTGCCCGCATAGTTGAAATTAGTTCAAATGTTCCTAGATTTTGAATCTGAGAACAATTTTATTCAAGCTTCATTTAAGCGCTACACTATTTAAATTAGTATGTACAGTTGTTAATTTGCATCTGTCAGAGGAAACAAATGGTAAATAAAAAATTAAGACTCAAGACTTATTGGTAAGGTGACAATAAAAGTAGTACCTCTGCCAAGATGACTTTCTACTTGAATTTGACCTTGGTGATGTTCGACAATAGCGTGAGCGATCGCTAGTCCCAATCCTGAACCTGTAGAACTTGCTGTAGCTACATTTCGAGTTTTATGGGTACGCGCCGGATCTACACGATAAAAGCGATCAAATAAGCGTGGTAGGGCTTCGGCGGGAATACCCACACCAGTATCACTCACTTTAATTTGCAACTGGGCTGTGCTGTAACGTATTTTAGACACGCGATTGGTTCCTTCTAAACGCACCAATTCCACATGTACCTGTCCACAGCTTGGGGTGTATTGCAAAGCATTACCAATCAAATTTGTAAATAGCCGCACTAGTTGATCCCATTTACCCATGAGCGTGAACCAATTTTCTAGTAACTCAGGGCTAGCTTCCAAGGTGGGAGGATCAATTAAATCAAAAGTAAGATTAATTTGTTTTTCTAGGGCTAACAGTTGTTGTTCTTCCACCACTTCCATCAGCAAAGCATCCATAGGACAAGGTGAAAAAACATCTTTGCTAATACCACTATCTTGTCTGGCTAAAAATAATAAATCATTAACTAACTTACCCAAGCGTTGCGTTAGCCTTTCTACCACCTTTAACTGTTGCCGATAGTTAACAGAAGTGGTAACGTCTGTGTGTGCTAACTCCAAATCAGCTAAAGCAACTTGCACATTAGTTTGAATCAATGTAATGGGACTTCTGAGTTCGTGAGAAGCATCAGCTGTAAATTGTTTGAGACGTTGGTAAGATTCGCCCACAGGTTCCATCGCTTTACCCGAAAGAAACCAGCCACTGGCGGCGACAGAAAGTACCATGAACCAAGTCCCCAAGGCCAAATCAATAATCAACTGGCGACTAGGTTTAGTCACTTCAAACCAGGGATGACTGACACGCAGATATCCTAATACTTGCCGTCCCACCTCCACCCGTTGGGTCACCTGTCGCAGTAAAAGTGGAGAATCCTGAATCTCTCCATCTCCCCACCTTTCTTGCTTAACTACGCGCACAGTTTCACCAAGGCGGTTCCCATGAATGGGAATATTCAAGGGTTCCGATAGGGTTGACCAAAGTAACTCACCAGTGGAACTAAACCATTCCAGGTCAATGTGATCATCTTCTACAGTGCCGGCGTTATCACGAAAGCTGGATTCTACATTAATGCGAAATTGTTCGGTATCGGCATCAACTGGCTCAATTACCAAAGAGCGCTCGACTATTTCCACTACATGATTTAGGGTATCATCAACACGTTCAATTAATGTGCTGCGGACATATAAATACACCCCACTGGCAAAGAGTAGAAGTAAGACAGCAGTGACGGCGGTGTACCAGATAGCAAGACGGCGGCGAGTAGATTGAAACATTTGGCAATGCAGAGAAAATCTGATGTTCTCAAAGTAAATCTTTTTGAATGGTAAATTATGATTGAAGTAAATAATTTGATGTCAGTTGGGAAATAGTGAACAATACAGCAACGGAAATCGTATTTTTAATTGAAGAAGACCCAGAGGGTGGTTACACCGCAAAAGCTTTGGGTGAATCGATTTTTACGCAAGCTGATGATATTGCTAGCTTCAAAGAAATGTTACGTGATGCGGTACGCTGTCATTTTCCTGATGAAGCAAATCGACCAAAAGTGATTGAGCTGATATTTAACAGCATCAATACAATATTTTAGGGCGATCGCTCCACAATCTAGCCTACATGATCGAATATCTCCTCAACTTATTTTTATTATTAGTATTTAGTATAAATAACGACGAGGTGTACAACCGTATACATAATACAGCGGTTAACAGCCTATATATAGATAGCAAGACATTAACGAGTCCTTAATGCATATTTTTTGACTTTATTACTTAAATTTAACATAAATTGATTACGTATTATTACGTTTACCTTGAAGCTTTATTCTGTAATTCCAGTGTTCTTGCTGAGGTTTAATTGAGACACAAGAATTACACTCTGGTTGCAGTAAATTTACTTGAGATTATTCTAGTCTTTATCGCTAGTTGATAAACATCGACTTTCTTTAGCGATATATATCGGTATGCATAAAAATTACTGTCTAATACATTTCCATCAACTAACTACTAACAAGATGGTTTAGATCACTAAGGTTAGTAACCTATTCAAAGCAGTATTGATCAATCAGTTCATTAATTAACAGATCATAAGTAAACTTTTGAATTTTGTCTTTTTACTAGAAAGTCTAGTATTTATTTGACGAAATAGCAAAGTTTAGCTGAGAAAAATATCAATTTAAAAGTGATGAGACTAAGGAACAAATTAAGCTTATTTTGGCTGTGCTTTCTATCTTGTGCGATTATTACAAAATTAATATTTCCTCAATTAACAGCACTTGCCTCAGAATTGACTGTCCCAGAAGAAAATGTAAATTTAATCACAGACAATATTATTCAAATAAATGATGACTTACCAGAAGTTGATAAAAGTACTGACGAAACATGGGAGGTGGAACAACATAACAGCGAAAGACAACTGCCACAAGATTTAAAAATTGCTAATTCTAGCTTACCAGAAACAGAAAATATCAATGAATTTAGTAGGATATCTCAGATTATTCCCATTGAAGAATTTCAGGTAGAACCTCCTCAACCAACTGATATAGAAATAGAGTTAGAACCAGAAGAAGATGAAACACCAATTCCAGGCGAACAAGAAGCCAAGCCAGAAACACAACCATATACCCCAAAGCAACAAATACTAATACGACAACTCCGTCAATCCAAAAATACAAGAAAAATCCAACAACAAATAGTTCTTGATGCTTTGACTTTTAGTGCTAACAGATATCCTTTAATTGTTAATCCCACAGATAATTTTACATTTATACCTCAATTGTTTAATCCCAACAAAGATGAAAATTATATAGATACAGATATTAGAATTAGATCCTATGGAGACTATCAGATTATCAATAAATTTACCTATGGTGAATTTCTGAAACCTGATCAGTTTTATTGGGTTATCGATGATAATCGTATCGTCATAGAAACTAAGGGTTCACAAGCAGGTATCGTCGCTCAAGGAAGAGAAACAGATACTTATATTACGCAAGATATGACTTCAGAACAGGGGTTTTGGGGATTGCAATCTCTGTTCAATATACCCACAGACTTTGAAAATTTAACTGGAACAGTTGATACTAATGATTTATCTATTACTTCAATAGCAGGACAATTAATAAATCCTGAAGGTATACCTGCTGGTAGAGTGATTATTAATAGTGGAGTAAACACTGATACTCCTAATGTTACAGTTCTAGAAAATACTACTTCCATGCTTGGTAGTGGTTCTACATTGAGTTCTGAAGGTGGTGATGCTTTATTTCAATATTTAGATTCCATCAATGCTCCTCGGATTCTACAAGGCTTTCCTACAAATAATCTACAACCTATATTAGATGGTGGCAATGTCAGACTTAGAGAAGGTGACATAATTCCTAATAGTGCCTTAGAAGAAGCAGGTATTTTGTGGGGCAATATTTTAACAGGAGAAGGATTTGATTTTACTGCTCCTATTACTTCTTTTCCAGGTGTTAAAATTGCTCAATTAGGCAGATTTGATAACTACGATTTGTTGAATGTCGCAGTTAATCCATTTTTGACTCAGCAAGAAAAAGATTTTCATTATTTGAATTCCTTACAATGGGTATCCTTAGGAAAAAGAGATCCTCAATTTGAAACATTATCTGAAACCCAAACTACTGATAATTGGAAAAGACTTTTTGTTAGTTATCCACACAATCGCACTATTCTCCAATATGATCCAGTAGAAATTAGTGCTACTTACTCCAATCTTTTTTCTAATCCGGGATTATCCATAACAGCTAAATTGACATCTGGCAAAATTGATGTTGTACAATCAGTCAACTCCACTATAGGCTTATTATTAGGTGGAATTTTTGAATATATTGAAATTGACGATATTAACCAAGGTTTAGAAGAAGCTAGAGAAAGATTTGATAATGGAGCAGGGTTTACTCCTCTCAATGCTCCTGCTACACCTTTGCAAAGAAGACAAATTAATAATAGACTTAATCGCACTTTAGCTTACTCTAATACAAGTAGTGGATTAGAGCAGGTTTCTGGAACTTACACTTTACCAAGCAAAATTACTCCTACTAATTCCAGTATTTTGCAAATTAGAACTGGAAATCACAAACGTGCTGTTCAATTTTTAGGAAGAGAAGTTGAAATTTTACAAGAAGGTGATACTTTTTTCTCTGATTTGAGATTGTCTAACGAAAGGTTTGGCCCTTTAACTTATATTGGTAACCCAATTCCTTTAAATAGTACTTCTATTAATCCTATCAATGAGTCTTCTGCTTTAGAAGTAGTTTTGACTAGTCCTCAGGGAGAACAATTTGTACAAAGATTTAACTCGTCAGATAATACAGTAGTACCAATATCTGTACGTTCTGCTGATTTAGCATTCGATTATATAGAACTAGCTAGAGTTGATAGAATAGGTACTAGATTCAGCAATTTTAATGGTTATCTATCTTTACCCACAGTAGAACTACTAGCCGCGGGTTCTTCTGGAGATTTTAATTATAGTGCTAATTTAGGAGCTTGGTTAAATATCAATGCTGACTCGGCTCCAGGCGTTGCTAATAATAATTTAGGCACAAAAGAACCAACATTAGGTTTATACACTAATATCTTACTAAATTATATTAAAACCACAGTTGAGCTAGACGAGAACAATCAACCTTTAGCTCTTAATACACAAATACCATTCCTCAGAATTAACTTAAATAGTGCTTCTAATAGCAATAATCCTAACGCTACTTTTTTAAGTTATGTATATCAGCGTCAAGGCAGAAATTTTGGTTTTAGTCTAGCTCCTGGGATAGCTTTAATTTCAGAGAATAGTAATGGTAATCTTTTGGGTATATTTAATGGTGAATTCAGTACAAGTACTGGCTTGAGTTTCAAATCAAACTTGGAAATAGGTAAAGAAATTTTCTTTCAATTACAAGGTTTACAAAGAGTGAGTACTAATATTTCTCTTGGTGCTTTTATCAAAAATTATAGTATTAATAATCCTGGTTTAAGTACTCGTATTTCTGGGTTTAATTATGGAACTATAATTAGACACAGCTTTCCTCAAAATAGCGTATTTCTAGAAGCACAAATTGGTACAGGAGATAATGGATTTGATCTACAGATCCAAGGTGGTTATCGATTTTAATGATATAACCGGAAACAGGTGATACCAATTCACAAAATATTTGTAATAAACATAGTGGCGCGCCTAGTCTAATTTTTTGAGTTAAATAATCAATGATCATGATTGGATTTTCTTTTTCCATCTGATGAAATCAACATTTTAAGCTTGTCACACCAGTAGTGGACTGAAACGCCTAAAAACCCAACGCTGCCAATGATGTTGGGTTTTTGATGTTATGACACACCAAAGTTTTATTTGTTCATTGGTGCGTCACCGATATAGAGTTGCAACACACCTGATATTTTTAGGACTTAGGCAAAATTCACGTAATTACGTCATAACGTTGGTGTAGCCCCGCAAGATACTATAGCGACGTGATTCGCCTACAACTTTGGGATTACTAGAGCCTTCGGCACGCTACGCGGTAAGCGCAGCCATGTCCATTAGGGCTTACCCTACATGAAGCATGTTGCGAGCGTAGCGTGGCAATGTGATCGCAATAACACATTTTGCTTGCGTAAGTCCTGATTCTTAAAATCTGATCATAGAAAAAACTTTAATTTATTCTAAAGCACCTAAACCTTGTTCACCACCGCCGGCGCGGATAATAGTTACTACATTATCTAAATTATCTAAAGACAGTCCACTATTGAGTAAATTTGCAGTTGCATCAACAAATGGATTTGTACTGCTAGATGCAGTAAATTCCATTCCCCCTGGAGTGATAGTCAAACCTGTGATTGTTTCATCAAGTCCACCTGGTGTACCTCCATAAATAGGTGCAATTTGTACAGATTGACTGTAAGCACCAGCAGGTAAAGCTAATTCACCGCTAACATTGATAAAAGTACCAGAAGTTCTTACCAACGAAGCTGCACCACGAACAGTTGCTTGCTGTGCATTAACTGGTGTTACCAAAACATTGCCCAGACTGACTAATCCCAGTAGGTAAATGCTGAACTGAAATGTTATGGATAATTGATTAGATAAGGTATTCATGATTAATTCACTTCTCAAGTTTTACGCCTACCGAGATTCACTAATATCTTTTGCTTTTGTATGCAAAGACAGTGAATATACTTAGGTAGACAAAATATAAAATTCTTGAAGAAAGAACTTTGTTAAACATGAACATTTTTTAGGTAACAAAAACGACCTAAATCTCTGTTGCTTATGGGGTAAGAGTTTCAGTTGATATATTTAGAATTAATTTTGGCAATTTGGCAGAAAATTTACATTAGTGTATAAAATAAGCAGTTTTTACATTGATGATCTTTAAAGAAATTTCAAATAAAAAACACACTAAAATTTTTATATGAAAAGCCTCTTGCTGGCTAATTATGAAAGAATTGATAAAGTCTGAAAAAATAAAAGTTTGTATTCAGCTGCTCTAGCCCTATAAAATCCTGTAAAAAGAGCGATAAATCCCTCACTACGAACAAAATTTTTTGGATATTTAATTAAGTTTACTTGCTTAAGTGAAGTACAAATGTTGAAGACTGACATTAATAGGAATAATTGCAAAAATAAATAGAGGGAGTAGACATAGCGCTGCTATACCCACCCCCTATGATATATCGATTTATTCAACTATTCTGTAAGTACTTACAAGACTCTAAAACTTAATCTACTCTAGACCACCTAAGCCATTAACACCAGCACCAGCACGGATGATAGCAGCTTGAGCGCCAATGTCACCAGCACCAGTAGCAGCAATTAAAGCATCAGCGGCGGCTTGGAGGAATGGATTGTCAACTCCGAGTAGAGCATCAACATTAATGCCACCTGGGGTTACCATGATGTCAGTGATGGTCTCATCGTCAGCTGCTGATGTACCCGCATAGTTAGCACCCACCATTAAAGCACCAGTGAAGTATGCGTTCTCAGGTAAAGTTAATTCACCACTAACACTTACAGAAGCACCAGAAGCTCTAACGAGAGTAACAGCACCACGAGCAGCAGCTTCAGCATTTGCTGGGGCAGAAAGCATGGAACTCACGCCAATGAAACCTAGCAGACAGATGCTGCCTTTGATGATTGTAGATAACTTAGTCATAATTTAAAGACTCCTCAGTTTTTCGCGTTTCCCGCGTTTTGCGTTTTCAATATAACTCTGCGTTTTTGGTCTGTTCACAGTAATTTCACTGAAATTCAGGCAAATCTTTACGGTTATATATCGAAATATTTGATACTAAATGGGTGCCATGAAAAATCTAAAATTGATCAACTCATCAGTCAAAATAAGTTATGAACAAAATCCTGCAATGTCTTGGCAAAAAGCTAGAGATTAAAATCCCCAACCTCTACCTTTCGGTAAGCCACCTTACGGGTGTCTATAAGAAGTCGGGGCTATTTTAGTTGATATTTTTGGTTTAGTTAAAAATTGAACTTACTCTAAACCGCCTAAACCATTAACACCGGCACCAGCGCGAATAATAGCTGCTTGTGCGCCAATGTCACCAGAAGCAGCAGTTAAAGCATCAGCTGCGGCTTGGAGGAAAGGATTGTTAGCACCGACTAGGTTACTATTATTAATCCCTCCTGGAGTAATGGTCACAGAACTTAATTGCTCATTGTCACTAGCTGAGGTGAAACTTGTAGTATCACCATAACTAGCTCCTACTTGTAGCGCACCAGTAAAATATGCGTTATTAGGCAAAGTTAACTCACCGCTAACACTGACAGAAGCACCCGAAGCTCTCACCAGCGTAATAGCACCACGAGCAGCAGCTTCTGCATTGGCTGGGGCTATTAAAATATTACCAACACCAACCAAACCTAGTAGACAAATGCTGCCTTTGATGATTGCAGATAATTTAGTCATTATTTGAAAGACTCCTTAAGTTGTTCGCATTTGCGTTTCTAATATAACTCTGTCTTACTGCTTAATTTTTCAGTGCATCTACTGTCATATAGCAATCTTCAATAAGTAATGAATAGACATATCCCTAACTTTTAGCCTCCATTACCATAATCAGGGCTTTGAGCATCTCAGGGTTTGCATTCAAGCTAATATTTTTCAGTAATAGTACTGTAGTGTTTCTTCTATATAGAGTATAAAAATTAAATACTCTCAATTTCTTGTTGCTCTCCAAAGTACAGGATATTTGGGTCTTACTTAGTTATCTCAAGATAAGGAATATTACGAATCTCTTGAAAAAATAGTAATTAACTAACGAGTGCAATGCTGACAACGAGGCCGCAAGGATAATCTTGTCAGTTGACAGATTCGAGAAAAAGTAAAAGTACAACTTTAGGACTTACGCACTCGCCACAAAAATCAAGGCTTTGAGATTGCTACTCTGCGAGAAGCCGCTCCGCGTCTACCCTACGGTCGCAATGACGGAAATACGTGGTTGTTTACGTAAGTCCTGAACTTATCAATTTATTTGAGTCAATAAGTCTTTGATTTGGCTCAAATTTTTATTTACTACTTACACTAATTTATTTGAAATCTATGGAACTACTAGTAAATAGAATCTCTAAGAATAAATCTACTTCGGCTACCAATTTGCAAAATTCAAGTGTTAGAAAACATATAGAAACCACACCTATAGATATTGTTTTTATAGATGCGGCAGTTTCAGATTACCAAAGTTTGATTGCTGGAATTACTTTAGGCAGTCAAGTTGTTGTGCTTGATTCCAAACTAGATGGGATCACCCAAATTACTGAAGCTTTGCAAGGGGGCAAATATAAATCAATTCACATTGTCTCTCATGGTAGTGAAGGTAGTTTGCAATTGGGAGCAACGCAACTTAATCATGAGAATTTGGCAACTTATACCCAGCAATTACAGCAGTGGATAAGTGCTTTAACGGATGATGCCGACATTCTTCTATATGGTTGTAATGTGGCATCTGGGCAACAAGGGATAGCATTTATTAAGCAATTACATCTTTTAACAGGGGCGAATATTGCGGCTTCTAAAAACCTAACGGGTAGTGCAGCTTTAGGAGGAGATTGGCAACTTCAAGCATCCGTTGGTGCAATTACAACCCAGCTTGCGTTTCTTCCTTCGACTATGGCTGGTTATAGCGGTATTTTTGCTACCTTTATTGTCACTAACACCAATGACAGTGGATCTGGTTCCTTACGGCAAGCAATTTTGGATGCTAATGCTAACTCAGGTACTGACACTATTAACTTCAGTATTCCTGGCAGTGGTGTACAGACTATTAACCTTACATCAGAATTACCAACGATTACAGGTACTGTAATTATTGATGGTTACAGCCAAACAGGAGCATCACAGAACACTTTAGCAACAGGTAATAATGCTGCTTTACGAATTGAATTGAATGGCAGTGGTGCTGGCAGTGGTGTACATGGTATGACGCTAGGTTCAGGTTCTGATGGCAGCACTATTCAAGGCTTAATTATTAATCGTTTTGATAGTACCAGTTCATTTGGTGCGGGTATATACGTGTTAAGTTCTAGTGCTGGCAATACTATTCGCGGTAATTTCATTGGTACTGATGCGACAGGTACTGCTGATTTAGGTAATACAAACGATGGTATCCAAATTCAGTCTGCAAATAACATTATCGGTGGAAGTAATCCAGGCGATCGCAATCTTATTTCTGGCAACAATCGTCTTGGTATTTTCATTGTTGGTAGTAGTGCCACCAATAACCAAGTTCGTGGTAACTATATTGGTACTGATGCGACAGCTACTGCTGATTTAGGTAATTCAGCTAGTGGTATCGAAATCCAATCTGCCAATAATATCATTGGTGGAAGTAATTCAGGCGATCGCAATCTTATTTCCGGGAATAACCTTTTTGGTGTAGTTATCAGTGGTATTAATGCTACAAATAACCAAGTGCATGGTAACTATATTGGTACTGATGTATTTGGTACTAGTGCATTAGGTAATACACAAGATGGTATCCTAATTCAGTCTGCAAATAACATCATTGGTGGAAGTAATCCAGGCGATCGCAATCTTATTTCCGGAAATAATTTGGCTGGTATATGGATAAATGGTAGTGGTGCTACTAATAACCAAGTTCGCGGTAATTATATTGGTACTGATGTTTCAGGTGTTGGAGCATTAGGTAATAAGGCAGATGCTGGAATATGGATTGACGAAAGTGCAAACAATAATATTATTGGTGGTACACTTGCTGGACAAGGAAATATTATTGCATTCAATACAGGTAGGGGAGTAAGAGTTACTTCAGGTACTGGCAATCAAACTGTAGGAAATAATATCTTTGCCAATACTACCTTAGGTATTGATTTAGGTGGTGTTGGTATAACTGCCAACGATACTGGTGATACTGACACTGGAGCCAATAACTTACAAAACTTCCCTGTCCTTAATTCTGTTGTAGGCAATACCGTCAGTGGCTTTCTCAACAGTACTCCTAATACCAACTTCCGAATTGAATTTTTTGCCAATAGCACTTATGATCCTTCTGGAGCGGGAGAAGGCGAACTCTTTATTGGTTTTGTAAATGTAACTACTGATGGTAGTGGTAATGCTGCCATTAATTATACTTACACGCCAGTCAGTGGCAAGTCATTACTAACAGCCACTGCAACCAATCTGACAACTGGTGATACTTCCGAATTTTCGCTGCAAAATCAAGCTCCAATTAATACTGTCCCTGTAACTACCACCACTAACGAAGATACAGCCTTTGTTTTTTCTGGAGCTAATAAAATTTCAGTTGCTGATGTTGATTCTGGTAGTAACATCATCCAAATCACATTAACTGCTACCAATGGGATATTAACTCTCAATAACACTACAGGCATCAGTTTTGCTACTGGTAGTAACGATAGTAGCAGTATGACCTTTACAGGTTCAGTTGTAAATGTAAATACTGCCCTTGATAATCTACGTTTCACACCTAATACTGATTTTAATGGCACTGCGAGTGTGCAAGTTGTCACTAATGATCAAGCAGCATTAGAATTAGGCGGAGCTAGGAGCGATACAGATAACATCACTATCATTATTAATCCTGTCAACGATGCTCCTGTATTAAACAACACTGTTAATGCCACTTTATCTGCTATCGATGAAGATGTTACCAACATTGTCAATGTCGGCACTAAAGTTTCTAATTTAATAAGCGGTTTAATTACCGATGTCGATGGAGATCCAAAAGCTATAGCTGTCACTGGTGTTGATAACACTAACGGTATATGGCAATACTCCATTAATGGCGGCGGAAACTGGACTAATTTTGGTACAATTTCAGATAGTTCGGCTGTTGTATTAGGTGCTAACCCACTTTATACTGCTGGGCTTGGTACTGCACCTAATACTCAAGGCTGGCTGTCATTTAATAACCCCGCAGGAGCAACTCAAAGCTTTAGTACTAGTGGCACTATTTTAAACACTACTGCTAACAGTGCTATTTATGCAGGTTATAGCAATTACAACTTGTTGGGACAAATGGTAAATACCAATTTCCCGGCATTAGATCGTACTGGTGGCTATAGCTTATCGTTTAATTTGCAACTCTTACAGGAATCGCGCACCAATTCTAACCGAGCAGGATTTAGTATTATTGCCATTAGTAGTGATGGTACGCGAGGAATTGAATTAGGCTTCCAACTCCTAACTCCTTCAACAGGTAATATTTTTGCCCAAGGGGATGGTATTACGTCTAACCCCGGAGGACAAACCAATGGCATGTTCTTAGCAGCAGAAAACGTGTCATTTAATACGAATCAATCAACGGACTATAAGCTTTTTGTCCAAGGGGATGTATACAAATTATTTGCTAATGATGTAGAGATTCTAACGGGGCCACTACGAGATTATACAAGCTGGGAATCTCCTAATCCTGCTTTAATTCCTGACCCCTATGGATTACCAAACTTTATCTTTTTAGGAGATGATACAACTTCTGCCCAAGCAAGTTTTAACCTCAGTCAAGTTGTAGTTCAAAACGATACACGCATTCGTTTTATACCCAACGCTAACTATAACGGCACTGCTGATATTACTTTCCGCGCTTGGGATACTACCAATGGCATTGCTAACGGTGCAACGGATGTAAATGTTTCAGTTAATGGCAACGCCACACCCTTCAGCAGTAATAGCAATACAGCTAGTATTACTGTTAACTCAATCAACGATGCTCCTGTATTAGATAACACTGGTAATCCCACTTTCGCCAGCATTTATCGAAATGAAATCAATAATAAT
Organism: Anabaena sp. CCY 9613; assembly: GCF_963920895.1. Lineage (NCBI taxonomy): Bacteria > Bacillati > Cyanobacteriota > Cyanophyceae > Nostocales > Nostocaceae > Anabaena > Anabaena sp. CCY 9613. Next base: position 294,297 of record NZ_CAWUDE010000001.1, read on the forward strand.
GGCACTCTGATTTCCGCCATGATTGCTACTGGTGCTAGTGGTAATCCTATTACTGATATAGACGCTGGTGCTGTGGAAGGTATTGCTGTCATTGGTGTAAATAATAGCAACGGCACTTGGCAATACTCTATTAATGGCGGCACAAACTGGAATGGCTTTAGTGTTTCTCCTACTTCCGCAACTTTGCTACGAGATACAGCAAGGATTCGCTTTGTTCCCAATGCTGGCTACAAAGGTATAGCTAACATTACCTTTCGCGCTTGGGATGCCTCGGATGGGCTTGCTAGTGGTACTACTGGTATAGATCCTGGTGTTGGTAGCGGTACAAGTGCTTTCAGTACTACGGCGGAAACTGCCAGTATTACTGTCAAAGTCCTCAATGGAGTAGGTATAAGTCCTTATGCGATCGCAGTAGGCGATTTTAACGAAAACGGCATACTCGATTTGGTCACGGCTAACAATTTATCTAATACTATTTCAGTACTGGTAGGCAATGGTGACGGCACATTTCGGCCAGCTACAAACTTTAGTGTAGTCGGTTTTGGTGGTGGTGGTATTAGACCTTATGCGATCGCTGTGGGAGATTTTGACAAAGATGGCGACTTGGATATCGTCACAGCCAACTATAATTCCAATGATGTTTCAGTATTATTTGGCACCCGTCAAAGCGATCCAGCTGGTTTTAGTCCTGCTAGAACTTTTGCAGTCGGAACCCGTCCTAGTGCTGTTGCTGTCGGCGATTTTAATAATGATGGCAATCTTGACCTGGTAACAACAAATACTAACTCTAATAACGTCTCCATTCTTTTAGGAGATGGTAATGGTAACTTTGGCACTGCTAAAAATTTCCTGGTGGGTATCAATCCTCGTTCTGTAACGTTAGGTGACTTTAATAATGATGGCAAGCTTGATTTAGCAGTTGCCAATAGTACTTCCAACAATGTCTCAATTTTACTTGGAAATAGTACTGGCGGTTTTAGTTCATTCGGTAACTTCAGTGTAAGTACAAACCCTTATTCAATTAGCGTTGGCGACTTTAACAATGACGGTAAGCTTGACCTAGTAACAGCAAACAATGGTTCCAATAATATCTCAGTTTTATTGGGTAACAATGATGGTAGTTTTCAAACTGCCCTTAACTTTGATGCTGGGTCAACTCCTACTTCTGTTACAGTCGCTGATTTCAATGATGACGGTGAACTTGATATCGGGGTAGCAAATTCTAATCCCAACTCCGTAACAGTATTATTGGGAGATGGTACCGGTTACTTTGAGAGTCCCATTGATTTTGGTGTAGGGACAGCACCTCTTTCTCTTACCGCAGGCGATTTTAACGGTGATGGCAAAGCCGATTTAGCTACGGCAAATAGTCAATCTGATGATGTTTCAGTCGTACTTACTACTTCACTGACTCCGCCATTAAGATTAATCAACGAAATTCTCTTCGATGTTCCCAGTACAGATACTCCCAACGAATATATTGAACTGCGTGGGACTCCTAACGCTACCCTGCCAAATGGAACTTACTTGGTTGCTGTTGAAGGTAACTTTGGTGGTAACTCAGGTGATATTCAGAATATTTTTGATTTATCTGGCAAACAATTTGGTAGCAATGGCTTTTTAGTTCTGTTGCAAAAGGGTAGTAACTATTCCGTCAGTCCTGGTGCCAATGTTATCACTAATATGGGAACTGGCGCGGGATGGGGAAATGGAACAACCAGTTCTGTTGGTCATAGGGGTGATAGTGGTACCACCACAGAAATAGAAAATGGTTCTGTTACTTTCTTCCTCATACGTTCAGCCATTGCACCTACACTTACAGATGATATTGATACAAATAATGATGGTATTCCTGATAGTGTAGTTTTCTCCAATTGGCAAATTTTAGATTCAGTCTCTGTGTTGGATGGAACATCTGCTAATGACGCAGCCTATGGTGCGATTGTTTTTAGAAAAGGTACAAGCGGTGGTTTGATTCAACCTGGTGCGACAGTTGTTAATGTACCATTGACAGGAACAACAATAGGATATGTCGGGCGATCGGGAGATACCACAGGTTCCGCAGTCTCTGATTGGGTAGCTAGTGCAGTTACTGGTACAGCATCAAACTGGACATTAGGTACTATTAACAACACATCACCTGACTATTTTACTGGACAACCGTTGAATCACATTGGCACAAGTAACTTTGTGCCTCCTGCTAATACAAGTTATGCTATCTCTTCTAGTGCCTCAAACTTAAACGAAGGTAACAGTGGAAGTCAAAATATCACATTCACAGTCACCCGCAGTGGCGATACTAGTATTGCTAATGCCTTGTACTATACGTTTGCAGGAACAGCGACTTTTGGAAGTACGGCTTCTGGCGGCGACTACAACAACATTAGGATTGGGGGCGTGACAAGTGGCTTATCTGGAAATTTATACTTTGCATCTGGGGAAACCACAAAGACAATTACTATGAATGTTTTGGGTGACACAATTTTTGAACCTGACGAAACTATCACTCTCACCCTAAGTCATCCTAACCAAACAACTCCTATAACTCCGGCGACAGTAACCATCCTTAATGACGACAATCAGCCTAGCATCAGAATCATAAATAGAAGTATCAATGAAGCAAATGGTGTGATCAATTTTAATGTCAGCCTGTCTAATAGTAGCAGCGAAGTAACTACAGTTGAATACTATACTAGTGACAATACTGCCATAGCCGGATCTGATTATGTGGCTGTCTCAGGAACTTTAACTTTTGCTCCTGGAGATAGTAATCAAACTATATCCGTGCCAATTATTAACGATTTGATTGCTGAAGATACTGAAACTTTTTTTATCAACATTAGTAATCCTACTAATGCCACCATTGCCACTTCTCAGGCCACTGTTACTATTAACGATAACGATACAGCAGGTTTCACTGTCACTCCCAATAAAGGTTTGGTAACGACTGAAGACGGAGGTACTGCTGACTTTACTATTCAACTAACTAGCCAACCTACATCTGACGTTACTTTAAATCTGAGTAGTTCCAATCCATCTGAAGGTGTTCTTTCCACATCTAGCGTCACTTTTACATCAGCTACCTGGAATACACCGCAAACAATTACAGTCACAGGTGTGAATGACGGGATAGCAGATAACAATATTTTTTACGAAATTACCACTCATGCCGCAGTTAGTAGCGACCCCAAATATAATAATCTCAATCCTGCTGATATTGAAGCCGTTAATATTAGAAGCGGTAATACAATCACTAGCATTATCGTTGGTACATCTAATGCGGATAACCCCTTGCAAGGAACTAGTTCAGATGATCTGATTTTCGGCTTTAAAGGTAATGACGTTCTTGTTGGCGGAGCCGGGAATGATGTACTTTATGGTGGGTTAGGTTTTGATACTCTAACTGGTGGTGCAGGTAACGATATCTTTGTCATTGCCAGAAATCAAGGTAGAGACACCATAACAGACTTCACTATTGGTGAGGATTTAATTGCTTTATTTGGTGGTTTGGCGTTCTCAGACTTATCGTTTACTCCGCGAGCTACTCGCACTGAGATTATAGACAATTCAAATAATCAAGTGCTTGCTTTTGTCAATAATGTTTCATTATCAGATTTGAACAATGCTAGCAATTTCATAATTTACTAACTGGCAGAAAGTTCCACTCAAGGCCACTTTCCTCTACTATATGTAATGTCCCCCAGCTGTGTTAGCTCACTGGCTACCCTGAGATCGTCATGCCGAAATCAAAGAAGAGCGCCAATCCCATTGATTTGCACGATCCGCAATATTACATTAACCGCGAGTTAAGCTGGTTAGAATTTAACAGCAGAGTACTCCACGAAGCCTGCGACTCCCGCACACTACTTTTAGAACGGCTGAAATTTTTAGCAATCTTCAGTGCTAACCTAGATGAGTTCTTTATGGTGCGCGTTGCAGCCTTAAAGCAACAGGTAGAAGCGAAAGTTGCCCAGTTAACTCCCGATGGGCGGACACCGCAACAACAGCTAGACGATATTAGATCAACTCTCAATCCTTTAGTTACAAAACAGCATCAGCAGTTTGACCAAGTACTGCAACCGTTGTTAGTCCAGCATGGCATCCATATTTTGGATTACATTGATTTAAATCAAAAACAGCGGACTTATTTAGATAACTACTTTGAAGAACAAATCTTTCCAGTTCTGACTCCCCTAGCCGTTGACCCTAGCCATCCTTTCCCCTTCATTTCTAATCTCAGCCTGAATTTGGCGGTGGTGGTCAAAAATCCAGATACCGAAGAAGAATATTTTGCCAGAGTCAAAGTCCCCAGCGTACTACCGCGATTTTTGCCTCTACCACCAGAGTTAGGTACTCAAGAAACTGACAAGCCTGTTCACTGGACTGGTGTACCTTTAGAACAGGCGATCGCTCATAACCTGGAGTTTCTATTTCCAGGCATGAATATCCAAGAATATCATCCTTTCCGCATTACCCGTGATGCCGACCTAGCGCTAGAAGAAGATGAAGCAGATGATCTGTTGTTGGCTATTGAACAAGAACTACGCAAACGGCGTATGGGTGGGACACCAGTCAGGCTAGAAATTAAATCCCAAACCCCTGACCCTATACGTTCTCGGTTGTTGCAAGATTTAGATTTAACAGAAAGCGATGTCTATGAAGTCGATGGTCTTTTAGGACTAAAAGATTTAATGTATTTCATGGCATTGCCTTTACCCGAACTCAAAGAACCACCACGTCAGTCTGTAGTTCCTTCACGTCTGCAAAGGCTGAGGGAACCAAGTGTCACCTCAGATGCACTTGAGATGGAAGAAGGTCAAGACTTTTTTGCTGTAATTCGGGAAAAAGATTTACTAGTCCACCATCCCTATCAATCTTTTTCGTCAACCGTGGTGCGCTTTATTACCCATGCAGCCCATGACCCCAATGTGCTGGCTATTAAAATGACCCTTTACCGCACCTCTGGGGACTCGCCCATTGTGAAAGCCCTCATTGCGGCGGCGGAAAATGGTAAGCAAGTGTCTGTGTTGGTGGAACTCAAGGCCCGATTTGATGAAGAAAATAATATTTATTGGGCTAGGAGTTTAGAAAGAGTCGGTGTACATGTAGTCTATGGGTTAGTAGGCCTGAAAACCCATTGCAAAACTATCATGGTAGTGCGGCGAGAAAAAGACCGGATGCGCCGCTATATACACATTGGTACTGGCAACTATAATCCCAAAACAGCACGACTATATACCGATTTAGGATTGTTTAGCTGTCGTGAAGAATTGGGTGCTGACATTACAGATTTATTTAATTTTTTAACAGGCTATTCTCGGCAAAAATCTTATAGAGAAGTGCTAGTTGCACCTGTGAATATGCGCGATCGCTTTTTGGCATTAATTCAACGCGAAGTTGAAAATGTCCAAAATGGATTGACCGGGCGCATTGTGGCTAAAATGAACTCCCTTGTCGATCCACAAATTATCGCCACTTTATACGAGGCTTCCCGCGCTGGAGTCCAAATTGATCTGATTATTCGAGGTATTTGTTGTTTACGTCCAGGACTTCCAGAAATCAGTGAAAATATTCGCGTCATCAGTATTATTGGACGCTTCTTGGAACACTCTCGTATTTATTATTTCCACAACAACGGGCAAGAAGAAATATATATCGGTAGCGCTGATTGGATGCGCCGCAATTTAGATCGTCGCGTCGAAGTTATTACCCCAATTAAAGACCCAGATATTGCTAAAGATTTGCAAGAAATTTTGGGAATCATGTTAGCAGATAATCGTCAAGCATGGGAGTTACAATCCGATGGCAGTTATATACAAAGACGACCCTCTGATAGCTTACCTGGCGAAGATATAGAAGCGCCAGAAACTAACTCACAACATATGTTGATGAATATGGCCTTACGTTCAACTAATCTAGCTGCTAACCTGATTGATGCCAAGAAAAGTTACTTTTATACAGATAATTAGTTCAATGGAGTTTTCTTTAGAAAACTTTAATGTTTTTACAACTTTTTTCTGGAATTGCTATGAGTAAAGTCAATTTATTCAACCATAAGATAGAGTGATTGCTGGTACTTATTCCCATACACTGTAAGGAATGTCGTATTTTGATTTCATTTTGTTAAATGTTGACGTTTCCTTGTGAGTTTACTACCTTGCGTGTTTTAGTGGTTGATGATCACGAACTTACACGTTTAACCCTACAATTAGCTTTTTCTGGACAAGAAAACCTGCAAGTAGTAGGTTCAGCTGCTAATGGTCAAGAAGCGATAGAAATGGTTAAACGTTGCCATCCTGATGTAATTGTTCTGGATTTACAAATGCCTATCATGGATGGTTGGAGTGCTTCTAGTCATATCAAAGCCATATCTCCCAATACCCAGATACTGGCTTATTCTTCAATGGAAGATGCGAGTTGTGCTGGAACTAAGCCCATGCCTAATTTTGACGATTTTTGCAAAAAAGACGTCTCAACCAGTGAACTTATTGCCTTGGTGAGGAAGTTAGGAGAACGTGCAGGAGATAATTTTAAATAGAAAATTAATTATGCTACTAATTGCTGGTAAATTAACCAGGCTGACTTCAAGTCCGGAATATAGAAAATATTTATAGAATAATTCGCGTCAGCATAACCGTTATTTAGCGGTAGTACTGACGCATCTGTATATTTTGGCGAAGTTTAGTTGGGTTTAATTAGTGTCTGTCTCCGGAATAGTACGTCTAAATTCATCTATCAAATCATCGAGTTCTTCCAAAGCCTGATTGACATCAACTCTCAAAGTTCCCAAATTTGGCTGTTCCAAAAGGTTCAGCAGGTATTGACGCTTACTTTCAACTACGGCAATTCTTTCTTTTATAGTCTGTAGATCCATTATTTTTTTCAACCTTAAAATATCCTCAAATTTAAAGTTAACTCAAAATGGAGTGGCGATGGGGGACGAGGGGACAAGGAGAAATTACCGAGTGGCTTATCTCCCTCATCTCCTCACTCTCTAATTTGTGACCAATAAACGATGATAATAAAACTAAGGAATGCGGATTTAATAAAATACATAACCTCACCCTCAACCCCCCTTAGTAAGGCTACTGTGTACACACAAATGATTCAAAATTCCTCCAAACCCTTTTTGTAGGGTGTGTTGTCGCGTAGCGCAACGCACCATCCTCAATTCTCGGTGCTACCAGTTAAAAACAAACGGGCGAATTTTCCAGCCTTGTCTGTACACCGTAGTTTCGTAAGGAGAGGGGAGACGTTGATGCAAGTCCCAGGAGGGGTAAGGTCAAAAACCAGATTTGTATGTTATTTAATTCAAATTCCTAAGATGTTAAGAATTTATAAAATCCTAGGCTCATGTTACGCAAAATTTCTTTGGGGACGATTGGTTTAAGCATCGGTAGCATATTAACCATTGTTGGTTTTGTTGCTTATGCTGCTGATAATGCCACACTCAATCTTGTGGGTTTTTTTTACGGGTTTCCGCTATTGCTGGGAGGATTAGCACTCAAAGCTAATGAAATTAAGCCCATACCCTTTAGCGAAACTACTACGCCATCAGTATTAAGCTTGCGGGAGCAGCAAGCAACTATCACTCAAAATAAAATTCGTAAGGACATAACCCGATATTGCTATGGTCAAGATGCTCATTTAGATGCAGCGCTCTCTTATTTGGGTTTGAGTCCCAGTGATGAAGAAAGACCAGTAGTTACAGGTTTAAGAGAAGCAGAAATTGGTGGGGCTTACGCCTTGATTTTAGAATTTGATTCGCCGCTGATCTCAATTGATGCTTGGCAAGAAAAGCAGGAAAAAATGACTAAATATTTTGGACCGGGAGTAGATGTCAAAATAACGCAGGTTGGGGAAGATCAGATTGAGTTAATGTTGATTGGGACTCAAAAGGCTGATTAGGTTTCAGGTAACAAGAAACTGGGATTAGGTATGCGTGGTGGGCGTGTCATCACGCCCCTTGGGAGTGCAGACTTCCGTAGATAGGTTCAATCGGTTTGAGAGTTCAGGCGATCGCCTGGTATTTATTTGGTATTTCTACTTTTCTAATCTGACTGCGTACCACTGCAAATATTTGCCGGGGCCAACATCTAACTCGCAACTGGTGTCAATTAAATATTGGGCTTGTGCTTCCACTGAATCAAAATCTTGTAAATATGTAGGCAAGTTTTGATTACTCATCGTTTGCAAAACCAACTTTAACTTTGCAAATAATTCCTCTACTGTGAGAAATTGTTCTGGTTGGTTAGTTTCTAGGACAACAAAATTATCTTGTTGATACATTAGTGGGTCTGGCATTTAGAAAAATTCTCAATAAAATTTAAAAATTTTGTACTACTTTAGGTAGTATACTGATTTTTCTGGGCAATAGTCACCTGCTTTATGTAAGTCAGATCAATAATATATATTTGAAATCAGAATTTTTACTTAATCTAAAGTTTAAAAAATAGACTTGATCATAAAGTTTATTCTTAGCTTGATATTAACCATATAACTTGTATGTAATTATGCCAAATATCAATTTAGTGGATGTTTCCTTTGAAAATGCATTGGTTGCAATCGGATAACCACAGGATTGAGTATTGGCTATACTTTTAGGTTATTGTGGATATTTGATTTTTCTGCTCAGTTGGTGTCTAAAGTAACAGCAGAAGTCAAGAATTAAGCCTTACATTTGAAGTTTTAGACAATGTTGTAAGAAGACTTTGTTACCAGGGAAAGATAAGAGTAGCAATTCGTCATAAACTTTTAGCCAAAAAATTTAGCCATTACCTGTGCATTGTAAATAAATTAACTATGCAACCTATTTATCTTCATTTTTCTTCGCTTAATCCGCAGCAACTTACTTTTATCTCATCACATGGGGATGAAATCATTGCTGTTGCTCATTTTCATCAAAAGCTGTGGGTGGAGAAAATCACCAGTACCGCAAGGTGGAAATCAAGAGTTGTCAGTCATCAGTGCTAAAAATAAGCGATTGATGACAAAAAAACTGATTTTTCTGGCAATCTGGCAGAAATCGAGCCACTCTTGTAGCGACAACAAATATGATGATTATTTGCTTTTTTCACAAATAGCTTTTTAAATCAAATTCTCACTATTCTCAAAAACGCTCATTCTCAAGTGATGTCGCCATGAGCGCCAGGTTTTTTCCCATTTCCTACTACCCGATACTCTCATTTTCAGTGGAACGCAATTCATGTCAGGCATAAGCCCATTTTCTTTACCTAAGCAACCTCCGGTGATTCTGGTGGCTGATGATGACAAGACCATCCGAGTATTGTTGCGTGAAGCTATGGAACAAGAAGGTTATCGAGTGGTCGAAGTTACCGACGGTAAACAGTGTTTAGATGCTTATGAAACCGTCAAACCAGATATAGTTTTACTAGATGCGATGATGCCCGTGATGGATGGTTTCACTTGCTGTAAGCAATTGCTACAAATTGCCAAAAACAATTTAATTTCAGCACTAGCCAGTCTGGATACTGAATCTGCTGTAGGCAATACGATGATTTCCAAAATATGGGAACGCACCCCCATATTAATGATTACAAGTTTAGATGACGAGGAATCAGTAGACCGTGCTTTTGATGCTGGAGCCACAGATTACCTCACCAAACCCATTCATTGGGCGGTGTTGCGCCAACGGTTACGACGACTGTTGCAACAAGCACAAGTTTACAAACAGTTAGAGGCAGCAAATCTCGCTTTGCAGCATCTCGCCAATGTGGATGGATTAACTGGACTAGCTAATCGTCGCCGCTTTGATGATTATTTAAATACGCAGTGGATTAATCTAGCACAGAAACAATCTCCTCTATCCCTAATTTTATGTGACATTGATTTTTTTAAATTGTATAACGATTATTATGGTCATCCAGCCGGAGATATTTGTATTCGTGAAGTGGGTACTGTTTTAAGTCATAAGGCACAAAGAAATCAAGATTTAGTAGCCCGTTATGGTGGTGAAGAGTTTGCCGTGATTATGCCTAATACTCATGCATCTGGTGCATTTTATGTGGCCAAAGAAATACAAACTGGAGTTAGAGATTTGCAAATATCTCATGATCAGTCTGCTGTCAGTCAGTGCATCACCTTGAGTATGGGAGTCGCCACTATTATTCCCACCTGGGAAACTTCGCCTGGCGATTTAATTTTGGCTGCGGATAAGGCGCTGTACCAAGCAAAAGAACAGGGGCGTGACCGGATTATGCTGAAGTGATGAGGGAAGGAATTATTTTTTTTCTTGTCCCTACTCCCCACTCCCTACTCCTACTAAGATGGATAAACTGGCAAAGTAAAGTGAAACCATGCGCCGCCATTGGGGGCAGAATCCACCCAAATTTGGCCGTAATGCGCTCGAATGATGCGTTGGCATAAACAAAGACCAATTCCATAACCATCTTTACCTTGATCGCGTTGTAGTCGGAAGTGGTTTTCAAAAATACGATCGCGGTTTTCTATAGGAATGCCAGGGCCGGTGTCACCAATACTGAATTGCACTTTTTGGGTGGTGCGGTGCAATCCGGCAATGCTAATTGTGCCACCTTCTGGTGTGTATTTAATAGCATTATCTAGTAAATTTACTAAGACTTGGCGTACACGCTCTGGATCGGCATATACGCAAGGTAAATCCTTGGGAATATCTGTTTCAATCTTTTGTGATTTAGCAATATAGCGATCGCGCAATTCTTCCAAGACATCCAAGCAGAGGTTGCCAATCACCATTTTTTCCGGTATAATTGGTAACTCTGTATCATTGCCCCGCCCTACCTGCAACAAATCAGCGATCATGCGGTCAATTGTTTTAGTTTGACTACGGGCTTGTTTTAACAAATGTGCTGTCATGGCTGGTTTGAGCCGCTGAAACTCACCAGTCTCTATATTGTAGTTAGATTGCAGAGTTTCAATAGCGATCGCGGCAGCTGTTAGCGGATTACGGAGGTCATGGGCTAGCATCGCGATCACGCGGTCTTTAAATTGTAGTTGCTCTTGAAGTTTTTCTTTTTCTTGCTTTAATCGAAAAACTTCGTCTGACAGCTTGATCAATTCCGCAGAGACAGCCACAGAACGGATGGTTGCTTTAGGGGATAAAACCCGATTATTGTCATCTATCCGGTCTTCTAGGTCTTCTTGCAATTTTAAGTAAGCATCTACAGCAGCTTGCCAGCGAGGCCACCAGTTTTTTAATTGGGCAATGATATTACTCCCAGCAATGATTTGTCTGGGTTCTGGGTGGATTTTGATTAAGGCTGGCGTTGCTATCAACTTAAAGTGTTCTGCCAAATAAGGTTGTTGCCCGACATCGATAATTTGAAGTTCAAAGTTATACTCAGCCTGCAATTCTTTTAAGTAAGCACGGATACGCTGTACCTGTTGCCGAGACTTTGGTCGTCCATCGACAAAGAGCAAAAACTGGAGTGGAGCCTCAGAATAAATAGGCTGATCCTGGGAAACTTGCATGTAATCGTGTTTCAGCACTGGTAACAACCTGGCGACGCTTCGCTTAACAGAAAGTAGAATGGACTGACGATTGTCGATGGTCGTTGTTTTTCTTCAATTTAATATCTATTTTAGATTTTTCATACTCCTATCTGATCGGCATTTTTGATATGAGACACATCTTTTTCAGCCTTTTGCTTCCTTTTTTGCTGGTTTCTGTTGCCAGAAACGTGCTGGCCGCTGAATATCAGTCTTCATCTACCCAACATCATCATCTTACATTTGAGCCATCAAATGAAAAATTTTATACTGAAGCTGGGCGACTGGTGCAGCGACAGATAGATTTGATTGCCCGTATTGAGCAAGCACTAACTAACCCAGATGCTAATCGGATGCGAGCTGTGGGAGGGCAATTAACGGTTCAAGTCAAGACTGTAGAAAATTTTCTCCACCGTCAACATAAAAACTCGCACACTTTGTGTAGCAATCAAGCAGATTTAGCGAGAAACTTAGTCTCCTTACCTGACCAGTTGACTGAATCCCAAGCTCAAATTTACTGCTCTTTGTATGCTTCTAGCCAGGAATTATTAAAACTTACCCCAGTGCTAGATCGATTGTTATCTCGACGTGGTGAATTAGCTTTAGTCAGACAGCTACCCCTAGTGACCGGTGAGCATCAATCAGACCCTGTGCTTTCTATGGCACCAATGCAGTATCCTCATCTGAGAAAGCTAGCCACACCTTTCTCTACCTGGGAACCGAAGCCGCCGACAGCAGCATCTGCACCTTTACCAGTAATTGGTAGGACGGCGAAAACAGCCATAGCTAATTATGTACCGCCTGTACAACCTGCCATCGCTGCACCTGAATCATCTTTGACTACTCTGGCTACTGCCAAGCAAATCTTGACAGCAACACAAACTTCATTTCCCCCAGAAATCCGTTTTACAGATCCTTGGGAAAATGCTACTATCCTTGATCGTTTTGCCTACGACCTCGATCCCCAAGAGTCGCAAACTTACGCGAAGTTTTTGGAGTTGCCCCGTACTGGTATTTTCCGTGTACTACAGTCTTCAGCTTACCGACGGCCGCTGAATACTCTCCGGAATAGACTGCAACCCAGCGTTAATGAACGCTATCCTTTCCCCTCTTTAGGTGATGCTCAAAAGAGATTTAATCCTAGTTTAGCACTTCAGGTGCAGGGAGAACGCTTTCAATTAAGGCATCCAGGAGTAGATTACAGTTTCATGGTGGATTTAGGTGATGTCCCCTTAGAAAAGTTAGATGGCAAACTGCAAACCATAGACTCACCCATGAGAGAATTTTTGCTCAACTACCAACCTCCCCAAAAGTTAGATGCTTTACAACTAGATAGAAGGAGGTTTTTGAGCGGCAAAGACCAGAACTGGCAGCAAAATCAGACGATTTTAGCCCATGCCCCAGCTAAATTAAATCATACTTATGTGGTGCGATCGCTTCAATTTCAGATACCGGAGAAGATGTTAAATGGTCAACCAATTTCCCAAGACCAATTACAACAAGTACACAGCAGTGACATCATCCTGGCATTTCGACCAGTGCGCCGCCGTAGGGATGGTAGTTATACTGTACTCTGGCGAGTATTAAATCAGTTACCCACACCACAAATAGAACAATAGAAACAATTAAAAACTCTAAAACATCGTAAATTTAATTAGTTTCGCTGTTCTTCAACAATTTTTATTGCCGCTGACACCTGAATGTCTCCGGGCTATAAGCCAAGATTTTATTTGTTGACTTTACCCTAGTTGTCACTGTCTACGCTAGGGTAGGAATTGAGATGTGATTTGTGATTTACTGTGCTTTTGCGTAAACGTCCAGCCGTCTTAATGAGTTTGGCTGTCTTAATGACCGCATTAACAGCCTGTGGTAACAGTCCCACCGCCAGAAATCTGGAACAGTCTTTGGCACCAGATCCCCTGCTTAAAAATAATCCAAGTTTATTTGGCGCTGTGCAGGATAATGAACCACAAACAGGGGAGAATCAAGCCACCGCTGATTTACCGGCTGACTTTCCCTCAGCAATTCCCTTATATCCTCATGCCCAACTACAAGAAGTAACATCTGCGAGTGGATCAGAAGAAAAAGTGGAGACTCGCTGGCTAAGTTCTGACCCCAGTAATTTTATTACTAGTTTTTATAGTGAGCAGTTTCAAAAAAATGACTGGCAAATTTTACAACAGCCAACAGATGAAGTAGATGCCTTTGAAGCACGTCGCCAAGATTTACAGGTAAAGGTGACTATTCAGCCACAATCAGTAACTAATCCCCAACCCAATCAACCACAAACAGCCACTGCATTACTCATTGAGTACACACCTAAGACGACGACAGCCGCACAACCCACTCCCAAGACAAATCCTCAAGGCGATAATCCTAATGTTCTCGGCCCGGTGCTACCTGATAACTCGACGACACAGCCAAGCGACACATCTACTAGCCAAACAACTGTTACACCAAAATCTCAGGAATTTAATGATTTAAACAAAGCACCCCAAGAACTGCGACAATATATCCAAGATTTAGCAGCTTTAGGTGTTTTGTCTGTAGAGTCTCAGGCAGTTAAGAACAACTCTAATGATGCCACAACCAACTCATTTGAACCCAATAAAAACATTACTCGTCGCGAATATGCCCGTTGGCTAGTTGCTGCTAACAATGCCATGTATGCGAATAATCCAGCTAAACAAATTCGCCCAGCATCAGCAAGCGCTCAACCAAGTTTTAGTGATGTATCACCGACAGATAGAGATTTCTCTGTAATTCAAGGTTTAGCCGAAACCGGTTTAATCCCCAGTCCTTTGTCTGGAGATTCCACCGCAGTTTTATTTCGTCCTGATGCACCACTGACACGGGAGCAGTTGATTCTTTGGAAAGTTCCTTTAGATATTCGCCAAGCTTTACCTACTGCCAATTTAGAAACAGTTAACCAAACTTGGGGTTTCCAAGATACAGGAAAAATTGACCCCAAGGCATTACGTGCAGTGCTGGCTGATTTCCAAAATGGCGAACAATCGAATATTCGGCGAGTGTTTGGCTATACAACTTTGTTCCAACCTAAAAAACCAGTGTCTCGCGCTGAAGCTGCTGCGGTTTTGGGGTATTTTGGCACTTTAGGTGAGGGGATATCTGCTGCTGAAGTTTTGAATGTCAGGCGATCGCAGAACTGAGGTTAATGCGGCTAATCCACCTCTATTCAGGTAGGGTAGGCTATTTGTCTACCCTAGACTAAATTTTTGGCATTGTCACTTTACGAATCCTTCAGAAAAAACCTGTACATAATGAAGTTCAGGTAATTTAGCGAAAATCCCAACATTTTCAATCAGAGTACATCCCACAACACGCGCTCATAGCCTAGTAGCAGATGCAGCATTGTTGGCACTTGAGTCTAAATCTGTGCCGGAACCTGGGGCTGTATTGGGGATGTTGGCCTTTGGTGCTTTAGGAGCAGCAGGTGTCCTCAAGCGCCAACCAAAAAAATCAGCTTTTACTCAAGCAAGTCCGGTTCTTGTCGGACAATCATCTCATACAATGGTTGAAAACTAAACCAACCCAAATTATGTGACCCTACCTGAGCGTGCGCTAAACTTGCATACTCAGGTTTAATTGGGCTAGGTTTACCAGCAGCCTCAGCTAGTAATTGGGCTTGACAAGAACGCTCCATTGTCATAAACCACCAAGCAGCCTCATCAATTGAATGACCAACTGTAAGTAAACCATGATTTTTCAAGATAATGGCTTTATGACCACCTAAGGTCTGAGCAATACGTTGACCTTCTTGTAGTTCCAATACCACACCTGTATAGTCATTAAACAGGCTATGGTCTTGGTAAAAAGCACAGGCATCTTGGGTAAGGGGATCGAGGAGACGACCGAGAGTAGACCAGCTTTTACCATATATTGAATGGGCATGAGCTGCTGCTACTACGTCGGGACGAGCTGCATGAACTTGGGAATGAATAGCAAAGGCTGCTTGATTAACTGGATAATTGCCTTCAATCACTTCACCTTGCTGATTAACTAAAATTAGGTCACTAACTTTAATTAAACCAAAGTGCATCCCCAAAGGGTTAACCCAAAAATATTCAGTGTGTTCTGGATCGCGTGCAGTAATATGACCGGCAATACCTTCATCAAACCCATACCGCGAAAATAAACGCAATGCTGCGGCTAGTCGCTGTTTACGATGTAGGCGTTCTTCTTCAATACAAGCAAAAGTTGGGAGTTGGGGAGTCTTCGGCTTTTCTTGGGAGATAACTTGCATATTGCTTTGGGAATTTGTCTTTTTCATTAAAAATCTTGATATCGATGTGGGATTATCAACAGTTATTTCAAATCATTACAGAATTAGTGATGCACCATTCTCCGAGTGGTGTCGAAACAGAAATTAACCAATTTTTGATGCAGCGATTTGCCGCCATAGGTGTGGAAGTATGGTGCGATCGCGCTGATAATATTATTGCGAAAATTCCGGGTAAAAACCCAGAAAGAGCGATCGCTATCACTGCACATAAAGATGAAATTGGGGCGATGGTCAAAACTGTCGGTGATGCGGGTCGTGTGGAAGTCCGAAAACTAGGCGGTTCATACCCCTGGATTTACGGTGAAGGTGTTGTGGATTTACTAGGAGACAATGAAACTATCAGCGGTATTCTCAGTTTTGGTTCCCGCCATGTCTCCCACGAATCTCCTCAAAAAGTGCAACAGGAAGATACCACTGTTAAATGGGAAAATGCTTGGATTGAAACGAAACTCACGGCGGCTGAATTAGAAGTAGCTGGTGTTCGACCAGGAACTAGAATGGTAATTGGTAAGCATCGCAAGCATCCCATCAGGTTAAAAGATCACATTGCCAGTTATACATTAGACAATAAAGCTTCTGTGGCTATTTTGTTAGCTTTGGCTCAAACTTTAAAGCAGCCAGTAGTTGATATTTATTTGGTAGCCTCAGCCAAGGAAGAAGTAGGAGCAATTGGGGCGCTATTTTTTACCCAAAACCAGCAGTTAGATGCTTTAATCGCTTTAGAAATTTGTCCTTTGTCTGACGAATACCCTGTAAAAGATGGCGAAAGTCCGGTGATTTTGGTTCAGGATGCATATGGTATATATGATGAAACCTTAAATGGGCAACTGCGCCATAGCGCCAAGCAACTGGAAATGCCGATACAACTGACCACGTTAAGTGGCTTTGGTAGCGATGCTTCCATTGCTATGAAATTTGGTCATGTCGGTCGCGCTGCTTGTTTAGCATTTCCCACACAAAATACGCATGGTTATGAAATTGCTCATTTAGGTGCGATCGCTAATTGCATCGCGTTGTTAAAGACTTTTTGCGAAACGTACTTTGAAGAGTAAATTACCCACTCAGATGTACAGTAACTAATTGTCTGTCGTCGTGACAAATTAGGTTTACTGAGAAAAAGATACTGGGAATGGCTGCGAAAACTAAAGCAGTAAGTAACGCAAATTACCTGTGAATACAGTATTTTTACAGTTATTTATCGCTTAGTTGTATCGCGGTCAGCAGGAACGTTATTTAGGGTTGGTGCGGGAATATTTAAACAAGACGCACCAAGAAGCGGGGACTATAATGACTTCCTTGTTGGCTTCTACCTTACCCAAGGGTGATAATAATTCTTCTAAAAATTGCTTGGCGAATTGATCGTGAGGTTTGCGGGTCATATTAAACAATATGCAAAGGCAACTTGATGGTAAATGTAGATCCTTGTTGTTCGCCTTTGCTGGCTGCGTGAATTGTCCCCCCATGCAGTTCTACTAAATGACGGGCGATCGCTAAACCTAGTCCTAATCCACCTTGTCTGTATGTACAATCTGCTTGATGATACCGTTCAAAAATATAAGGCAGAAACTCAGGACTGATGCCGATACCAGTGTCACTTACGGTGATTTGAGCATATGTGTTAGTTGTCAGGGGGTTTTCTGGGACATTGATGATTGATAAGCAAATTGTCACCCGTCCCCCAGAGGGCGTGAATTTAATAGCGTTGGCAAGTAAATTACCTAAAACTTGTAACAAACGATTGACGTCACCCATAATGGGTGGAATATGTTCATCAATTACAGACTCTAAATGAATGTTTTGAGCATTGGCGCAGGGGTAAGCAGTTTCTACCGCTGCTTTGACAAGGCTCACCAAATTGACTGAGGTGAGTTCTAACTGTAACTTACCCCGCAAAATCCGGGACATATTCAACAAGTCTTCTAAGAGTTTTGCCTGAGACTGGGCGTTGCGTTCGATGGTTTCTAGAGCAACGTTTATGGTATCTGGATCTAATTGTCGAGTTCGCAACATTTGGGCCCAACCCAGAATTGCATTTAGAGGCGATCGCAGATCATGAGATACCATGGCCACAAATTCATCTTTGGTTTGGTTGGCTTTTTCAGCTGTCGCACGGGCAATTTGTTCGAGTTGCAAGAGTCGATCCCGTTCGGCTTCTAATTGCTTGCGATCGTTTATATCTGTGCCGGTGCCAAACCACTTAATGATTTTTCCCTGTTCATCTTTGATGGGTACACTTCTGACTAAATGCCAACAATAACTGCCATCACGTTTTTGATAGCGTATTTCTTGTGTATAAGTTTTTCCTGCCGACAAGGCTTGTGTCCATTGCTCCATGACTGACGGCAATTCGTCTGGATGGATAACTTTTGTCCAACCAAACCCTTTTGTTTCTTCAAGTGTTTGCCCAGTCAATTCATCCCATTGTTGATTGACATGTTCACATTCCCCTTGAGTATTGCAAATCCAAACAAGTTGTGGTATGACGTTGGATAAATAACGGTAGCGTTCTTCGCTTTGGCGCAAAGCCGTTTCCGCACATTTGCGTTGGGTTAAGTCGAGAACAAAGCAGACGCTATAACCATCCTCTTGTCTGCCATCAATTAAAGCAATTCCTAATAAAATCGGTACACGAGTCCCATCTTTGCGAAAATACTCCTTTTCAAAGGGGGTGCAAACGCCAGATATTTGCAGTTCTTGCATTTTTTGCCGGTCAAGGTCATAGTATTCTGGCGGTGTCATGCCATCCCAGTGGATGTTTCCTGCTTCTAATTCTGTACGGGTGTAGCCAAACATGTCTAAAAAAGCATCATTGGCTTCATAAATCTGACCGCTAAAGTTACCAAAATATACGCCTACTATATTGGATTCCACAATGCGGCGGAACTTATTTTCACTTTTGTGTAATTCTGCTTCTGCGCGTTTTTTTGCAGTTACATCTCGCCAGGAAGCAACGAAGCCATCTTCCATTTTAGTAATGCGAATATCAATGGCTCTAGCTGATTGCTGCTGACTATTCAAGGCAGTGTAAATTAGTGATTCTTTAACTAAAGGTTGACTTGTTTCTACCACTTGGCAACACTGAGCAAACAAGCCACTTTCATGTAAATTAGGTAAAACATTACACAGGTATTTGCCCTGTAGTTCCTCATAACCTGTCTGACAAAATTCACAAGCTGCGGCATTCATATAATCCACACGAAAGTGCAGGATTTGACCTGTATGATCACGCACCGCTGAGAAAATACCAAAGCAGTCTAGCATATTCTCCACAGAGGTACGAAAACGTTCCTCACTGCGTTGCAATTCCTGACTTAACTGAGCATTTTTAATGGCTGAATGCAGAGTTGAACGCAAATGTTTACCAGTAGTTTGTCCTTTAACTAAATAATCTTGGACACCACTCTTCATCGCCTGTACAGCCAAGGCTTCGTTACCATAGCCAGTTAACATAATCACTGCTGGCATGGCTGTTTTTAACTGCTGTTTTAATTCTGCTAAAAATTCCAAACCATCCAAGTCTGGTAGCAAAAAATCCAATAAAATGGCATCGGGAGGAAATTGCTGACACAATGTTAAAGCTCCTTCTCCCGATTCTTCTTCGAGAATTGTGTAGCTGTGTTCCTGGTCTTGCAGCAGATAGCGATGATAAACCTGGCGGTCTTCAGGACAATCATCGACAATTAAAACAGTCAGCGGTTGTGCCATAACTACTTGCTAACAGCATCAGGGAGTATTACTATATCTAACCAATAAGTGATGAAGCTTTGAATTGTATGAACTAATCTATTAATATCGATTGGTTTAAGCATATAACTAGCAACGCAATATCGGTAACAAATTTCGATATCTTTAGGGTTAGAAGAAGTAGTAAAGACAACTACGGGGATATGTTGTAAATCTTCATCTTGCTTGATTTGTTCTAAAATTTCTCTGCCATCGGTTCCAGGTAAATTCAAATCGAGTAAAATAATTGAGGGACGGGGAGCTTTTTGCCTATCTTTGTAAGACCCGTTATGGTAAAGAAAGTCCAGTGCTTCGTCGCCATCGCTACAGCGAAAAATGGGATTGACAACCGCTTGTTTTTTCATCACTCGACACAGCGCTTCAAAGTCTTCGTCACTATCTTCAATTACCAGCAAAGTTCGGGTAGGATTACCAATCATTTAGTCCACTCCCTGTAACGTGAAATAGAATGTACTACCTTCACCGTAGGTTGACTCTACCCAAATTTTACCGCCATGTCGTTCCACAATTTTTTTGGCGATGGTTAATCCTGCCCCAGTACCACCACCATATTTGCTGGGCCCATGCAGTCGTTTGAAGATCCGGAAAATTGAGTCAAAATGCTTTTCTTTAATACCAATGCCATTGTCTCGCACGTAGAATGTGATTGGTGCTAAGGACTCATTGATATAGCCTATTTCAATGATTTTTTCGGCTTTATCGTTGTATTTAATCGAGTTAGCAATCAAATTGTTAAAGACTTCGCCCACCTGGACGCGATCGCAATACACTGTTGGTAGCGGCCGCGGAATCTGAATCTCTACTTGCATCTGTTCAATGCGGGCGCTCAATAAGTCTAAACTGCGATGGACTAGATGATTCAGGTCTGTTTGCTGCATGGAAAGGTCTACCCTACCTAAGCGGGAAAAATGCAGCAGTGAATCGATTAAATCTTCCATGCGCTGGGTAAGACGAATCAATGTTTGTAATTTGGTCTTACCTTCTGCGTTGAGAGTGTCGCCGTAATCTTCAATCAGGAAGTTAGAGTAATTATGAATCCCGCGCAGTGGTTCTTTCAAGTCATGAGAAGCAATGTAGGCAAAAGCATCTAATTCGTGGTTACTGCGTTCTAGTTCAATATTTAGCTGTGCTAGTTCATCTGCTTTTCGCAACACTATGCCGATAATTGCGCTTCTTAATTCCAGGGCTGCATTCAGTTCATAAGGTTTCCAAGGCAGTGATTTTAATAATACTGTTTCTTTCCATAATTCAAAGGATTTGCGGGGAGATAAACGCACACTACCATTAGATTTTACTTCTACAGGTTTATGGGGATTTCCGCCCCAATCGACAGTTCTTACTACTTCTGGTCGAAACCACAAAACATAGTTTTTTTGACTTTTGGAGATGGAAAGTGCCATTAAACCGCTAGCAACATCCCGCAATTTTTCTGCCTCTGGGTAAATTTGTGATAGTGAATCAGTACAGAAAATTTCTTCATGTAGGTTTTGATTGATCCATTCCACTAAATCTTGAATATCCTGTTGTTCAGGAGTACTACCAATTGTAAAATAGTTGCCATTAAAACAAATCGCTGCTCCTTGAGCATTGACCAGATTTAGTATATTTGGTTGATTGTTAATTAAACCGTCAATGAAGTTATTTTCTGATGACATGTACTCCACTAATTTGGAATGATCAGATTTTACCTGTATTTTTGCTTCCACGTCTTCACTATCTTCTTTTGCCGCCATTTCTAAAGATGTCATGTGACCTAAAAATTCACAGGCATTACGAATTTCATAAGGAATATATTTAGGTGTTTGATGATGACAAGCAATTAATCCCCACAGTTTTCTGTCTTTCATAATGGAAATTGACATGGATGCCGTCACGCCCATATTGTGCATGTATTCAACATGTAAAGGTGACACACTCCGCAAGACTGACCTGCTTAAATCCAGGGGTTGGTCGGTCACAGGATTATTTGTGGGTACAATTGCCGCAGGCTGATAGTGAGCATTTGGTATCAGTCTGAGCCAGTTTTGGCTATAGAGTTTTCTCGCTTGTGTGGGAATATCGGACGCAGGGTAATGTAACCCTAAATAAGCCGTGAGATATTCTGGCTTTTCTTCGGCAATCACTGTCCCATGCCAATTTTCATCAAAGCGATACAGCATTACCCGGTCAAAGCCAGTAATTTTCTGCACTTCTTTCACAAGTATTTGACTAATTTCGGCTAAATTAGATGCAGACTGTAGCTTGGACATAGCCATTTTTATTAAATGGTAAAACTTAAAAAAAGTATTACTTTTTTCTGAGTTTGTTGGTTCTAATTCTAAAATTAAAATCTCGGCAGAACGGTGGAGAATACCATCACAATGTACTAATTTATGATTGTGATTTATGGTAAATTCAATAGGGTTGACAATTGGTAAATCATCTTGAGATAAAGAATCTTTTAATAAATTAATTTGGTCTGCTTCCAGCAAACAGCTTAAATTTTTATTTAGTAAATCTTCGGGGTTTAAACCAAATAATTCCCAGGTATTGTTACTAATTTGTAAAATAGTTAAATCTGCTTCTTGTAGTGCTAAAAGAACTCCATGAGGCTGAATATAACCAGGAATATGAATTGGCTCTCTATTACAGTTGCTCAGATCAACTTGGAAAGGGATGGTAATATCATTACTACTCATAGTTAAGTCCTATAAATTACCAGTAGCCTTGACACTGGCTCTAATGTGTTGATTTAGTTGTCGGGTTTAATTTTTGAAATTCCCAATTCCCCTTATGGTCGCATAGTCCCCCATTCCAGCATAACTATAGTACAAACATAATTAATCACATCTATACTATTGATTCGTGAGTGCCTACTTGCATGGTTCACAATTGATTTGAAATTGCTGTATTTTCGCGTAAATATCTATTTACAGTAGTATGAAAAAAGTTAACAAAAAATTAAGCTAAGTAACGATATCACAAAATTTATTAAAAGTAGCTTCTAATACAGAAAAATTGATTTGGGCATATTTGCGTGAGCAAGTTCCCCCAATATCTGTTATTGGGCTGATTCCAAGAAATCATTGATGGTAAAAAAAACACGCGATCGCAGTAAAATTGCCATTGGCAGGGTGTGTATGACAAAACCAGCTGATCGTTAGCAACAATGATTACTTTCCCAACCAAAATGGAAGAAGTTACACAAGATCCTTTACTTCTGGCTGGCTTACGCATTCTCGTAGCAGATGATGATGAAGATAGCCGCTTTTACATCACCACTGTCTTAGAAGGCGATGGAGCTATAGTGAATACAGTGACATCAGCAACCGAGGCTCTAGACCTGCTACCTGAATGGCAACCAGATGTTTTTATCTGTGATATTGCGATGCCTGAGGAAGATGGCTATAGTCTGATTCGCAAAGTGCGCGCGTTAAAACCAGACCACGTTGGACAAGTTTTAGCAGTTGCTTTAACTGCCTATGCCGATAGTGAGGATCGCATCCGTGCCTTAGAGGCTGGCTTTCAGATTCATGTGGCTAAACCCATTGACCCAGGAACATTAGTTGAGACTATCGCTCACTTGATGGACACTAGCAATCCTCATCACCGCAAATCGTAATGGTGCTGCTAATTTGCACCAGATTCAAAGCTAATTTTCTCGGACTGGTATGTTGGTGGCTCGACATGAATTAAAATCCTGGCGGGACTGAAACGTTGTTTTAGTCGGCTTTCTACTTCTTCGGTAATAGAATGAGCAGTTTCTACATCTGGTGCATTAACGATTAAATGCATTTCAATGAAAACTTGGCGGCCCACAACACCCCGGGAGGCGATGTCATGACAATTAATCACACCAGGAACAGCAATAGCGATGGCATGAATCCTTTCTGGTGCGATGGCCATTTGATCTACAAGCCAAGGTAAATTGCTTTTTAACACTGACCAACCACTCCAAAACACTAACAAAGCCACAGGAAAAGCTAACACTACATCCAGCCATTGATAACCTAGCCAAACCCCTATCAAACCGCTAATAACAGTGATGGTTACCCAAACATCGCTCATGGTGTGTGTAGCATCGGCCAACAAAATGGCGCTACCGACACGCTTACCTACAGCACGTTCATAAAACGCCACAAAAATATTTACACCCAAGACAAACAGCAATAACCACAACTCCACTGGGGATATGTTCACAGGTTCACTACCCTGAATAATCCGCTCGATGGCTCCTTGGAAAATTTGCCAGCAGGCGATGGCCAAAAAGGCCGCAATTCCCAAAGCTCCCACAGCTTCAAATTTTTGGTGTCCATAAGGATGTTCACGATCTGGGTGGGGGGAAGAATATTTACTAGCAATTAACCCTAAAACGTTGTTGGCGCCATCGGTCACACTATGCAAGGCATCAGCTAACAAGCTTAAAGAACCTGTCACATAACCCAAAAATCCTTTCAATGCGATCACCAACAGGTTAAGGAATAGGGTGATTATTAAAACTTTTCTGACTTCAGTACGGTTGTCATAAGTCATAGAGCATTTAACATTAGTTTCTATGACTTCTAATGTAAAACTTAAAACTCAGAATAAGTGTATCAAAGTCTTACGCAGTCGGGATTATATCTCTCTGTAGGCTCTAGTTTTTTCCTAGTTTTAGTGAGATAATTTGTAATTAATATTTTCTCTAACCCTCATATTAGGTAGGCGATCGCCATACCAATCACAGCATATTATTATCATTAACACCAGTAATTTTTGGTATGAAGTTTTTTTTGTAAGTTCACACCACCATGTCAAAAAATTTCAGTCATGCAGGAAACCTAGATACTTTACAAATCGAATAGGAGTCCTCTATTCCGGTAACATAGGTAATTATCAATCAGTCTTCACAAATAACTCATGTCTTCAACTCCTCTGACACTGAATCTGGTTGAAGGTTCTGTCTCCTTCAGTTTTTCACCCCAGGCAGCACGGGAATTAAAGGCAGCAACCGATCAATTAATAGTGCGGCTCAAAGCAGTTGCTACTAAACAGACTCCCACTGGTAAAGCTACCCCCCAACCCCCTCTAGAGTATCGTTACACTGGTGACGTTTTTTTAGAAGTATTCTGTAATCCCAATATTTGGCCTACTCCCTTTGCCGCTAAAGTCCTACTGACTATCCGCGATGTTAACATTCGCTTAACTACAGAAGCTGAACTCACCCGAATGATTGAAGATGTCAACCAGTATTTAGAACAAGTAGGGTAATTGGGGATGAGGAATTTATTCTTTACTGAGATTTGAGATCAGAAATTTAGTAATTTATGATACGTTGCTTTGACACAGGTAAATGTCAGTATTGTTTACGTGTGAAACAAGTCTCAAGGAAATACTATCTGAAAAACTACCGAGGCAGTTGAACATGTTCAGTTGCCTCGGTCAGTTAATCTACATTAGATAGTGAAGTTATGGCTACAGATTGAGATCATAACTTGTCTCTATGTAATATTGAATTGAAAAATGTATAATTTGAGACTTTAAAGCTTTTGCATTAATGAAAAATCTGACAATTCTGGATCGGGAAATAGGTATTAACACCAAAGATCATCCATCAAATTAGGCATACTATTGTTAGTTGTCAAATCTAGACATCCATAAATAAAC
Source organism: Anabaena sp. CCY 9613 (assembly GCF_963920895.1). NCBI lineage: Bacteria > Bacillati > Cyanobacteriota > Cyanophyceae > Nostocales > Nostocaceae > Anabaena > Anabaena sp. CCY 9613. The sequence goes on from NZ_CAWUDE010000001.1 coordinate 319,456, forward strand.
TCCCAATCCAAAATCTAAAATCACATCCTGATTAATCGTTATCCCATTGTTCACGACCAATCAGATCGCCAATGCGATCGCGTAATAAGAAGTCACATTTTTCTAACTCACATTCAACGCAAACCCACTCTCTCGCGGGGATGTATTGGCAGAGTGTATATATTGGCTGTTGTCGGCTAACCATCCCTTTTTGCACCAGTCGGCGTGCTTCGTCTTGGATGATATCCAACGAATAGTAAGAGTAGTAGTTGATAGAAGGCACCGTATTGACACTCATGGTTGTTACTCACAAATTTACACGTAGATAGTATTCCCATTAATTACGGGGAACAAACATAGCAGGGATGAGACTTGTGGCTAGGGTTTTGTAGTTTGCTATACGGAACTGATTTCATTTTGACGCTATACACCTTCAAATTATCTAAAGAAATGTTAAGTTTGTCAATCTTTCCTGACATTATCGACAATTGCATCTAATTATCAAATTCTATGGTAATTAACTTTGATTGTCGGCATAATTGTGTGGACAAGAATATTTCATGATCAAATATTTCAGAATTTTTAGAATGACAATCGGTATAAACTATGGCAAAACATCAGGGCTAAGTTACACTACGAAAACCTCTAAAGTGATATCTGTTAATCTTTTCTTAAAAAATTAGACTATATTTTTGGTGAATTACAGCACTGTGGATCAATCTCATACTCCGGGTAAACACCTGAGACAGAATAGAATCCTTTGGCTCTATGCTCAGATTAGCAGTAGTTTAGGCAAGGAACGTGCCAATTTGAGTCAAACAATTTGAGATTTTAGATTGACCCCACAGACAAACCTAGTACGCTAGGATTTCTGACTTCACGGCGGTACTCAAGATTGTACTAATGAAGAATTATGGGTTTTAGGTTTGTGAACTTTTTGACAGAATATTCCTATTGATGTCGTACTGTTTTAGTCCCTAGCCCCTTCTCCCATACTCATATTAAAACAGACGTGATTAGCTCGCGTCTGTAAACTGCTTGGCGAATTCTCTGGAATTGAATTGTTCTAAAGTTACATTGTTACAGGGTTACTTATTGGGCAGTTTCATCATCTTCATCGCTAGTATTATCTGCTACTGCCATATTTGCAGGCGATCGCTCATCCTGGAGTTTGTTCAATAGTGTCAGCACTTTAGTACCGCGTTCTAAAGAATCGTCTTCAATAAAAATTACTTCTGGTGTCCGACGTAATCTCACCCGCGAACCAAGTCCACTACGCACAAAACCTGTGGCGGACTTCAATCCTGCCATTGTTTCGGTTTTAGCTTCCTCTGTACCGTAAATACTGACGTAGATTTTGGCATGTTGCAGGTCACCAGACACATCTACATATGTAACACTGACCATTCCTGCACCCACACGATCATCTTTAATACCGTGGAGTAGCATTTGGCTAACTTCCCGTTTAATTAATTCAGCAACCCGGGAAATGCGGCGATTTGTAGCCATAAAATTCTGCCTCCTCACAGAGGTTGTAGGACATAAACAAAGATATATGACGCACACAGCGCCCGTAGCCACTGTCTGTGGGTTAAGTACCCGACATAGCCCTAGTCTAAACTGCACCCAAGCCAAGCATTGCCCGTAGGGTGAGAGTTAAAAAGGTTAAGCTACCCACAAAAAACCCCAATAGAGCAATCAAGGTGACTGGGCGTTTTAACAGTGGCATTAATGGCTCAACCGTATTGAGTAACACCCCTAAGATGATAGTAACGAAGTAACGGGGGTAGCGAAAGATGTTATCCCAAAATCCGTCAAACATTTGAATATAGACTGCCTTGTTATAGACTTACGTTTACTTTAATATCTCCTCAATTGTAATCTATGCAGATACAAATTACTCAACTAATATAAAATATGGTTCGTTCGATATATTTGTTATATTTAGTAGCTGAGTTTGAGATCAACTGTGAAATAAATGGTAATTCAAGTCCCCAAAGCAACTTGCCCGCGTCCATTTTTGAAGTGGGCAGGGGGAAAAAGCAGGTTAATCCAACAATATATTCCTCATTTTCCCAGACATTATACAACTTATTATGAGCCATTTTTAGGTGGGGGAGCTATTTTTTTCTATCTCCAACCATCAGCGGCAATTTTAACTGATATTAATGCCGAATTAATTACTACTTATCGCTGTGTTCGGGATCATGTTGAGCAATTAATCTGTCTTCTGGAAGAACATAAAAATAAACATAGTCGAGAATATTATTATGATGTGAGAGCCTGTCCTGGAGGTACTGATTTAGAACAAGCTGCGCGGTTAATTTATTTGAATAAAACCTGCTTTAATGGTTTATATAGAGTCAACTCCCAAGGTAAATTTAACGTACCATTAGGCAAATATGTTAATCCCAATATTTGTCCTACAAGTTTGCTGCGAGCCGCTTCAGCAGCACTAGCGACATCCGAAATTACCCAGGCCGACTTTACTAATATTCTCGACTACGCCAAAAGCAGCGATGATTTTGTTTTTTTAGATCCACCATATCATCCCATCAGTAACACCAGTCATTTTACAAGTTACCATCGTAATTCATTCAGTGCCACAGACCAAGAACGCTTGCGAGATACTTGTGCAGAATTAGCCAGTCGTGGGGTAAAAATGATGATATGTAATTCTGATTGTGAATTAATCAGAAACTTGTATGCAGAAATTGATTTTAAAATTCACCCTATAGTCGCTTCGCGCTCCATTAATTGTAATACCAAAAAGCGAGGAATGATTTATGAATTGTTAATTACGTCATATTAATAAAAAAAAATTAAAAATGCTTATTTGCCCAAGCAATAAATCTATCTAATGTATATACTTCTAATAAATTTTTATTATATTTAACTTGTTGTCTGAGCCATTTAATCGCACCTTCTCTCATACCTTCACCGCCAATAACGATGATAGTGGGTGCAGGGTAAGAGTTCTGAATATTCAAATTTAAATAAGGAAATTTTTCATCAACTGAACCACCACTTTCTTGCCATTTACATTCGATAATTACCCCTGATGGTATTAGTGGTAACCCAACAAGATAAAAATCTACTTTCAAGGTAGTTTGATAAATGCCGCTACCAATACAAACTTGTTTGGCATAGCGTTTTGCTAATAAATTCGCATTTAATAAAAAATCTTTGCTGACATGATTTCCCACTTGAAAATAACCATGTGCATTTAATATAGTTTCTACATTACTTTCTAAAATTCTACCTGCTTGATTCGCCCGCCCACCTTGAGTCAGAGCCATTTTTAACCCTTTGCCAAAAGTCCCACTTATTCTAGGATTCCACGGAAGTGGCAACAAATGGTCAGTTGCTTTAGATGAATTTTTAATTAGTAATTTGTCATGGGCTATGAACTGATGTGCTGTCAGCCTTTCATTGCTTTGGTATGGGTGGTTGATTGACCACAAATTTACAAGGTTAGTTGGTAAAGCCGAGGCAATTAATGGTACTTTTGTACTGCAAAAATTTCAGTTTTACCAGTTAGGAAATTTATAAATAAGTTAAACTCTTGGTGCTTTCCTGATTTTTATCTTTTAAATGATCATAAATGTACAAAAGTACTAAAGGTAGTTTTTTGTAGTCGCGGATTCAGGAAATTTGTTGGTTATCTTTAGCCTGCTTGAACATCCGTGTGACCATTACGGATAGCCCAGGCTATTTCTAGCATTTGAGTCCAGCGCTTTTGGAGTTGTTTGGGGGTACATTTGATGATTTTAGCGATCGCCTGATCACCTTGCTGGTTAATTTTCAATTGCAAGATTTGCTGCTGTTCTGGAGACAGTACCTGCACAAAGGTTTCCCATTGCTGGGAGGTTAACCCCAATTTTTGCTCTAAACTAGCACCTAACCATTGATGTACTAATTGCCAATGGTGATTTTTAGCGAATTTTTCCACATGATATTTAAACCGCTGTTGCAGATAATCGCGTTGACGGCTAGTTAAACCGAGAATTTGGTCAATTTCTGGCGCTGAGAGGTCTTGCAGTTTCAACGTGAGGTAATCTACACAGTCAGATTGACCTTGAGCTTCCAAGTAGTTTACCAATTCCGCAATCACGCGATCGCGCTCCGACTCTTCTGAGGGGTCGAAGTTCGTTTGGGCAACCATTTGTGATCTAATTTGCTGCACCGCCGAGTTACGCTGGTAAGATTCTGCTTCTTCACTCTTGGCAGATTCCACAGCCATTTCAATATCTACAGTAGTTTCTTGGGGCTGACGGCGGGCAAAACCTTGGGCCCGTAAGATAATTAGTTGCTGATTATTCCCACCAGGTAAATTAATCCGGCGCTTGGCATACTGTTCTGTAAAGGCGATGTATTCGGCTAATTGCAACTTAGTCCGTGGCTGGTAATCTGTTGATAGTTCGTTTTCCCGCCGGAAAGCTTTAATAGCTTCGATATAAAATGCTTGGAGAAAATCCTCAATTAAATTATAACGGGCATCAAAACCCAAATCTGAGCCAGAAAGTGTAATATGACGGTAAACCATAGCACCTAAAGTACTATGTAATTCTACTCTGCCGCGCCGAGAACCCAATTGATAGTAATGCAGGCACTTTTGTAGGCGATGTCTAGCCAAACTGACTTGCCATGACTGGACTTGCCCAGATTCTTGAATGCGAGAGCTTTTTTCACAAATGCGTTTGACTTCTGTAGCTATGCGCTGTGCTACGGATTGCACACACTCAGATGCCGCTTTGACTTGAGCTTGCATTTCCTGAGAAAGCAGTTGTATCAAAGTCTGATTATTTTCTGCGGGTATTTCCTCAGGTGAAACATGGCAGAAAAAATTGGCGCTAGAGGTTGGTAGATTTGCAAGATTGGCTTTCATGAATATTCCTGGGTGTGGTATCGCACCTTAACTACAACGCAGATACAGCAACTCAAGCCAGTCTTGGCTGGAGAAATATTGATTATTCATCCATCAAAACCCATTGCAAGTACTGCTCATATATAAGACTGTAGGCAATTTAAAAAGTTACAGGGAAACTAGTGTGTCGCTTTTTGTACAAGCAACCACGTCGAGTATGGCACATAGATATCTGCCACGCCGTAAAAGTGGTTACAACCATTGCTGTAGCGACTTTGTTCACTGTCCTGTTATATCCACTCCCAGATGATGTAAGTATGACGATCGTAAAACTGGAGTTTTTTATAACTATTTTGCGAAACTGGATCAGCAACCCGTGAAGTTAAATAACTATACCCACGCTGCTGCGGCTTCCCAACCTAAACCCCTTCTTGTGATCATTGGTTCGTCTCCCGTCAGGTCTAAAATCGTAGACACCTCAGATGTTGGTTCCTCGCCAGTGTCTATAATTACATCTACTAAGTTATCCAAGCGGTCAAATAACTCCACCCGTGACAATCTAGGTTCAGAATTTATTTCTCCTTGTTCATCATCTGGTGGTAGATGTGCCGAAGTGGAAATAATCGGATTTTCTAAAGCTTCAAGCATTGCCAAGCAGACAGGATGATCTGGCACGCGAATCCCGGTAGTTTTGCGCTTGGGACTTTGTACTAGTCGTGGCACTAATTTGGTAGCAGGTAGTAGAAATGTGTAAGTTCCTGGTATTAAGCGCTTCATAATCCGATAAGCTGTATCACTGACAAAGGCATAAGTTGCCACATTTGATAATGAGGGACACAAAAACGTCAGTGGTTTATCATTTGCTAGCTGTTTAATTTGCCGCACTCTTTCTACTGCCGACTTGGCATTTAAATCACAACCGATGGCATAAACTGTGTCTGTAGGGTAGAGCATAACTGCGCCACTAGACAGCGCTGACTTTATTTCCTCTATTCGGCGGCTTTGAGGATTATCAGGATGGACAGCGAAAATTTTTGCCATAAAAGCTTCTGGGTGAAAGGGGTGAATTTGGCATCGCGGAAAAACTGTCATAGTTGCTATTTTCACAGTTAGGCGATCGCCTGGCGCAAATACGTAAAGATTTAGCTGACAATAATTGTGCAACCTCTAAAATAAAGCTGACTCATTTATATATATGATTAAAGTTGCTTATCTCCAATGTCCCACGGGCATTTCTGGCGACATGTGCCTGGGGGCGTTAGTTAGTCTGGGTGTTCCCGTAGAGTATTTAAGTGAAAAACTCAATCAGTTAGGAATTACCCACGAGTACAATTTAAGCGCCGAACTGGTGCAACACAATGGTCAACAGGCGATGAAAGTTCATGTGGATTTAGTACATGATCATCACCATGACGATCATCAACACAGTCACCATCACGGCCGCCATCTGCCAGAAATAGAACAAATGATTATCCAAGCCCAGTTGCCATCACGGGCAGAAGCTTGGAGTTTGGCTGTATTCCGACAGTTAGCTGTAGCCGAAGGGGCAGTACATGGCATTGAGCCAGAGAAAGTACACTTCCATGAAGTAGGTGCTGTAGATGCCATTGTGGATATCGTTGGCACTTGTCTGGGGTTGGATTGGTTGGGAATTGATAGTAATGAACAAGGATTACCCTTACTATACTGCTCGGCATTCCCCACAGGTGGCGGCACAGTGCGAGCTGCCCACGGACAAATGGCTGTACCAGTACCAGCAGTTTTGAAGTTATGGGAAATGCGGGGTTGTCCAGTTTATAGCAATGGTATTGACAGAGAACTAGTGACTCCCACAGGTGCGGCCATCGCCACCACCCTGGCTAGAGAATTTGGTTCGCCACCACCCATGACCATCAAGCATGTAGGATTGGGCGCAGGGACGCTCAATTTACCCATCCCTAATATATTACGCCTGTGGATGGGCGAAAGCACCGAATTGCAGTCTGATTTATCTAATTCTGGCGATACTAGTCCCAATTTAGAAACCATCACCGTATTAGAAACCCAAATTGATGACTTAAATCCCCAGGCGATCGGTTATGTGTTTGCAGCCTTGTTGGCTGCTGGTGCGTTGGATGTCTTTACTCAACCCATCGGGATGAAAAAGTCTCGTCCAGGGATTTTACTCACTGTTATTTGCTATCCCCAAAATTTACTCGATTGTCAAGCAATATTATTCCGCGAAACCACAACTTTGGGAATTAGGCGCACTACCCAACAGCGTGCCATCTTACAACGAGAAATTCAACCAGTAGAAATTGCCTATGGTCAAGTGCGGGTCAAAGTAGCATGGCAAGGACAATCAAACAATAAATGCATTGCTAATGTCCAGCCAGAATATGAAGATTGTGCAGAATTAGCTCGTAACCACAATATTCCCTGGCGCGAAATTCAACGGTTAGCGTTACAGAGTTGGTATGTGGCACATCAACACTAAGTAGGACGAAGTAAATAATTAAAGGTTTGTAGTGAGTTAGCGCGGTCCTGGGGAGCCAGTGCGGTCTTGGGGGTCTCCCCCATGAGCAACTGGCGTGGTTTCCCCCATGAGCGACTAACATACAGCCTTCGGCATCGGTCGGCATCACCCGTAGGGTGAGGACTTTAGTCCTCAAATAAGTGCTAGAGCCGAATGAGTGCGAAAGTCTCATGTACGGTTCTTAGGGAAGGAGAGAGCGGCGACGCTCGAACCTTAACCAACAACCCAATACTTGGGAGGATTCCAGGCTTCAGTAATCATTGATGTTCCTGCTGTTGAAGTACCTGAACTCACCGAGCAGGAGCAACGCGATCACCTGCATTTGGAACGTAAGGTTGAGAGGGCATTTTTTCAGGCTGGTAGGGCTTTGGCGGAATTACGCGTTCGTCTCTAACGTTGCCGCAAGCATCGCAGACTTTATCATTCCACCCATTATAATTAAATGTTATGAAAAAGTTATGAAAAGAAAAATATTAAAACCATAGGTAGTAATGTAAACAAATATTTTTATTTAATAGCAAATAAATATTTGTTTATAAATGCTGAAACCAAGACTGAGTAAGGATCAATAGGTATTAGATTAAAAAATTTAAATTTTTTTGCTTAACTACTATCGTAAATTTACTTATGCTGCTATTATTCCCCTTAATTGCTGTTCTGATGATTCGTAAAAATACAATTTATATTGAAGATTTAATTCAATTAAAGGGTGCAACTGTTCAATATCTTTCACCTTACTCACTTGATTTGAATCCTATTGAAAGTTGAAGCAGCTAATTTTATTTTTGATAAGATTACTGAACCAACAAAAGTACAACAAAGGGCTTTAGATTTGCTCGGTGTTTCATTGAGTAGCAATAAAAACTCTGGAGGAGTCATGCAGTTTTCCCACACACAAAACTTATTGGAATATATAGTAATAGGTTCTGGTCCTGCTGGATTACAAATGGGCTACTATCTAGAACAACAGCAACTTAGTTATTTAATTTTAGAAGCTAATGAAAAGCCCAGCAGCTTTTTTGAAAGTTTTCCTCGACACAGAAAGTTAATATCTATCAATAAAGTTTATACTGGCTATACTAATCCTGAAGTTAATCTCAGGTGGGATTGGAATTCTCTTTTAAGCCATAATCAAGGCCTTTTGCTGAAAAATTATAGTGAAAGGTATTTCCCATACGCAGATGATTTAGTTAAATATCTGGCAGACTTTGCTACTTCCTTTAAGCTTAAAATTAAATACGGTGTAAAAGTTACAAAAGTCTCGAAAAGAGACAATATATTTCAGGTAGTTGATTCTGAAGGCAATATTTACATTTGCCGTTATCTCATTATTGCAACAGGACTTTTTAAGCCTTACACTCCCCCCATACCAGGCATTGAAAATGCTGAGAACTATGTAGATGTTTCTATTCAGCCAGAAGATTTTAAAAATCAGCAAGTTTTAATTCTTGGTAAAGGAAACTCTGCCTTTGAAACAGCTGATAACTTAGTTGAGACTGCTGCTAAAATTCATGTTGCTAGCCCTAATCCTTTAAAGATGGCATGGCAAACACACTATGTAGGACATCTACGAGCAGTAAATAATAATATTTTAGATACCTACCATTTGAAATCTCAGAATGCCATTTTAGATGCCACCATTTTGGATATCAAACGCCAAAATGATAAGTTCATTGTAACTGTTAAGTATTCTCATGCTTGTAATGAAGTTGAACAACTAACTTATGATCGCGTGATTGTTTGTACTGGGTTTAAATTTGATGCTTCTATCTTTGATGAAACTTGTCAACCAAAGCTAGCGATTAACGAAAGATTTCCTCAACAAACTAGTGAATGGGAATCAAGTAATGTCAAAGATATGTATTTTATTGGAACGCTAATGCAAATGCGTGATTATAAGAAGCATATGTCTGGCTTTATTCATGGCTTCCGTTATAATATTCATGCATTGAGCAAAATTTTAGCTCATAAGTACCATCAAGAAAAATTGCCTTATCAAGAAATAGATATTAGCCCAGAAAACCTTACAGATTACATTATTCAGAGAATAAATATTTCTTCGGCATTGTGGCAGCAACCTGGGTTTTTATGTGATGCAATCGCACTGAACAAAAATGAACAATCAGCAAGATATTACCAAGATTTACCAGTAAACTATGTACAAGAAAGAATGATGGATTCTGCCGATGAATATCTCTTGATAACTTTAGAATATGGTGCAGAAAAAGCTGTCGATCCATTCAACATAGAACGTATTGCTCGTACTGATAAAGAACGAGCCGAACTCAGCCAATTCCTGCATCCAATTATTAGACACTACCGCAACTCACAGTTATTGCAAGAACACCACATCATTGAAGATTTAATCGGTGAATGGTTAGAGGAAGAACATATTATGCCATTACTGCAATTTTGTAAACAACAATTAAACTCCTTCAATCCACAATTAGTTTAGTTTAAATATCTTTTCTGTTAATAATCAATAGTAAGGAAATCAGCTATGAATATCATTGATTTTCATGTTCATGCCGGAGACTTTCACCTCTTACGTACCGACATTCAAGAATTGCTGACATATAGACCTATGGAACCAGATGTCAACATTCTAGAAGTATTTTCGCAAACTGATGCATTAGAAAATTACCTAGCAAGAAACGGAGTATACAAAGCCATTTTATTAGCTGAATGTGGTCCAGGTACAAACTATACAATTGATAGTGAATTGATTGCTAAATTTGCCAAAAATAAAGATATCTTCATTCCTTTTGGCAATATCAATCCTAATTATCATGATGTAAAAAAAGAATTTTGGAAAAGTATAAAACTTGGTGTTAAAGGGTTCAAATTTTATCCGGCTGATCACGCATTCAACGCACTCATAGATGATATGCAATATGTCTATAAAATGTGTGAATTGCTTGGCTTACCAATTTTGTTTCATACAGGTTTGACTGCTCAAAAAGATACAGAACAGAAATTTATTAACCCGCTTGAGTTTCAACCGCTAGCTGAACAATATCCAGAATTAGTCCTCATTTTAGCTCATGGCGGTAAGCCATATTGGTATGCAGAAGCCAGCTTTATGACACAGACTTTTCCTAATGTTTATATTGATACAGCTTTGTTAGATCCATTAGCTCTGAGTCATAACTTCCCTAAACTACAAAAGCTACAACATAAATTTGTATTTGGCTCTGACTGGCCAGTAGTTGGCAGCTATTCAGCATTAATAGAAAAATACAAACAGGCTGGTATTTCCCAAGAAATTATGTCTGCCATTTTTTATAAAAATGCAGCTAAAATTCTCAATAATGCTTTAGAAAAACAAAATCATACTATACCTGCTGCACTAGCAGAACTTGCTGTTTATTCATAGTTAATCAGTCACCACAATTCAGGAATTATTGGAGGCTTGAATGTACACTACTCTTTATCCCATGACCTATTACTTTTATCCATTGTTGGAGGAGAAAATAAACGAGTTAAATTTATATCAAGATTTCGTCTCCCTATGGAAACAGCCACAAACAGCTTCCAAAGAAAATCTGCTGTATATTCACATACCCTATTGCCATGATATGTGTCGATTTTGTCCATTCCACGTCAGAGTTGACAAAGGAGATGAAATTTATAATCGATATACAGAAGCACTATGTAAAGAAATGAGCTTAGTATCGCGTCTTGCTTATGTTCAAGACAAATCGTTTAAAGCTATCTACTTTGGTGGCGGTTCTCCATCAATTTTTTCTGTACAAAACTTGAAGCGAATTTTTGAGCAAATATTAAGTTGTTTTAATATTGCACCAAACGCAGAAATTTCTTTTGAAGGTGAGCCTAAAACTTTATCCGATCCCGCAAAATTGGATTTATTGAAAGAATACAATGTTAAAAGAATTAGTTTTGGGCTGCAAACTTATGATGAAAAAATTAGAGAATTATTTAACATTGCTGCAACATTGCAAGATGTAGATAATTGTATAAGACATGCTCGTGAGCGAAACTTTGAAGACATTAATGTCGATATGATGTATGACCTGCCGGGTCAAAATATTACTGCTTTAGAATATGATTTAGCACGTTTGCAAGAGCATGATTTTGATAGTATTGATTACTATAATCTTCACTATTTTGCTTTTCCGAAGAAGTTTAAAGCAGCTATGGCATCGGGAGAACTACCCCAAAAGCCGAGTCAAGAAATGCACTTTGCCCTAGCTCAACAATTGCGTTGGCGCATGAAAGAAATGGGGTATTATGATGTTGCCGATCAAATTTTTGCTAAAAAACCCAAAGTTTGTGAATATTTTAGATTACTTTGGGGTGGCGGTAGTGGTGAGTATTCAGCAGAGACTATTGGTTTGGGTGCTTCAGCACGAGGTTATATAGATGGTTATTCATACATGAATTTCGGCAATACCGAACAATATTTGCAAGCAGTAGAAGCTGGTAAATTGCCGTTTGAGAAATGTTCAAAGCGTTTAGAAACACTAGAAAATCGTGGTGCAGCTTTCCTAATCAAGTTTTTTGAAGTCTCTAAGTCCAAAGCCGATGCAATTAGCTCTATCCCGAAAAACGTTTGGGAGTTCTGGCTAAATAATGGGTTAATTTATGAAGATACAAATTCTTGGAAATTAAGTGAAATTGGCAAGTTATGGACTACTAATATGATGCTTGATACTTTTGAGTCTCATCAACGCGAACTTGCTATGACTGCACTAGGATTTGTGACTGATAGACCTGGAGTTCGCACAGGCAGTTTTTAACTAATGCTGGGGATAATTGATAGGTTGTCAATGGTAATTTGTCACTGCTATCAATCATCTCTTTATTGAAAATATCAATTTCTATAAGATAGAGGGATTTATGCAAGCAACCGACAAACGAGTTGGGATTATTCATGCTTATCCCAGTAAGTATTTAATTAATACCTTAAAAAAAGTTGGCTGCAAAATAGTATTATTTGTCCCTGATATATCGGGATTATCTTTAAATGATATAGAGGCAGCTATTGCAGTACCATTACACGATCAGGATACTGCGATCGCTAAAGTTTTAGCATATCACCAAGAAAAGCCCTTCGACGCTTTACTACCAATTTATGAAGGCGCAACGGCTATAACAGCAAAATTAGCCGCACATATAGGATTACGAGGTGCAAAAATTAGTGCAGCTCAAGCCAGCAGAAATAAATATTTTGCTTACACCTGCTGGTTTCAAAATAACATCCCCGTACCTATAACAGTACCAATTTACGATCCGCGCCAGGGCTGGCAAGACATTGAAGCCCACATTGGTTATCCTGCAATTATTAAACTAGCCGACTCAATGAATAGTCAAGGAGTCATCAAAGTTAATAGTCGCAATGAATATTTCAATGCAGTTGAACATCTTTTAGAGATGTTGCACAGACCCGTTGATTTGGATAGGCAAATAGACAGAAATCGTCTAGCTTATGGAGCTTCAGAAATTAAAGTCATTGCTCAACAATATTGTCCAGGTGCTGAAGTAGGAGTTGATTGCATAGTTGCAAATGAGAGTTATCAAATATTTGGTGTATTTGAAAAAGCTCCGGCTACAGGGCCATACTTTGCTGAGAGTATGTCTATCTCTCCAACTTCACTTACACCAGCGCAATTACAACAAGTTAGCCAAATAGCTGTAGATGCAGTCATGGCCTTAAGTTGTGACCAAACAACAGCAGCGCATGTGGAAATTCGCTTTACACAAGACGGGCCAAAAGTTTTAGAAGCTGGTCTACGTCCTGGAGGAGCCTACACAGTAGCAGCCGTAGAGTATATGACAGGGATTAATCCATATCTAGAACTGCTAAATGTTTTACTTGGCAATAATTTAAATAAGGTTATTCCTAATACCAAAGCAGTATTATACGGTGGCATTATTATTCCTAAAAGTGGTTATCTTAGACGGGTAAGCGGATTAGAAATTTTTGCTCAAATTACAGAACTTTTGGATGTCCAAGTTTTGAATGTTGTAGGAGATAGAGTATATTCTCTGCCAGAATCAGCCCAACCCCATTTTGCTTATTATTTAGTCGGTGGGGCTTCTAGAGATGAAGTTTTGCAAAAGCACAAATTAATTCAAGAAAGTATTCAGCTAGAAATTACAGATTTTGCACAAGTTGCTTAAAAATTTAGGAGATTATTTTTGCATGAATAAATCAGAAAAATTTGAGACAAATTTTCTTGTTGATGGGCAGAAAGCTTTAGAAGTATTACAACAAGCTTATACCAATCCCGAACAGTACAAAGTTTTAACAACTAATACTCAATTAAACCATAGATCACTACATCCCGAAAATTTGCCACAACAAGGATGTGAAGTTTCGCAGGTTCTAGAAGAAGCAATTCAAATGATTTTTAGTGGATACTGTAACGTCAGCCATCCACAATATTATGGCTACATTTCGCCTAAGCCTTTGCCTGTGAGTATAATTGGTGACTTACTTGCATCAGGATTAAATCAAACCCCCGGTGCGTGGCGTGCTGGCCCAGCAGCGACTGCTATTGAAGCAGAAACATTATCTTGGCTTGGTCAATTTATTGGTTATGAAAGTAATTTGGAAAAAGTACCCAATGGCATATTTACAAGTGGCGGTGCAATGGCTAATGCCACGGCACTAAAGCTAGCTCGTGATGTAATTTTAGGTAGAAAATGGCAAGATGAAGGTATCTTCGGAATTAAACATAAACCTATAGTTTATTTATCAGTAGAAGGTCACTTTTCTATAGGGAAAGCGTTAGATTTTCTTGGTTTTGGAAGAAATTGTTTACGGCTGATTCCAGTTGATGAAACAGGACGCATTGCTTTAGAAGCTTTGCAAGTTCAGATTCAAAAAGATATTAAGCACGGATATAAACCTTTTTGTTTAATTGGTACGGCAGGCACTAGTGCTACAGGTGCAGTTGATTCTTTAGATGCCTTAGCAAGAATAGCAAAAGATTATGATATGTGGTTTCATGTTGATGCCGCAGCTGGTGGTGTTTTTGCGAATTTGCCTGAGACTAGTAAATATTTTCAAGGTATTAACTTAGCTAATTCTGTGACTATAGACCCATGTAAGTGGCTATTTGTCCCTTTTGGTATGGGTTGTTTGTTAACTAAACAAGGCTCAGAGTTAGTTGAAAGTTTTCAAGATGGTAGCCATTATTGGCAAGAACTTGCAGAATTAGATTTATTTCAGATGGGACTGTCAGGAACTAGACAGTGGAGATCCCTAGGACTGTGGATGGCATTCAAACATCTTGGCAGTGATGGTTATAGGCAACTATTAAAAAATGCTTTGCAGGTAGCATTACATTTAGCTGATAGCGTGCTGCGTTTTGATTGCTTGGAATTATTACAAGTACCAACTTTACCTGTATGTTGCTTCCGAATTAAAAATTATCCTGGCAATTTACCACTGAATGAAATCAATAAACTTATTCAAAAAGCTATTACAGAAACAGGTAGCCATTATCCTACATTGTTGGATTGGAGAGGAAAGACTTATTTGCGAGTTTCTATTAATAACTTTAGTACCAATTTTGACCATGTAGATTCTTTGATTGAGGCTGTAATTAGTAAATTATTCAGGCTGGGGAAAGCTGCATAGTTCAATTTTCAATTTTGAGTCGTTATAAATTAATTTAATTAGTGTAATTTATTTTGAAAAAATTATGATTCCGTCAGAAATTCAGCAAGCTATGTATGGCTTTATGTCCAGTCATGTTCTTTTTGTTGGCGATGAGTTAGGTATATTTGATTTATTGGCTCAAGATAATTGGTATACCTCTGAAGAAATTGCTAAAAATACTGGTGTTCAAGCATTCTCTTTAGAAAGATTATTATTGGCATCTGTAGCTATAGGAATAGTTAAAAAACAAGTAGACAAATATCAAGTTTCTGAGCATATAAAACCCTTTTTAGCAAAAACCTCGCCAAACTACTGTGGAGGTGCATTCACGCATTTTAGAGAAATCTCTACTCAGAGTTTTAGATTTCTGAAAAATGCTGTGCAGGAAAATCAACCTCAATGGCAACAGTTTTTTGGGCAAGAAGGGAATTATTCACCTTTTACTGATTTATATAAATATCCAGAAGTTGTTGATAATTTTCTGTCAAGTATGTGGGGTTTAGGTTATCCTGCTGCTCAAGAATTAGTGAAAAAATATTCTTTCAATAAGCATAGTTGTTTGGTAGATGTTGGTGGGGGAAGTGGTTCATTTGCGATCGCAGCACTGGAACAATGCTTAACGCTTCATGCTATTGTGTTTGACTTGCCTAGCGTTCAGTCATATTTAGAAAGAAAACGATCACAATATCAGTTATATAAACGACTTAATTTTGTAGCAGGTGACTTTTTTAAAGATGATTTGCCTATAAGTGATTTGTATGTCCTTGGTTATATACTTTCTGATTGGAGTCGCCAAGATGGGACTTATTTATTAAATAAAATTTATGATTCTCTACCAAATGGAGGGACTATCATGATTTTAGAAAAGCTTTTTAATGAGGACAAAAATGGACCAATAGAAACAGCAATGATGAACTTGGCTATGTTATTAGAAACCAGGGGACAGCATTATTCAGGATCAGAGTATATATCTTGGTTGCAAGAAGTTGGTTTCTGTAATTGTAAGGTAATTCGCTCTTCAGGAGAAAAACATTTAGTAGTTGGTATCAAACCTTAAATGTATCTAAATGGTTTAAAAAACATCTGACATGTTTGTGACGAAAGGAAAATGATAATGTTTAAGCTCAATTTAGTGGCCTCAATTGCTGTATTTTCAATTGGGATAGTAACCTCAAATCAAGTTTTAGCTCAAAATATTAACGAGAGCAGCCAATCACAACCTTTTAGGAATATTCAGACAATTGCAACTGGATTACTTCAGCCTTACGGTATTGCTCTAGATGATAAAAATTTAGTTATCACTGTTAATGGTGAATTACTAAAAATTGATGAATCGGGTAATGTGGAAACTATAGCTACTTTAACGCCAGGTAGTCCGGCTGGGGTAATTACACTTGGTTCTGAATACATTGTTGTCAACAATCCAGATGCTTCCTTGATGCGAATTACGCGAGGTGGAAGTATTAATACAATCGCTACAAATTTGGATGATCCTGTAGGTGTAGCGGTGCAAGATAACGATTTTGTTGTAGGTAACTTCGGGTTAGGTAATGGTAGTTTGTTGCGGATAGGTGTGGACGGTACTGTCTCTAATATTGCGACAACAGGAGTTGGTGGACCGACTGAAATTTTTGTCAAAGATAATAATTTTTACATAACTGATTTTACTTTTGGTCGATTGTTGCAGGTATCTGCAACTGGTGAAATCACAGAGATTGCAACTGCTTTAGGACAACCGCTAGACATTGATTTTGATGGGAAAAATTTTATTATTACGGACTTTGCTAACGGGTTTGATGATCCTGGAAAAGGTCGTATCTTACGTGTGAGTCAGTCTGGAGAAGTGACTACTCTTGTGAGTGGAATTGGTAATCCATCAGGAATTGTTATCGAAGGGTCAAATCTTCTGTTTACCGATATTGTGGTTGGTAATGTCAGTCGAATTGAAGGATTATTTTCCTCTCAAAGCATTCCAGAACCTGCTTCTGGATTAGGATTATTGGGGTTAGGTGTTTTTGGAATAGGAACGCTAGCGCGACGCAAACTGCAACCATCAAAAACCATTCAACGCTGATAGTGGTTAATGTATGAACCAAATTCAGGCAGAAAAACTGCAACTGAGAAAAGGTGCTAGAAAACGTTCAGAGATTCCTGATGAAGTTTTGCAATCGCTTAATCAAGGCAAGATTGAGACGGTGAATCTTGTAGAATGGCTTGCCATTGATATGTCAGTCTTACTAAAGAATATTTTGATGGAGTTGGATTTGGCTGATGTTCATAGACTGCATATAACATCTGCCATGATTCAAAATGTAGGTATCATTAAACGTTTGCAAGGAATTGGAGAGGCTCTATTTCATGTTTTAAAAGAGTGTGACAACCGTTTATCAGTTTTTGAATTTTTGGCTAACCACCCGTCTGATATGGTTAGAGATTGGGCTTGCTTTACAGTTGCAGCAGATAAATTTCTATCCTTACCAGAAAGGTTACAAGCAACCCGCAGATTTGCAGGTGATGGCAATATGTCTGTTAGAGAATGTGCTTGGGAATCACTACGTTCTTATCTGGTAGAGGATTTAGAATACAGCTTGAATTTATTACTTCCTTGGGTGAAAGATCCAGATCTCAACATCCGACGCTGTGCGGTAGAAGCTACCCGTCCTTGTGGTGTCTGGTGCAAACATATCCTAGCCTTAAAAGAACATCCTGAACCTGGTCTAATAATCTTAGAAGAAGTACGTTCAGATGCCAGCAATTATGTACAGCGTTCTGTAGCTAATTGGTTAAATGATGCTAGTAAAACTCGTCCTGATTGGGTAATAAATGTCTGTGACCGTTGGCAAAAAGAATCACCCACTCAAGCAACGAATTGGATAGTCAAACATGCCACTCGAACATTAAGTAAAAAGAAGAAAAAATAGGAGATTGTCGATGAACTCTAATGTTATAGAACTTGTAATTTTTCAAACCAACCCTGGTATTAATAAAGCAGATTTGATGGCAGCTGCTGATCAAACTATGGTCTTTTTGCAAAAACTAGATGGCTTTATATCCAGAGAACTTAGCTTAACTGAGAATGAAAGTCAATGGGTAGATATAGTGCATTGGCAAGATTTAAATACAGCACAACAAGCAGCTGATAAGTTTATCAAAGCACCTGAGTGCCAAGAATTTTTGGCAATGATTGATATACAACAAATGACGATGTTACATTTAAATTCAGTTTTGACAAAAAATGTTTAACTAATTCCCATTCCAGCAATTTTGGCAACAAATTACTTATCTGTTGAAACACAAGATAACCCTCTTCTGTCACTTTAGGGAAGGCCAATCGCTGAAAACCTTTCAGCGCTTTACTTTTCAGGTTTTGACTAGAAATTTTAGTTTCTATTAGAAAACAAAGGCTCAAAGCTTGATCAGATAAGAGTTCCAATGTTTCGCTGCGATTATTATTTTCCGAAAGTGACAGAACAGGGATAATCTGCATTGGGTGTTAATTTTAAGTTATTTGCTAAAAATTAGTATCAATGATTTTTTTAGGAATTTTGTAAAAAAATTTCTAAAATCAATACCCTATTTTTTATTGATCGCTTTTATCTATCAGATATGGTGCCTTTTTTCGTGAAAATTGTATAAGAACTAAAAATTTCCTAAAGTTATGATGATGAAAATGCCACTTTTGTTCCATAAAAAATTAATCTTTGTATTATGTGGATTAGTTAGTATATGGACATTTAGCCCAATACGAACATTAGCAATAGACTTTTCTTTATCACCAGAAGAAGATGATCCGGTTCTTCTTTGGAACCAGATTACTCTCCAAGCAATCAGCAACACGAACCTTGGTCCCACCCCCGCTTCCCGTGCTTTAGGTATGGTGCATACCAGTATTTTTGATGCCTGGGCAGCTTACGATCCAGTGGCAATCGGCACTCAATTAGGTGACACTCTGCAAGTCTTACCCGATCTGATTACTGTAGAAAATAAACAACAAGCAATCAACTACGCAGCTTATAACACGTTGGTGGATTTGTTTCCCACTCAAAAACCTTTGTTTAATAACCTAATGAACAAACAGGGTTACGATTACAGCGTTACATCCACTGACATAAATACAGCAGCAGGAATTGGTAACTTTGTTGCTCAGAAATTATTAGATTTTCGACATATTGATGGCTCCAACCAATTAAATAATTACGCTGACACCAGTGGATATAAGCCTGTCAATACCTGGGATAAGATTATCGATCCAAATCATTGGCAGCCATTGAGTGTAGACAACGGCCAAAACGTTCAGAAATTTCTTACGCCTCATTGGGGCAATGTCACCCCTTTTGCTTTGAAATCCGGCGAACAGTTTTTACCACCTTCACCCGCTCAATTTGGTACTCAAAAATACATAGACCAAGCCTTGAAAATTATTGAATACAGTGCCGAACTTACCGACGAACAAAAAGTAATTGCAGAATACTGGGCAGACGGACCCCACACTGTACTGCCTCCCGGTCACTGGAACCTCTTTGGCGAATTTATCTCAGTCAGAGATGGGTTAAGCCTTGATGATAATGTCAAACTGTTTTTTGGTTTGAGCAACGCCGTTTTTGATGCTGGTGTGGCTGTTTGGTATGCCAAGGAATATTACGATTATGTCCGTCCCATCACAGCCATCCGATATTTAGCCAGCAACGATCTTCTGCCAGACGATAATCCTTATGTCCGCACTAATCCAGAAACAGGTATTCAAGAAATATTTACATGGGGTGGTCCCGATCAAGGTTCAAAGTGGATAGATGGCTCAACTTGGCTCCCATATCAGAAAATTAGCTTTGTTACACCTCCTTTTGCTGAATACGTATCAGGACATAGTGCCTATAGTGCTGCTAGTGCAGAGATTCTCAAGCGATTCACAGGTAGTGATGATTTTGGTGGATGTCATACACAATTGGCAAATAGCTCTACCTTTGAAAGTAATACACCAGCAGTTGAGGTACAACTTTGTTGGGATACTTTCTCTAATGCTGCGGATGAAGCAGGAATCTCTCGGCGCTACGGTGGTATTCACTTTGAAGACGGGGATATATATGGAAGGGCAATAGGACGAAAAGTTGGTACTGCTGTGTGGGATAAAACTCAATTTTATATAAATGGTGGAAAACAAGCTCAAAATATTCCCGAACCAACACCTATATTAGGTCTATTAGCCTCTGCTATTTTATCGTTCTTCTATCACTTTAATCAAAAAAAACGCCTAATGTGAATTAAATAGGTTGAGACTGAAAGGTAAGAACATCAATACCAAAACGCCGACGGATGAATAACCCTATTCTGTCCCTCTGAAAAAAGAAAAATCTGAGCCAAATCTTCAATCTTAAGACTTGTCCGGAATATGATTTGGGTACAAAAAAGTGGTAGAAAGTAAAATTGACCTGCTACCACTACTTAATTAAATGATTAGTATCTTTGATTATATACGAATGGCACTAAGAAAAGCTCTAAGCTATATGGGGTAAATGCTACAGATTTAATGCCCCCTACCAGAATAATGGTATGAGTCAGGCGATCTGCTGAAAGCAGCAGCGCTGACTACGAAATGAATTTTAATGATTTTACATTGCTTAACATAGTTTGATTTTTTCTCGCCGACTTACTAAATTATTAATGAAAACCCCGGCTTCATAAAGAAAACGGGGTTATTTAATTCAGCTAAATTAACCTGAAATAACAACTGAGAGATTAATCTAAATCTAAAGTTCTTTTCGCTGCGTCAGCTGTATCCTGGGCTTTGCGTTGGAGAGTAGTTGTAGTGTCTTCAGCACTGCGTTTAACGTTCTTGCTCAAGTCTGTAGCCGCACGTCCAGTATTTTGTTGGATATTTTCTACTCCGCGTTGAGTATTTTGTTTGATATTTTCTACTCCGCGTTGAGTACCTTTAGTCACACCTTCACCTAATTCTTCAGCAGAACTGCCGATATTATCTCCTAGGCGCTTGACTCGTTTATCTAAGGGTGTACCTTCTTGAAAATTACGGATATATTCATCGGTACTATCAACACCTTTTAGTTCCACATTTCTCCGGGCATTTCTCGCTAGTGCGTCAGCTCGATCATTTGCTGCTTTTTCAGCGGCTTTAGCTCGAGGATCTACATCGCTAAAATTGTTCATTCCTCCCTGAGGCTGGTTGAGTTCATAATTTTTGGTAGCGTCGTACCGTTCAACATTAGGTGGTTGGGCGCTGGGCTGCGGTGGCTGTTGTGCGATTCCCGGACGATTACAAGCCTGTGCCATAAATAAAAATGTTGCTGCCAAAAAGACAGTTAACATTTTTACAGGACGGATACTTTTTAGCCAATTCATGACTCTGTTCATAGTGTTACTCCTTGAATGCTTGTTACTAAGTTAAACGTGAGATCAAACCAGAGAACAAAACCACAGTTCTATCTACGCACTGCTGGATTTTTTTGTAATTCTGGTCTGTTACTTGCTTCCTCTGCTTTGTCTGTCAAAAAGTCGGAAGCTTCTTGCACTGAATCTTGAACAGTTTCAATGCGTTCTTGAATACGAGTTCCTACACTGGGTTCTCGTTGAATCAAACCACCAGCTTCAGGTTTTTGAAAGTCTTTTTCAGTAATGATTGGCAATTCTCTTTCTTTTTGCAATCTACCTGCTGGTGTCTCGGCACCAGGGTAAAGTATTCCGGAGTCTTTATGTGCTGCTATCAATACTGGGAAATCGGACTGTAAACTAGCTCGATTATTTCCTTTCTCACCTTCGGCATCAATTACTTTTGGGTCGGTGGTCATGTGATATTTGGTATAGTTATCTCCACCGTTCTTATAAGGATTGTTGGCGCCACCAGCTTGTACAGCAGGATTATTGGGATTTGCACCTTGAGGATTTGCACCACTACAAGCCGTGGTAACTATCAATAATAGACCAGCTATAAAAATAGTTAATATTTGGCGTAGTTTGAGCTTTTTCCAAAAAGCCATCACACTGTTCATCAAGTCCTCCTTATTACGGGAAAATAGGTTATTTGTTTGCTTAATATGTTTATTTGAATTTACAAGACAAATATTTAATAACCCTTATTAAGATTAGGAATAAATAAAATATTTCGCCTCTAGCGTAGGTCACATTCTTTTAGCTACTGAACGAGGAATTTTATCTAACTCTAGAGAGATATATTTTTGCTAAGTATTTTGGTGGCAGCAATGAAGATATATTGATTTTTTATTCTTATTCAATAATGTATACATTGTTAAATGTCTTATATTATTAATTTCAGCCCTTAGTAAGATATTCAAGATGCCGTTTTAATATATGTTTAGCAAACTATTTAGGTTAATTAACCTAAATTCCTGGGTAGCAAAATCACCTCAAATAGATAAGTTGTGATTATAATGATACATAGTAATAAATCCCTAAGCTTACCAATTACAACATTATCAAATAACCCGTAAAGCTGCTATTTAAACTGGATATGATGGTATGTATTGAATAGCAATGAAATATAGTTTTATTTTGCTGGAATATTTGAAAACTCAAAATGGTAAGTATATGTAGAGGGCTATTATTAGGGTTCATTTATCTTACTGTTACTTTTAATACACCTGCATTTGCCCAACAATTTATGAATCCACAAGATATTCGCATATTGATTGAACAAGCTAGAGATGCCTGGGTTACTCAAGATATTGATGCGATCGCTCAGTTGTTTACAGATGATGGCGAACTCATTCTACCTGGTCAACATTGGCAGGGAAAAGAAAAAATCCGGGAAGAACTTAGTCATTTTCCACAACAGTATTCAGATGTCAAAATAGAGATCCACCGCCTGATTATTCAAGGCGACCAAGCAGCAGTGGAGTGGTACTATGAAGACACTGAAAAAGCAACAGGTCATCGTAATAAAGCTGATGATGTAATTGTGGTAGATTTCCAAGATGGTCTTATTAGTCGTTGGCGAGAATATTTCGACACCCAAACGCCTTTGACCAGATAAAATTAGCAATAAATATACCTTAATTGCTTTAGTTGATAAATGAATTATCTAAGACAATTAAGGTAATTTCACAAATTTAATTAAATTAAGACAATAGACGTTTACTACCTCAGACCGCTCTGATGAAGGGTTTCGCCTTCCTCTGGTAGTAACAAAGTGGAAGAAGCGACAAAAACTCCACACCGTTATTGCCGTTTATATGCACTGTTCAAACATCTGCCGTCGCTCTACTTCGATGTCTGATAATGGGCCACTGCGGCAAAACACCCAATCCAGTGCTGTTTATTCGTTATTGACTATAGAATAACTGCTTGCTAACAGTAAAAGCGTCATTCTTGAGTGGTAATTATATTCAGCCGAGAGATCTAATTAGACAACTTACTCATGTGTATCAAACAGAGGAGGCATAGTGAGAAAGCTGAGATTTAAAACCCTTTGAAACTTGGAGTAAGAACGTCTGCGATTCCTAGGTCGCGCTGAGTGCAAGACACACACTTAGCGAACGCGATCGCATCAGCATCTCTGTTCAGAATATAGTTAATATTACTTAATCCCTACCACAAGAAGCATAGGTGGCTGCTTGATCTGTTAAATTACCAAAATGATAAAGCAAATTTTACGCTGGTTAATTTTGGGCGGGACACTATTTTTTTTAGTGAAAGCCTTGAACAATCACTGGTCTGAAGTGACATCTATCCAAATTGATGCAGTAGGATGGTCAATTTTAGCGATGGCCATAGGTGTCACTTTACTGGCACATACTTGGGGAGGTTGGATCTGGACTCAGATTCTCCAGGAATTAAATCAACCTGTGCCGACTTCACAGTTTGTTCAAGTTTACCTCAAAACGAATATTGCCAAATATTTACCAGGTAATGTCTGGCATCATTATGGGCGAATCGTCGCGGCAAAAAATGCTCAAGTTTCTGCTGGTGCGGCTACTTTAAGTGTGTTGCTAGAACCATTATTACTGGCGGCTGCTGCTTTAATTATCATTATTTTATGTGGTAGCCAATTTGCTGTTACTCATACAACTTTAGGCATACAAGCATTACAATTTTTCAGTTTAGCTGTGGTACTGTGTGCAGTTCATCCCTGGTTTTTGAACCCAGTAATTCGTTTGGTATCCAAATTAAAGGCGAAAAAGTCTGTAAATAACAGTCCACCTATTGTTGCTTTCAAACTTAAGCGTTATCCTCTCAAACCATTATTAGGTGAACTAGGTTTTTTAGTCTTGCGTAGCACTGGATTTATTTTAACTGTATTAGCCTTAACTTCCTTAAATATCAATCAAATACCTTTACTGCTAGGGGCGTTTAGCTTTGCATGGTTACTAGGATTTATTGTTCCTGGTGCGCCTGGTGGATTGGGTGTATTTGAAGTCACTGCGATCGCCTTGTTGCAGCACCGCTTTCCATCTGCTGTGATTATTAGTGCGATCGCTTTATATCGACTCATTAGTATCATCGCTGAAACCGCTGGCGCAGGGTTGGCTTGGCTCGATGAACGCTTGGCTAGGTCTTAAATTTTCATTCCATTTCTATATATCTTCTCTCAATTGAGAAAATACACGGTAAGCATCCAAATTAGACTGAGTGTGACAAACTTGTTGATTTTTTGGCATTTTAATCAAGTTATAGTCCACATTTTCTGCATAAATGGCAAAAGTTATATTAAAAATTTCTATAAAGTTAATTAACCACTTACATTCGTCGGCTGAATAATCTTGGTAGTAACTAATTAAATTTGCAATTCGCACTTCTAAATGACTACGGGCATTTTTGCAAATTAGAATAATCTTTAACAGTATAATTACTAATGTAAGAGCATGACCCTGAGAAAGTAACAAAATAAATAATGGTGCAGGTTCCTGGTTATTGTTAATAGTTAAAGAATCAATAAATCGATTACAAATTCTCAGCAATAAGTGCTTGTGGATAATCTCTTCGTCGTGTTCAACCTTCCAAGAAGATAAGTTATTTGTCAATTCCTGATGCAAAACTGCTACTAATTCCTGGTTTCTTACAGAAAAAAATAAATATTTTATTATATTATCTTTAAAATCTTTTAAGGTTTGATTTTGAGTTTGCTTAATAAATATATGAGCAATGTTTTCATAACTAAATACTCCTTTTTTTACGATAATCATTTTGATTAAGCGCAAAACATTATCTCCCAATATACTGGGATTTTTATAGCGATTTTTACTTGAAGCAATAGACTGAGAACGAGCAATATACATTGCTAATTCAAATTTGAATCTTTCTTTCATCTGCAAAGAAAGTATTCTCGCCGCCTCTTGTTGCTCCAGGGAATTATTAATATCAAAAGACTGAGCAACTAATAAATAAGCTGTATAACGCGTAGTCCAGTGTTCTTGGCTTTTTGCTTCATATTTATTAGCAAATAGCTTGAGTTCTTCATAGTCTTTACTGGAGATAAATCTTTTTAACCAGTTTTTGTAGATATCTAAGTTTTCATGATTATTTGATTCTTGTTTAGGAGAATATTTGGTAAACAAGTTAATCAATTCTTGAATGTATTTGTGTTTTCTTTTAGATGCCCAATTATTTACTAAAATGTAGCAGCTGCGTTTAATCGTATTACGAAATATATACTCATTACTGAGATAATTAATTATATTGATTGCTGATAAGTTATCTCCAATATTTATATCTAGACAGTCTATAAATAACCGTTTAAATTCCCGTAAAACATCATGAGGTGACCATATATTGACAATTTCTACTAAATAATTATAAATTGCCTCCTCTTGTTTAATTTGTAAATTTAACTGGGGAGAATTGGAATTAATAACATCTTCGTGTTTTTGAATATTCGGTAAACTGGTAGCGGTCATGTTAGTTCTCAAGACAAATAAATTTTCTGTCCTATTGGTATCAGCTTACCCTTGCTAGCCCATAGGATCAATCTATGTATTCAAAGATTCAGTAATGTTTAGAGATAATTTGATAAATTTACGGAGAACTCTCATTAAATATTAAATTTATGGGGAAAAATTACGAATAATTACTGAGATGTCACCAATGGTATTATGAAGACTATGAGATTCGGCTACAAACCTTCCTCGATGAACAAGCATTGTTAGACGAAGAGTAGGGCATTACGGATAAATCTATTTGTGTAACATAAATTGCATCAGATATTTGTATATATGTAAAGTGTGCGAGTCATCCAATCCAGGAGTTTCCCCACAATGATCGCAGCCAAAGACAACGCCCCCCACCTCACCCCAGACGAGTACTTTGCCTGGGAAGCCACCCAACTGGAAAAACACGAATACATCCACGGCAAAGTTTACGCCATGAGCGGCGGTAGCATCAATCACGGTCGTATCGCCATCCGCTTCACCGCTATGTTCGACAGCCACTTAGAAAATACAGGTTGCATCACCGGAAATTCTGATGTCAAAGTCAATATCTTTGGCAGTAATAACTATACCTACCCAGATGCCAGTGTCACCTGCGATGATCGGGACAAAACCACCACCCAATACATCACATACCCCTGCCTCATAGTCGAAGTCCTCTCTGCTACCACCGAAGCCTACGACAGAGGCGGCAAATTCCGCATGTACCGCCAAAACCCAGTCTTAATCGATTATTTACTAGTCAGTTCCACTAGCATCGAAATCGACCTGTATCATAAAAACGAAGCAGGTGACTGGTTGATTATTAACTACAAAGTAGGCGACACAATCGAACTCAAAAGCATTAACCTCAATTTCCCCGCTGAAAAAGTCTATCGCGGTTTAACCTTCACCCCAGACACTCCAACAGACATCATTAGGGAATAGGTAGTTGTAAGCATAAGCTTGCCGTTGCGGCAAAGTTATGGGTAAAGTCACAAGGCAGGCCAATGGAAGATTTCATTTTTGAGTGGGGGTGGAGGGACTTGAACCCTCACGACTTTTTACAGTCAACGGATTTTCATTCTCTTGCAGCTTTCACTACTGCCAGGTTTTAATAACCTCCGGCTTTGAGAATTGGACTCTCCCTTTACCCTCGGCTTAACGTTAGGGTAGCTCCCGTCGAGTCTCTGCACCTTCCCTTAATTTTTAGTTCTGGGTCTGGGATTGATGGACAATCTCACATCTAAAACTGAAAATTTTTGGGCTTGGCTCAGGATTGCCATATCTGTTAACAGATTTAGGTTTCCCTGAGTTTGAGAGCTTACACTTGAAAGATTTCTCGATCAAGGCTCAGTTGTCTAAGTCCGTAGCGTCTACCATTCCGCCACACCCCCTCGTTTATGAGGAGCTTTTTATTCTTTAGAGGTAGCAAATACCTCCTCATCTATTCCATCATCAATTGTGTCTTTTGTGCAACTAAATTGAAAGTTTTTTTTCCAGAGTCAGAAGGAAGTGTTTGTTGTTGCTTCTATATTTATCTGGATGAGCTTTTTCAATTTTTTTTGACAAAAACAGTTCTTGGTTACTGGCTTTGCCATTGTAGCATCTATATCGGCAGATGCAAGCAATTTCAGCAAATTCATCTCAAAAGCACAACAGCGAGACTTTCCTCAGGTTGGGGGTTCAGCCTATGATGGAAATATAGATGCACTCAATGCTCTTGTCCACTTAGAGAAAGAATTTATGATTGTCGCCCTGCTGTATCTGGTTTTAGCTGGAGCTTACCTGTTGGCAATCCCGGTTGCTATCATGCTGTATCTCAAGCAGCGCTGGTATGTAGCTAGCTCCATTGAGCGGACTGTGATGTATTTTATGGTGTTTTTATTCTTGCCAGGGTTGTTGGTTTTATCGCCATTCGTCAATCTTCGACCCCGGCCCAGACAAATTGAAGTTTAACGAGATTGGTAGGTCATAACTCTCATGCGACGCATTGATGCTATTGGAATTGGCTTGGGTGTTTTTATTGCTGGTGGCTTGGCATATGTCGGATTACAGCTAGTGGGTTTAGATGGTCAACAAGCTGGTATTTGGAGCCAAGTCTTGCTAGTCAGTGCTTTGATTGGCTGGTTATTCACCTATGTATTCCGTGCGGTGGGAAATAAAATGACCTACCACGAACAACGCGAAGAGTACGAAAAAGCTTTTCTGCAAAAAAGACTGGATGAACTATCTCCCGAAGAATTAGCGAAACTTCAGGCGGAAATAGAACAAGATGAGCAGACTCAGGTGTAAAGTGATCATTGGTCAGTTGTGTATTGTTTGTGAACTGGCCACTGACCATGCCAATTTGTGACTCATAACACTCGACTCATGACCGCCATTTCTGACTGCTTTCAAACCTTGGGACGAAATCAAGAATGTGCTTTGATTCCGTTTATTACTGCTGGTGACCCCGATTTAGAGACAACAGCCGCAGCGTTGCAGATTTTGGATCGCAATGGAGCCGATATTATCGAACTCGGTGTGCCTTATTCTGATCCGTTAGCTGATGGGCCAGTGATTCAAGCTGCTGCTACCCGCGCCTTGCAACGGGGAACGAAATTAGAAGCAGTGCTGGAAATGCTGCAAGCGACTACACCGAGTTTGCGATCGCCTATTATCCTGTTTACTTATTACAACCCCATTTTGCACCGTGGCATTGATAAGTTTCTCCAAGACATTGCTGGTGCTGGGGTATCAGGGTTAGTAGTACCCGATTTACCTCTAGAGGAAGCTGCGGGTTTGCTGGAACCAGCCAGTAAAATTGGCATTGATTTAACTTTATTGGTGGCTCCTACTAGTTCAGCCGAACGCATAGAAGCCATCGCGCGAGCGTCCCAAGGTTTTATTTATTTGGTCAGTGTCACGGGCGTCACAGGGATGCGATCGCAAATAGAATCTCGTGTATCAGATTTATTAACAAGTATTCGTAATGTTACTGATAAACCCATTGGCGTAGGATTTGGTATTTCCGAAGCAGCACAAGCGAAGCAAGTCAAAGAATGGGGCGCAGATGCCGCCATTGTCGGCAGTGCCTTTGTTAAACGTTTAGCAGAGGGGACACCAGAACAAGGACTAAAGGCGATCACCGAATTTTGTCAAAGCCTCAAGGCTGCTATTAAAACAACCTAGTGCTAGCAAAACTACTCAATCTTGCACAGAAAGAGAAAGTAGATTAAAAAAGATAACAGCGTCGTTTTTTTACCCTTGTTGAGTGGACAATTTAGCGGATATAGTTTTGAATATTAACAGCAGATAGTAGGCTGTAAAAAAAACTAGCTAATACGGTCGCTTATAGTTGAGTGTTATGTGACGTTGAGTAGGCGAAATAATGATGAGTGTGAGAGTGAGTCAGTCGCAAATGATAGTAGTTACGTCGCAATTGAGAGGCAAAGGCGATGAGTGAGAGTATGGCATTTATCGGCGGAGTTGCCGTAGCTGGGCTGGCGGCTCTTGTAATGCTCAGGGGTGCAAACACTCCCATGCAAAGTAATTTCGCTATACCTTCTCCCCAGATGCCGGCTAATTTAGCGCCGCCCATGATGCAGCAGCCCCCCATGTATCCGTCGCCTTACAATCCATACTACAATCCTAATTTCAATCCCCAACCTGCGGCTCCCAATCCAGAGCAGCGTGTGGAAATGGAACGGATGAACATGCAGTTGGAGCGTTTAAAAAGTGACAACGAACAGCTGCGGGAGACAAATAGACAACTCCAGTTCCAATTCCAAAATTACAATAACCAGCAACTGCAAATGGCTCAACAAAATAGCCAAAAAGTTGCATCAGAAGTCTTAAAGCCACAAGACCCGTGGTGGTCTTCACCCATCGTTTGGGCAGTAGGAGGGGCAACACTTACCATTGGTGGTGGTGTCGTAGTTGCTGGTGTATTGGCTTTATTTTCGCCACGGCAGCGTCCTACTCGGACAGTACAAGTAATTCATCCTTACCAGGGTGCAACACCGCCTTTAGCTCCTGTGCGTCGCGCTGAATTTTTACCTTCGGCTCGAGTTGAAGCTAGACGAGTTGAAGCCCCAGAATACGACGAGATGCATTAAGAGGTAATTCGTAATTACGATTAGTGAAAGTTTTTACTGGCTGTTTAATTACGAATTATTGATTATTTTTGTAAATTGATGCTCAGATCCCTCATTGGTGCAAAAAGTTGGGGATCTGTTTTGTTGTAGAATCTTATTCCTGTGCTTCATCATTGGCACTAGGATTATTAGTAGCAGGTGGGTTTTCAGAATTGGCAGCTTCCTTTTGGGACTGATGTTGATTATTGGAATTTTCTGCTGGAGGAAATGCCTGCTTTGCCAAATTTTCGGCTGCTTGTTGAAATAATGGTTGTATTTTGTTGCGCCAATATTGAGTATCGGGTAATTTTTCGGGATGGTTTTTATAATCTAAAACTTTATCCCATTGACCATCTTCTATAGCTTTATTGATCTCATTAAATATTGCGTCTGCTTTCGCCCAATCTTGCTGCCACTGGGCAATAATGGCGCCTGTCTCTCTAATACTAGAAGAAGCATTGCCGGGAATAGACCGTAGCAAAGCGATCGCCCCCCGGATATCGCCTGATTCATACTTCTGTTTTGCTTGTGCCACAACTTTATCACTGTTATCACTAGGTTGTGATTCATTTGATATGTCTATGGGCGTAGGAGATGGAGTTGCTACATTGCTAGGTTTTGGTTTGGGTTGAGGAATTGGTCTAGCTGTAATTAAGGAAGTATCATCTACTGTGTTAATAGCCAAACCTTTGTCTCGGAGGCAAGCCACCCATTGTTCATTATTGGCAATCACATCCTGGTGCGCCCAAGCCAAACGGCCAGAATTAAGTTTTACTTCTATCCAACCACGTTTTGTACGATTACCAGTCACCTCTAAGTTGGTGTTACTGCCAACGGACTGCAAAACATTGTCAGAATTAATAGAACTAGGTTCAGAACGAATATTAGAATTACCTGTAATTACAGCTACACAACTATTTGTTGCTGGACGATTACCTGTAAAATTAGCAGCTAAATTTCTCATATTAGGATACACATTTGCTGCCAAAGCAGCCGCCCCACCTGCCAAAAATAAACCAATTAAAAACGGCCACGGATCGGATTTGCTAGTTTCTTGGTGAATGGGTTTAGCCGCCACAGGATTTGCTGGCGCTACGGCAACGGTTTTGTGTGGGGATACTTGAGATAACGATTTAGTAGGCTGGTAGCGTTGATTTTGGGGAAATGCTGGAGGTATGGCAGGTGTAAACACCGGATTCATGATGCTTGTACAAGCTTGCAGCGCTTCTGTAGCATTTTGGTAGCGGTCTTTGAAGTGATAACGCACCATTTTGTTTAAGACAGCGGCCAACCGGTAATTTACGTTTGTTAAATGCTGCCAGAGAATTTCTCCAGTATTAGGGTCTTCTTGTAATTCTCCTGCTGTTAGTCCTGTCAGCGCTTGAATGGCAATAATCCCCAGGGAATATATATCACTATTAGGACGCGGTTTACCTTGTCCTTGTTCTGTTGGCATATAGCCAGGAGTACCGATAACGACTGTAGCAGTTGGTTGTCCGCCCACGGTTACCAATTGCGATCGCAATTGCTTAACTGCCCCAAAGTCTACTAAAACTAATTTTTGATCAGCAGCACGACGAATAATATTATCTGGTTTAATATCGCGGTGAATCACGCCTTGGCCATGGACAAATTCGAGCAGTTTCAGAACTTCTTGCAACAGTTGAATAACTTGGCTTTCACTCCAACGCTGACCGGGGATGAGTTCCTCAGCTAAGGTCTGTCCAGGAATAAATTCTTGGACTAAATAAAATTCCTGGTTTTCATCAAAGTAAGCCAGTAGGCGGGGTATCTGGTCATGATTGCCTAAATTTTCTAAGGTTTCCGCTTCGCTGTTAAATAAACGCTGGGCGGTTGTAAAAACTCTGGGGTCGGAAGTTGCAGGCTTGAGGTGCTTGACAACACAGATAGGGTTGCCGGGTCGCCTGGTATCTTGGGCAATATAGGTTTGACCAAATCCCCCTTGGGCCAGGACTCGGATAACTTGGTAACGATGGTCTAGTAGCTTGCCTATCATATTTTCCCCTCAGAGTTATTACCTAATTTTCCTGCTGGTAATAAATATCTCCAATTTTTTTTGTATGAAATCCGCTATCTTGAGATAAAGATTTAAACTAAAAAATCAGCTTTTTAATAAACACAGACTTGTTTATTTGTCTTTTAGTGTCCTTGTTTACTACAAATGCCACCTAAAATAACTAATCCTGTTACATGGCAGCAGGCTGAACTCCTCATGCAACCTGCTTTTATTCGTGTCGTCGATAATATTCGCAAACATCTTGATGCATCTTCTTGGAAGGGAACTTATCACGATGTACTAATTTGGCCAGCTAGCACTACTGATGAAATGAAAGCTTTGGTGACTCACCTGTTACAAGAAATGGAAACTGCAACATCGGAACAAGTAGATGAAATCAGAGAAACTCTTGCCGATTTGCCAATGCCCCATCCAGGATATCATCTGCGTTTGCAACGTCAACAGCAAGACACAAGTATAGATTTGTGGGAGCTATGTTATCAAGTGTGTTTTCTAAATTACACTCCCGACAGTGCAACTGCCAATATTGATACTAGTTTAATTGACGAGGCTGGGGAAGTAGATTGGCAACGCTTGGAAGAGAAGACTAAGGAGTTGGTTGAGCAAGCGTTTGCTAATTTACCAGATAATTAATCCGTGCTGAGTGGTCAGTTATACTAAAATGCCCCAGAAGAAAATTTTGGGGCTACAGGAATCCAGATTTTTTGTTCGTAGTGAGCGATTTATCGCTTTCTTGCAAGTCCTTCAAAATCAGCGATCGCACAGTGTCTACTTTGAAAACTGTAGTTTGTAGTCAAGATTATGAGATTGCTTCCTGGCGTCGCCATGACAAAAAAGGATGGATGAGGTTTAATTAAACATCTTGAGGATTGAGGCGCATCATTTGCCAGGTGGTATAAGTACCAATGGGACTCCACAGTAAATAGGGAACTAGTAATAGTGCAGCCCAACCAGAAATAGGTAAGACTGCAAGTATCAAGATCATACAAATAATCAAACCTGTGCCGCCCAGAATCGTACCCACTCGCAGACTACGTAACCGGAACATGACAGGTGTATAAGCAATAGTGACAATTTCTAAGAGTAAATATAAGCCCATTAATAACCAAGTGCTAGTGGTTCCTGGGTTACTTTCCCAAATAATATAAGCTGACCAAGCACCGCAAATAAAAATTACAGTCCAGATAATGGGAATTGCTGCTTCAATGGTTAACCATCGGGGTCTTTGTAAGTGCTTGAACCATTGGCGATCGCTTGGTGTAATGAAGTTAGCCGCCAAGGCAATCAACAAAGCTACACCCCCAATCACCATCCAAGATCTAATCATGCCCCTTATCCTTTGCGATTTGCTGCCTATGGCTTAAATATCATGTTTTCTAGGAGTATTTTGTCAATTAAGTGACTAATGAAGCATCATCCCAGAGTTTGATAACTGAGGCTGGGGATTAGAAACAAGGGAGGATTTTAGCCAATGACTCATGACTATCCATTTGGCGAGATTTCTGTCCTGGGATGGGCGTATATGTCAGGTGTGTAGACATATTATTTATCATGGGGTTAAAGAAATGAATATAAAGTATGCAACCAGAATCAGAAGAGCGATCGCTCGCCACATCGCTGCATAAGCTGCATAAAATCGCCAATACTATTCGCCTGACAGGGTGGATTACTTTATGGCTACAATTGGCACTGGCACTGGTTTCTGGGATAACTTTGTTATTTGCTGCTACTGGACGTGATGCTGCTGAACAGCCAAATCCAGGCTTGGGGGTTGGCATATTTTGGGCTGTATGTGGAATTTTAATTTTGTTATTCAGCGTCTTTTGGGATTTTCGTTACACTCGCATAGGTAGACGCTTAGATAATCCTAACCCTACTCTACATCCTAGTAAGGCCGATACAATCAGAGCCATCCGCCTGGGAATTATTGTGAGTTTAGTGGGAATATTAATTACTATTGTGGGAGCTAGCATCAGTGTAAGTGTGTTGGTGGCCAAAGCTGTATCCCAACCCCCTGGTGTCGCAATTACTGACCCTAATAAAATAATTCGCGCCCTTGATGTGTTCATTGTGGTGGCTAATCTTAATGCTATTGGCGCTCACTTTGTAGGTACGGTGGCTTCTATATGGTTACTGGAAAAGGTGCATCAACATTAGAAATGGGGCTAGGTGGTATTTTGAAGTAGCAACTCCCACTTGTTGTGAGTATTTGTTGCAAAATATTAAATAGTTGCGTCTGGAGTTCCATCTGTGGTATCTCATGCCCCTCGTCCTCAATCAAGTCATCCGCAAGTGCTGAATAATAGGAGTCAAACATCAATTAATTTTGCACAACGACACATTGGCCCTAACTCTGATGAAATTCAGCAAATTCTTCAGGTATTGGGATTTCCCAGTTTGGACTCACTGATTGACCAAACAGTACCCCAGGCTATCCGGTTAAATAAAAATCTGAAGTTACCAGAAGCGCAAAGCGAGTATGCTGCACTGGCTAAATTAAAACAAATTGCTGCCAAAAATCAGGTTTGCCGTTCATACATTGGCATGGGATATTACGATTGCATTACACCTCCTGTTATTGGGCGCAATATCCTCGAAAATCCTGGTTGGTATACTGCCTACACTCCCTATCAGCCAGAAATTGCCCAAGGACGTTTGGAAGCGTTGCTGAATTTTCAAACCATGATTATCGATCTCACAGGTTTGGAAATAGCCAATGCGTCGTTACTTGATGAGGCGACAGCCGCCGCAGAGGCCATGAGTCTCAGCTATGGTGTTTGCAAAAATCAGGCAAATGCTTATTTTGTTGCTGATGATTGTCATCCCCAAACTATTGATGTTTTGCAAACACGGGCTAAACCTCTAGGTATTAATATTATTGTCGGTGACCATCAGACGTTTGATTTTGATCAACCAATTTTTGGGGCAATTCTGCAATATCCTGCCAGTGATGGTACTATTTACGACTATGGTGCCTTTATTGCCAAAGCCCATGCTCAAGGTGCATTGGTAACGGTAGCCGCAGACCCATTAAGCTTAACTTTACTCACGCCACCAGGTGAATTTGGTGCTGATATTGCTGTGGGTAGCACTCAACGCTTCGGTATTCCTTTGGGGTTTGGGGGGCCTCATGCTGCTTATTTTGCTACGAAAGCAGAGTATAAGCGGCAGGTTCCTGGACGAATTGTTGGGGTATCAAAAGATGTCCAGGGCAAGGTGGCTTTGCGTCTAGCTTTACAAACCCGTGAACAGCACATCCGCCGTGAAAAAGCTACGAGTAATATTTGTACTGCACAAGTATTATTGGCTGTTATGGCCAGTATGTACGCAGTTTATCATGGTGCAGCTGGATTGAAGGCGATCGCCCAAAATATCCACCAGCAAACGGTGATTTTGGCACATGGATTAAAAAGACTAGGTTACACAGTTAGTTCTGAGTCTTTTTTTGATACGTTGCGCGTCGAGTTAGGCACATACTCCATTAAAGCAATTCTGGAAGCTTGCCAAGCCCGCAATATTAACTTGCGAATTTTCGATGCCACTGCTGTGGGTATATCCTTAGATGAAACCACCACGCCAGAAGACTTAATTGACCTCTGGCAAATTTTCGCAGGTACAGATAACCTCCCCTTCACCCTAGAAGAATTAACTTCTCCCTCGTCCCACCTCTTTCTCCCCCGTACCAGCGACTACCTCACCCATCCTGTTTTTAATCGCTATCATTCAGAAACAGAATTATTGCGTTATCTACATCAGCTAGAAACTAAGGATTTATCTTTAACTACGTCCATGATTCCCTTGGGTTCATGTACCATGAAGCTGAATGCCACGGCTGAGATGATTCCTGTCACTTGGGAGGAATTTGGCAAGATTCATCCTTTTGCCCCTTTGTCTCAAACACGGGGTTATCAAATTCTCTTTCAGCAACTTGAAGCGTGGTTAGCTGAAATTACCGGGTTTGCGGGAGTTTCTCTCCAACCTAATGCTGGTTCTCAAGGAGAGTACGCAGGACTTTTAGTAATTCGCCAATATCATGCAAGTCGTGGGGAAACACACCGCAATATTTGTTTGATTCCTACCTCAGCACATGGGACAAACCCAGCTAGTGCAGTCATGTGTGGTATGAAGGTGGTAGCAGTTGCCTGTGATGAAGACGGTAATATTGATGTTGATGATTTAAAAGCCAAAGCAGAAAAGCATAGTCATGAACTAGCTGCTTTGATGGTGACTTATCCTTCAACTCACGGTGTCTTTGAGGAAGCAATTCAAGAAATTTGCGCCGTGGTGCATGAACACGGTGGACAAGTTTATATGGATGGGGCGAATATGAATGCCCAAGTGGGTATTTGCCGTCCTGGTGATATTGGTGCAGATGTTTGTCATTTAAATTTGCACAAAACTTTCTGTATTCCTCATGGTGGCGGTGGCCCTGGTATGGGGCCTATTGGTGTGGCGGCTCATTTGGTGCCGTTTTTACCTGGACACCCGGTGGTGGGGAATAGGGAGAAGAAAATTTCTGATTCTCAGCGGATTGGTGCGATTGCAGCTGCGCCTTGGGGTAGTGCTAGTATACTAGTGATTTCGTGGATGTACATCGCCATGATGGGTGCCGATGGTTTGACGCAAGCAACCAAGGTGGCAATTCTTAATGCTAATTACATCGCGCACAGGCTGAGTTCTTATTACCCTGTTTTATACAAAGGCAAAAATAATTTAGTTGCCCATGAGTGTATTTTAGATTTACGATCACTCAAAAAATCAGCAGGCATCGAAATTGATGATATTGCCAAGCGGTTGATGGATTATGGTTACCATGCGCCCACTGTTTCTTGGCCTGTAGCGGGGACTATTATGGTGGAACCCACAGAAAGCGAATCTCAGGCAGAATTAGATCGTTTCTGTAATGCCATGATTGCTATTCGTCAAGAAATCGCGGCAATTGAATCTGGCAAGATGGATATTCAAGATAATCTCTTGAAAAATGCACCTCATACGGCTGAAAGTTTGATTGTCGGGGAATGGAATCATCCTTATTCGCGGGAACAAGCTGCTTATCCTGCGCCTTGGACTCGTGAACACAAGTTCTGGCCTAGTGTAGGGAGAATTGATGCGGCTTTTGGTGACAGGAATTTTGTGTGTTCTTGTCTACCAATGGATGCTTATCAATAGGATCGCTGTAGGCAGGTACAATGTACCTGTCTAAGAACACTAATCTTCATCCAGCGCCGGAAACGCCTCCTCAAAGTGCCACAGTTCATCTTTATTGTCGAGAAACCAGATCCGAGTTTCGGGAGTTAATTGACTCCAGATGATATCACTAGGAATATGGGGAGAGGCATATTGATATTGTTGACCCAGTGCCTTCAAATTTTGTTCTACATCATCGGGAACACCAAAATCTTGCCAGTCAATTTCTAAATGTCTGCCTGCGAGTCCCGCAGTAGGGTCAAAAATTAACTGAGCAGCTCTGATTAAATCAGCAAAATGTTTCGGTTTAAGACTGGCTATTTGCTGAACCTGGAGTGATTCGTTATGCTCTTGAGACATTGTTACTTGAGTGGTAAAAATTGGTCATTTGTGGAACTTATAAGAAAGACGCTGAAAACACCTGAGAAACAGCAACATTGTGGCGTTTTTCGGACTTTAGGCAGGTGATGAAAGCTAGCTGCACCCTTGAGGGTGTTTTGATGTTAAACTGATTTGAACAGGAAGGGTAATCAACCTGTATAAAAACCCAATGTTGCCTAACGGCTCTACGCTGCACCTTGACAATTGAAAATATGGGGTTCTATTCCATAGTTCTAGCTCAATACCAGGAATAGGTAAAATTTTCATGGGGACTAGACAACCAGTATTTACACTCAAACAAATTTTGGAGTCATCCAACTACGGTAGGGCATACCGAAAGTTAACGCTTGAGGAGAGAACCACCTCTGGGTGAGATACCGCAAGGAGTTTCATCTAAGTGGACTCGTTGAATCAAGAATCTCCGTGGCTTTAGCCGGGAGAGTGTCAATGACAGAGATTTTTACCCCAATGCCTCTATTTTAGCGCAGAGCTTTTCCGGTGGATAATTTGCCGAAAAATTAAGTATTTTGGCTGTTAAGCTTGTTTATTTTGAGAACTACTGTAGTTTGCCGTCAAGATTATGAGATTGCTTCCTGACGTCGCAATGGCAACAACTGCACTGTTCACGATGGACGAGGTTTAAAGTCACAGGATGGCAGAACAATAGTGTAATTGAATACATTGTTTACTAAAAAACCCCTTTAAAGATTTATTTTTATTAATTTTATAAATAATCTTTTTAATCAAAGTAATAATTTACTCAGAGAGCAATCTCAACTAAATTGTTAGAAAATATGTAGATTTATGATGATATAAACAACTGTGTTATAGCTAAGATTTTCCTGATGAATTTACCTGAAACGTGAGATTTTTTTGCAAAAAACTACTAATTGGAGGTAATGGAAATGATGGGACTATTTTGGTTTTTGGTTTGCTGCTTTTTTTGGCTCATTGGTTTGAGTTTATTAGCAGAGATTTGGTTCTCTGAGGAAGAAGAACAAATTTAAATATTTACAGGAGATGGCTGTGGCTCGTAAACGTTTGATTATTGAGATGGGGATGGGAATAGATCAGCATGGACAGGAACCAACAGTAGCAGCAGCTAGGGCTGTACGCAATGCGATCGCTCATAATGCCTTACCTGGTGCGTGGGAAGTGGCTGGTTTAAGCGATCCTGATGAAATGATTGTGGAAGTTCAAGTAGCCGTTCCCTATCCAGAACAAGTCAGGGAAGCCGAAGTACTAGCTGTACTGCCATTTGGCCGCAAAACCCTGACTGTAGAATCTGGGGGGATGGTGGTTCAAGGACGAGCTATTTCCTCTCTCAACGATAAAAATGATGAAATGTTGATAGCTGTAGCATCTGTGACAGTTTTGGTGGAAAACACATAATTGTGTGATTTAAAATTGCTTTAAATTGCCACCAGACATCGCCCATGAGCAAAACTAATTTATTTGGAAGCATCTTCTGGTTCTTGTGGCAATAGCTGATCCAACTTATGTTCAATTGCTGACAGTTTCTTGAGAATAGTGGGGCGATCGCCATCAAGAGAAACGAGTAAATTAGCCATTGTCTCTTGGATATTCATTAGCCGTGCCATTGCATTTTGCAGTTGTACCATTCCTTCCCTAAGTTCTTGCCGTTCCTGTCGAGCATCAGCTA
The DNA here is from genome assembly GCF_963920895.1 of Anabaena sp. CCY 9613. Lineage (NCBI taxonomy): Bacteria > Bacillati > Cyanobacteriota > Cyanophyceae > Nostocales > Nostocaceae > Anabaena > Anabaena sp. CCY 9613. The sequence continues at coordinate 358,705 of NZ_CAWUDE010000001.1, forward strand.
TTTCATCTAACATAGCTTGGGCAGTTTTAGCATTACTCTCCATTAATTGTTTGATTTCTTTATCATTCATGGCGATCGTGCTTTGAGGTTGGGGATATTACCCATAATAAAAGCAAGCGTCACCATCATTTGACACAAGCTAACAGGAATGACCGCCAAAACGTCAAGGAAACACAACAAAAAACCTTCACGTTACCTTCGTACCTCTTGGCGTTAAAAAAATTAATATTTTTCTCCTACATCCTCTCTAAAACCTGAATCCCCAACAAAGACAATCCCAACCGCAAAGTTTTAGCCGTCAAATCACATAAAACCAAACGAGAAGTCCTTAATGGTTCCTCCGCCTCCAGCACTCTTACCCCTTGATTACGGTCATAAAACTGATTAAACTTCTTACTCAATTCATACAAATATTCACACAACCGATTAGGTAACAAATCTTGTTCTACCGCACTAATTACCTCATCTAATTGCAGTAAATACTTTGCCAGTGCTAATTCTGTTTCATGCTGTAACAAAACTTGAGCATGATCTCCCAACTCCTGAAAATTAATCCCACCCTTACGGCTAATTCCCTGAATCCGCGCATAAGCATACAGCATATAGGGTGCAGTATTGCCCTTAAGATCCAGCATTTTGTCGTAACTAAAAATGTAGTTACTTGTACGGTTTTGACTTAAATCGGCATATTTAACCGCACTAATACCAACTACCTGGGAAACTTCATTAATAAATTCTTCTGTTTCCGTGCGTTCTTCTTCTTCTAACCTAGCTGCTAAATCTGCACGGGCCCGAATCACTGCTTCATCTAATAAATCTCGTAACCTGACTGTATCACCAGAACGAGTTTTGAATTTTTTGCCATCTTCTCCTAATACCAAACCAAAGGGAACATGAACTAATTCCACATCATCAGGAATCCATCCAGCTTTACCTGCTACCTGAAAAAATTGAGCAAAGTGATTTCCCTGTCCCGCGTCTGTAACATAAATTATCCGCTTGGCTTCATCTTGTTGGATGCGGTAGCGTAAGGCTGCTAAATCTGTTGTGGCGTAATTATAACCACCATCGGATTTTTGCACAATTAAAGGCAAAGGCTCACCTTCTCTGTTGGTAAACCCTTCCAAGAAAACCACCTGAGCGCCTTGATTTTCTTCTAACAAACCAGATGACTGTAAATCTTCTACCACTGTTGGTAGTAAAGGATTATAAAAAGATTCTCCCCGTTCGGTGACTTGCACATTGAGCAAATCATAAATTACCTGAAACTCTCGCCGGGATTGTTCACATAATAGTTTCCAAGCGTGGAGTGTATCGGTTGCACCTGCTTGTAATCTGACAACTTCCTGTCGTGCTGTTTCTTGAAAAACTTCATCTTCATCGAAGCGCTGTTTAGCTTTGCGGTAGAAGCTGACTAAATCTCCAATATCTAAAGCATTGGCAGTAGTGAGGGCTTCCGGGTAAACTTCCCGCAGATAGGTGATTAACATGCCAAACTGCGTACCCCAATCACCTACGTGATTTAAGCGCAAAACATCATGTCCTTGAAATTCCAAAATTCTGGCGATGGAATCACCAATAATTGTCGAACGCAAGTGTCCGACGTGCATTTCTTTGGCAATATTCGGACTGGAAAAATCGACAATTTCCCGTTTTGGTGTTTTAGCAGCTGGGACTCCTAGCCGAGCATCTGCTTGAATGGCGTTGAGTTGGGCTTCCAGGTATGCTGTTTGGAGTTTCAGATTAATAAAACCGGGCCCAGCTATTTCTGGCTGTTCACAAATATCAGATACATCTAATTTCTCAACAATAGCAGTAGCGATCGCTCTTGGTTGCTGTCCTAACTTTTTACTCAACGATAAAGCCACGTTCGCCTGATAATCACCAAATTTAGGATTACTCGCAGCCACCAAAATGGGATCGACTCCAGCGTATTCAGTGCCAAAAGCAGCCGCCAAAGCCTGGGCAAATTTCAGTTTTAGTTGTTCTTGTGTAGCGTTCATATTGTCAATTTTATCTGTTCGAGAGGGCTATGGGCTGCCTGATGGTTAGACGTGATTTCAGACCCGATTATTTTGGCCTGAAAATATATTCACACAGTTACAGTCATCGCGTGTACACACAAGTCTGAAAATTACACCACACACTTGGGTTGGTTTTCTCACTCCCATTTGTTGGCTCACTCTCAAAGCCTGTCATTTCCAATTCGCAATTGTTCGTTCCTGTCCCCAGCCACCGCCCAGAATGCATGGTATCTGCCGTATTTAGTTAAGAAAAGATTATTGAATATACAAATTTTCGTTAAAATAAGATTAACTATCGGCTCTTACTTGTATAATTTTATTCTTATAAAATCAAAAACCTCTAGGAGAAATAATTGTATACCTCCAAGAATATTCAAGTAGGGAACAAAGTCTTGATTCTCCGTCCAGCGTACGTAATCGGAAAAGTTGGCGTAGTTTGTGGTGTAGAGTCAAATTCCCGAAATCAAACGAGTAAGCGTTGGATTATTCAAATAGAATCTGAAAATATGATGGTGTCACTCACTCCAGATGAATTTCAGGTGCTTGGCTCAGAATTTCAATAATTTCAGGATGATATTGGTGGTTCTTGTTGGTTCCCAATTCCTAGTTCTTTTTTACTGCGTTTTAACTGTTTCCAAAGAGCTTTAATTCTTTTATAAGCCTGTTGGGGAGTCAGTTTTCCAGATGTTTCTAAACTGGAGATGTAGCCAACTTTTTGAGCAAACTCTTGGAGATTGGCGTTAAATACTATGTTGTCTGGATGAAAATGACCATAGTAGCGACTCCGAGGGTAAAGAAAATTATTTTTACCTTCCTGATTAGGCTCTGCCATCAGTTCACCCCCAATTAACTATTTGTCGTTGATCATAAGTCAACCAATTGCACAATTGGTGTGACAGTCATTACAACATACTCTGCTTTTAGGATCTAATTTACGGGAATTACAGAATTTTCTGCCAAATTGGCAGTTAAAATTTTTTTATCGGTTTTACAAAACTTACATGAGTTGGGGGAGACAAGAAAATAATTTTAATGGTATTTTTCTTTTCCCCCTGTCCCCCTGCGCCCCTGCCTACACAGCGTAAAGCCCTAACGGGCATAGCTGCGCTTACCGCGTAGCGTCCCGTAGGGATTTGATTATTTTTTTAATTGGAAGTCCCTTGGGGTTTGCGGTTGAGCGCTGATTTCGTTGGGGCAGGGACGATTATGTTCAATGTCAGTAATATTATTAAAGGTTGTCTCTGCAATATTGTGGAGAGCTTCTTCGGTAAAAAAGGCTTGATGTCCCGTAATTAATACATTGGGAAAGGTTGTCAGGCGTTGGAAGACATCATCTTGAATGATTTCGCCAGATAAATCCTCAAAAAACAAATCCGATTCCTGTTCGTAGACATCCACGCCCAAAGAACCAATTTTGCGTGACTTTAGTCCTTCGATGACTGCCTGGGTATCAATTAATGCGCCTCGGCTGGTATTAATTAACATCACTTTTGGCTTCATTTGTTCTATGGACTCGACATTAATCAAGTGATGAGTTTCCGGCGTCAGGGGACAATGGAGGGAGATGATATCAGAGTTAGCAAATAACTCAGGCAACTCTACATATTTTCCACCCATTGCTGCTAATTCTGCATTGTGATACACATCATAGGCGAGTAAATGACAGCCAAAACCTTTCATAATCTGTCCTAAAATTAGACCGATTTTGCCAGTACCAATAATCCCGACGGTGCGTCCATTGAGGTTAAATCCCAATAGTCCTGAGAGGGCAAAATTACCTTCGCGGACACGGTTATAGGCATGATGAATTTTGCGATTGAGGCTTAAAATCAATCCTACTGCATGTTCTGCAACCCCATAGGGTGAATAAGCAGGGACACGGACGACTTTAATACCCAAATCTGCGGCGGCTTGTAAATCTACATTGTTAAATCCGGCACATCGCAAGGCAATGAGGCGAGTTCCTCCGGAAGCGAGAATTTCTAAAGTTGGAGCATCAACCAGATCATGTACAAATACACACACAGCCGGAAATCCTGCGGCTAAGATAGCGGTGCTTTGATTCAAACGGGGTTCAAAAAAAACCAACTCATGTTGAATGGGAGAATTTGCAGCTTCTAAAAACTGTCGGTCATAGGCCTTTGTACTGAAGACTGCTACTTTCATGCCAAACCTCAGGCTATTGCTGCATATTTTTCCCATACATGATAGCTTGCTGGTTACAAGAGCGATCGCATCTTCCTATGACTGCTATTGTTGCTAGCTATGGGTGCGAAGATGGCTGTGGGTAGTTCCATCGCTAAAGCAAAACTTTAGGATTTGCTCTGAATACTTTGCTCAGTTGCTCCTAGTTGAGCTTGAGTACGCCGCAATTCCTCTAATGCTGCTTCTAAGCTGAGATTTTTTTCATTTAACTCTCGTGTGCGGGCCCGGACTTTTTCTTCTAGAACCTGGCTGTATACTTCTAGCTGTTCGTTGGTATCATGTTGGACTTGAATGAATTGCTGAACTTCCTGGATGAGACGATTCAGAGAAGCAGCTAAGATACCAACTTCATCATTAGTCATGACGGGTGCTTGCAAGTCAAAATTAGATTCCTCTGTCACCTGTTGGGCAACATGAGTAACTGCTTGAATGGGACGGGCAATGGCGCGACTAGTGTAAATTGCCAATAATGTAGCGATGGCAATTGATAGTGACAGACTGCCTAAAATAATGTTGAGGCGCAATTTTTCTGCCCTTTGCAGTTCCACATTGGCTTGCTGATACTCCTGGGTAATCACTTCCACAAGGTTAGTAATGTCATCTAGAAAATCATCAATCATGAAAACTGATGAGCCATGCATGAAATTGAATAGTTGCGTTTGTGCTGTTCTAATTTCGTTTGATGATAATTGACTGGGATTATTATTCTTAAATAGAGATTCTGTGCGCTCTAAGTAAGCATCAAAGCCTTTATGGGTCTGCAATAAGCGGTGAACTGCTTTTTGTTCGATTACAGAATCATATATGATGCTGTTTTCAGTGCTGTAGTTAGCCTTGAAATCAAACCAAACTTGTCTAGCTTGCTCAACATACTTCAGTAACTGAGTATATTGTTCTCCCCATCTTGGTGGTTGATCCATGTATAAAATCAACTTGTGTTGATTGGTGCGAACCCGAAACACAATGGTTTTCAGTTGATACATCTGATATAACTGTTCAATGGCTGCCTCTTTCCGTTGGTGCGCTTGTCGCTGGTAATGATCTGCAATCAAAAAACCGATGCTAGTTCCCAGTAAGACAACGCTTAAAAGCAGTCCATATCCCAGAGCAATTTTTTGACCAACCTTCAGATGTCTGAACCAATACCTCGAACTCAAGGGGCTTTTTGACTGGTCAACAGCCAGTTCATCAAAGTTATTGTGCTGTTTCATAATCAATCAAGACTTAGATGAACTTGAATCCGTTCCAGTGGGTATTAAATCCGTAGACGATAGCCCATACCTCTAACAGTCTCAATGATTTTGCTACCTAGTTTTTTGCGGAGATAACCGACGTATACATCAACAATATTAGAACCTGGGTTATAATCGTAACCCCAAACGTGATCTAACAGTTGTTCTCGACTGATGACTTGTCCCGGATGACGGCAAAACATTTCTACCATTGCAAATTCACGGGCGGGTAGTTCAATGAGGCGATCGCTTATCTTAACTTGTCGAGTTCGTAAATCAAGTACTAGGTTACCGGATCTCAGGGTTAAGTGTGTAGCATCTCTGACATTTCTGTGGCCTCGCAACCGCAATCTTACTCGCGCCAGGAGTTCTTCAAATCGGAAGGGTTTGGTGACATAATCATCTGCTCCTCCTTCTAGTCCAGCAACTTTGTCGTTAATGTCGCTACGGGCAGAAAGGATAATTACTGGTAGGTCTTCGCCCTGTCCCCGCAGTTCTTGAAGTACTTGAAATCCATCTTTGCTAGGTAAACCCAAATCCAAAATTAATAAATCAAATGTGCTACTTGCTACCACATCTAGTACATTTTGTCCATCTGTCACGACTGTGGTTGTAAATCCCTGCGATCGCAATCCTTTTTGGATAAACGAGGCAATTCGGGATTCATCTTCAACGATGAGAATGTTGGGCATGGGCACTGATTTTTTGCGGCGGATCGAGGGGTAAAACAATAGTAAACATCGAACCTTTTCCTAATTGACTGCGAAGTAATACTTGCCCGCAGTGAGACTCGGCGATCGCTCGCACGATGGATAGTCCTAACCCCGCACCCTCAGAACGACGGCGACTGTTGGAAGTTCGGGCAAAGCGCTCAAAGATCCGTTTTTGATCGACAAGGGGAATGCCTTCGCCTGTATCGCGTACCCAGAAACGCACCTTGCCTTTGGCGATCGCTGAACCTATGGCAATAGTATCATTGTTGTTTGTATGCTGAGTAGCATTTTGTGCGAGATTCATCATGGCTTCGGTAATTCTTTGGCGATCTACGACAATTCGACCTTTGGCCACAGCATCTAGTTGCCAGTCTCTTTCTGCTAGTGCTTGAGCTTTGCAAAATAACTCTTGGGTTAACTCTGCCACATTGACTGTTGTTAACTGTAAAAAGTCTGTGCGTTCTGCTTTGGCTAGCAAAATTAAATCATCAACTAAACGACTCATGCGGTCTAGTTCTCCTATCACCAATGCCAAAGTTTCTTGTTGTTCTTGGGGATCATCTCCCATGAGTTCCAAATGTCCACGAATAATGGTGATGGGAGTTCTTAGTTCGTGTCCCGCATCGTTCACAAATTCACGTTGGGTAGCAAAGGCGGCTTCTAATCTATCCATCATTTCATTAAATGTGCTAGCCAGTTCTCCTAGTTCTCCTCTACCATGAGCCGGTAAACGCTGAGTTAAATCTGACTCACTAATGGCATGAGCGGTAGTAATGATTGTCCTTAAAGGAGCCATGATCCTCCCCGCCGCTAACCAAGCTAAGATTAATGACACCACAAAGACTAAACTAGAAACTTGAATAATCACGCGGACTGCTTCTAGTGCTTGTACTCGTTGCCCGGCAGTATTATGAGCAACAACAAACACTCCCCGTGTTTTTTGATTAATGGCAATGGGTTCTACTGTGTAAATAATTTTATTACCCTCAGGAGTGAAAAATTCTTGTTCGTCCTGTTCTGCTTGGGTTTGTGTTGCCCATTGTTTCATGAGTAGTGAGTCTGTGGCTAATTGTTTGGGACGAGCGCTCGGACTGGATTTGTAAAATTCACCATCAATAAAAGTAATGAAATAGGTTTCATCTTCGGGTATGCGATACAACAGATAAGCTCGAAATAGCTTCATTAAATCTTCTACAGATTTGGAAACAACGATTTTTTCTTGTTGCGAGAGTAACCAATTCTGCTGTGATTCAATGAGCATTTGTTGTGGGTCATCATCAGTGGTTGCATCCGCTGGAATTATGCTTGTACCGCTAATTAATGCCCGAAAAGCTATCATGTCTGCTTTTATAGCCTGACGACCACGTTCATCAATACGCTGGTAGAGCTGATAGCGAAATGCCGGAATGGCAATGAGAAATGTGATTCCTAAAATCAGTAAGTACCAAAGCAAAATCCGAGTGCGTACTTCTCCTAACACTTGCTGCCACAATGTCAGCCCTTGCGGGATGTTGCAGATAGAAAAGCGTTCAGTAAAGCCGAGCCGGAGGCGTTCGTGTAGACGATTTATTGACCTGCTCATTTTTCATCCTTGTGGTTTGCAATTGTTTAGATGCGTATCTTGTTTATTAAACTTAAAAAAATTGCATTTAATCCATTCAAGTTAATTTCGCCCATTTAATTTTGGCAGTAGTTGTATCACTATTTATGACTTATACATAATGTTTTGATTGAACTAAATCGAGCAAAATCACCTTCTTCACTAATGTTTTAATTTCGGCTGAATCCTGGTAATTAGTTTAGTAATAAAACATGAAAAAATTCTCATCTAAATTTCATGCAATTTTTATATTAAATTGATATGCTATAAAATATCGTTTAACTTTTGTTAATTTTTTAATAACCTAGTCTTAATTTAAATCTTTTAGATAAACCGCATAAAAAGGAGAAAAAACAGTTTTTGTCAAACAACAGGATATCTCTCCTAAGAGATCCATCAGTCATCGTTAGAAATTTATCTCATTAAATTCGATGGATAGAGCGATGTTGGCAATCATTTGTCAGGCTAAGTTCAGTAATAATCAAGTTGATTTTCTGAAAAAAGTGTTTCCTCAATTTGTCAATTGTTGAATACAGGCTGACTAGCACATTATCCACCCAGAGGCTGAAGTAAAGGACTTAATAAATAAGCCTATATAGGCAGGTTAATTATGTGGATATGGCGATAAAAAAAACGGTATTAGCACCGGATAAAATATTTGTCAGGAGTGCAAATGAAGAACTTGTTCCCTCACTGTAGAGAAATAACACGAACATCGGCTAGTGTAGAGCCTCCGGAGGCCAGTAATTCATTCAGCAATGGACGAAAGTGGCGTATTGCTTTATACTCTCATGACACAATGGGGTTGGGACACAAACGCCGCAATTTTTTAATTGCTCAAACCTTAGGTTGTTCGACCCTAGAAACTGATATTTTACTGATTAGCGGTATCAAAGATGCCAGTAATATCCCCACACCTCCAGGCGTAGATTGTTTAACCTTACCTGCTTTACATAAAAACATTGATGGGGAATATCAGGCGCGCCGATGGGATTTATCATTGCAGGAAATTATTACACTGCGATCGCAAGTCATTCTCACGACAATTCAAGCCTTTAAACCCGATATCTTCATTGTGGATAATGTGCCACGGGGAGCCGTCAACGAGCTAGATCCCACGCTCAATTACTTGCAGAGCCAAAAACAAACACATTGCATTCTCGGTTTGCGGGATGTCTTAGATGAACCCAAATCCGTACGTCGAGATTGGAAACGCAAAGCTAATGAAAAGGCGATTCAAACATACTATGATGCTGTTTGGGTGTATGGTGATCCAACCATCTATGATTTAGTGCAAGAATATCAATTTAAGCCAAAAACCGGATCTAAATTCCGCTACACTGGCTATCTTGATCAACGTAGCCGCCTCAAGTTCATGGATATTGAAAGCATCCAGGCATTTAAATCACTCAATTTACCATCAAAAAAATTAGTATTGTGCTTGGTGGGTGGTGGACAAGATGGAGCGAGGTTAGCGCAAACATTTGCTCATGCTGAATTACCACCAGAAATGAATGGCATTATTTTGACAGGGCCATTTATGCCACGAGAAGAAAGGCAAAAACTGCAAAACTATGCCGCTCAACGTGACAACTTACAAGTATTAGAATACTTAGCTGAACCAACACTGTTATTGAATCGAGCCGAACGCGTTATTTCGATGGGTGGCTATAATACAACTTGTGAATTACTGTCATTTGCCAAGCGATCGCTCATTGTACCCCGCATCAAACCCCGAAAAGAACAACTAATCCGGGCTGAACGATTACAAGCACTAGGCTTAATTGACGTACTACACCCAAATCATCTAACCTCTCAAGCCATAACAGACTGGCTAAAACAAGACATCCAACCACCCCAAGTCCGTAACCATATTGATCTCAACGGACTCACCCGCATTCCTCAATTTATTGAAGAAATCCTCACCTCTGGTCATCATTCATCACAACAAGCATCGTGAGAGGATGAGGGAGATAAAATTTAACATCCAACCTTATTTAATTACGAATTACTAATTACGAACTATGACACGTGTTGGTTACGTTCTCAAACGTTATCCTCGATATTCTGAAACCTTTGTAGTTAATGAAATCTTGGCTCATGAAGCAGCTGGTTTAAACATTGAAATTTTTGCTTTAAGACCACCATGTGATACTCATTTTCAAAATATTATTTCCCTGGTGCGTGCGCCTGTCACTTACATTAAAAAACCAATTCAAGGACGAGTAAGCGATTCACTCAATAGTCTTGCACCGACAGCTGCTAGTTATTTTTGGGCAGAATTACAAGAAGCTAGTAAAGTGATCCCAGACTTTTGGACAAAGTTAGCAGTTGCTGAAGGGGAACAAGCTAGTACTGTCTACCAAGCTGCATGGTTAGCACGAGAAGCACAACTAAAAGGCATTACTCATTTACACGCTCATTTTGGTACTGTGGCTACTAGTGTGACTCGATTAGCATCTCACGTTACAGGTATTCCTTATACTTTCACGGCTCATGCTAAAGATATCTTTCATGAAAGTGTGGAATTTGCAGATATGCAACGCAAGTTAGAGGATGCGGCTACTGTGGTGACTGTCAGTGACTATAACCTCAAGTATTTGCAAGAGACTTATGGTGTAGCTGCAAAACATGTCAAGCGCATTTATAACGGTTTAGATTTACGAAAATTAGAATATTCTTCTCCCGCTAATCGTCCTCCTGTAATTATTTCTGTGGGGCGGTTGATTGAGAAGAAGGGATTATCTGTTTTGATAGATGCTTGCGCTATTTTGCAGGAAAAAAATTATGATTTTCAATGTCAAATTGTGGGTACAGGGACGTTGGAACCTGCATTAAAAAGGCAAATTCAAGATTTAAAATTGCAGTCTAGGGTGGAAATTGTGGGGCCGCGTCCTCAAAATGAGGTGTTTCAATTGATGCAGCAAGCGGCTGTGTTTGCAGCGCCTTATGTGATTGGTAAGGATGGGAATCGGGATGGTTTACCTACGGTTTTGTTGGAAGCGATGGCTTTGGGAACACCCTGTGTCAGTACTGATGTGACGGGGATTCCGGAGTTGGTACGTGATGGGGAGACTGGTTTTATTGTGCCGCAATATGATGCTGAGAAGTTGGCGATCGCCTTTCAGCAACTCCTTACTGATTCGGGTTTGCGGGTTGATTTGGCGGTTCGGGCTAGGAGTTTGATTGAGTCGGAGTTTGATATTGAGCGTAATGCTGGGAGTTTGAGGGGTTTATTTTTCACGCAAAGGCAAGCCAGTGCGTTGGGCGGCTCCGCCGACTTGTTCGCGGAGCGTCTCGTTGGCGCAGCCTCTCGTAGAGAAGAGAAGCAACTGGCGCGCAAAGACGCAAAGGAGGTGTAAGGGGTGAGAGTTGCATATATCTGTGCTGATCCGGGGATTCCTGTTTTTGGGCGCAAGGGTTGCTCGATTCATGTGCAGGAGGTGATTCGGGGGTTGCAAGGACAGGGGTGTGAGGTGGATTTGTTTGCTACTCGGTTGGGGGGCGATTTACCTGCTGATTTGGTTAATGTTGGGGTTTGTCAACTTCCGGCTATTCCTAAGCAGGAAAAGGCTTTACGGGAGCAGGCTGCTTTGACGATTAATGCTGATTTAATTAAGTATTTGCAGAGTTTTGGCTGTTTTGACTGTGTTTATGAGCGTTATTCTCTTTGGAGTTATAGCGCTATGGAGTCTGCTCAAGCTATGGGTATTCCTGGGATTTTGGAGGTTAATTCTCCTTTAATTACAGAACAGTCAAAGCATCGGGGATTGATTAATGTTCATGGTGCTGAAGAGGTGGCTAATCGGGTTTTTTCGGCGGCTACTGTGATTATTGCTGTATCTGAGGAAGTGAAAAGTTATTTAATGAATTATGTGGATGAATCTAAAGTTTATGTGATTCCTAATGGGGTAAATCCGCAGCGGTTTTCTATTGTTGCTAATGATAATTTAGCAGACAGTTTTACTGTGGGATTTGTCGGTTCTTTGAAACCTTGGCATGGATTATCAATTCTCACAGAGGCTTTTGCTCGTCTGCATCAGCATGTTCCCAATGCCCAACTATTAATTGTGGGTGATGGCCCGGAAAGAGAAAATTTAGAAGCGGAATTAGTTGCTAAGAAATTAGATGCTTATACTCAATTTACTGGTGCAGTAAATCCTGATGCAGTTCCCCAATTATTAACAAAAATAGATGTTGCTGTTGCACCTTATCCTGCACAATCTGATTTTTATTTTTCCCCGTTAAAAGTGTATGAATATATGGCGGCTGGTTTGCCTGTGGTTGTTAGTAATATTGGGCAATTAACGAATTTAATTGATTCAGGGGTGAATGGTATTCTTTGTCCTCCTGGTGATGCGATCGCACTGGCTAATTCCTTGGAACAATTGTGGCGATCGCCTAATCTCCGCCGTTCTTTAGGACAAGCTGCTCGCAACACGGTGCTAACACATCATACTTGGGATGCGATCGCTCAAAAGATTCTGCATCTAGCTGGAATTGCTATGGAGGTGAGGCGATAAATGTCAAAGCCTAGTTTGTGGGGAGTTCTAGCTTATTTCTGGCCTTACATTCGTCCTCAATCAGGACTACTTTTAACTTCTGCGATCGCTTTGCTTGCAGATGTGGGGCTACGGGTGTTGGAACCTTGGCCGCTGAAGTTTGTTTTTGATTACGTATTAATACGAAGTGATAAGTTAAAGAATATTCCCGCTATTGCTAACCTAGAACCAATGACATTGCTGACATTTTCAGCCGTTGCAGTTCTAGTTATTACTGTTTTACGCGCTCTAGCTGCTTACTGGAGTACTGTGGGACTAGCTACTGTGGGTAGCCGAGTTATGGGAAAAATCCGTAATCATTTATACTGCCACTTACAGGATTTATCGTTGGGTTATCACACCAAGGCGCGTAGCGGTGATTTGATTGTGCGTGTGAGTAGTGATGCTAGTCGTTTACAAGAAATTATGATTACGGCTGCATTACCCTTGATAGTGAGCATTCTCACTTTATTTGGCATGATTGGGGTGATGTTTTTGATGAATCCCAGTCTGACTTTACTGTCACTATTTACCCTACCGTTATTTTGGTTAATTACTCAGCGACTGAGCAAACGCATTCGCGCATCTTCATTAAAGCAACGCCAACAAGAAGGAATGGTAGCGGCGACGGCTGCGGAGTCTATTGCGGCGATTAAATTGGTGAAAGCACTTTCGTTACAAGATGCTTTTGCGCGGGTATTTGCTCAACAAAATCAGCGTAGTCTCAAAGAAAGTGTGAAAACCCAACGTCTAGCGGCGCATTTAGAACGTACTGTAGATGCTGTGATTGCTTTAGGAACAGCCATTGTATTATGGTACGGTTCTTGGCTGGCGTTGCGAGATGCTTTAACGCCTGGGGATGTGTTGGTATTTCTCACTTATCTCAAGAATGCTTTTAAGCCGGTGCAGAACTTTGCTAAGTACACTGGACGACTGGCGAAAGCTACGGCTTCTGGTGAGCGCATTTTAGATGTATTAAATCAGCAACCAGATGTCCGGGATTCACCGGATGCAATACCCGCCCCGATTTTCCGAGGTGCAGTGCGTTTTGAGAATGTTCACTTTGGTTATGAATCAGGACAAGTTTTACTGCAAGATATCAATTTAAACATTCAACCAGGACAGCAAGTAGCGATTGTAGGGACTTCTGGTGGTGGGAAATCTACATTAGTCAGTTTATTATTACGCCTTTATGACCCTTCACAAGGTCGTGTGATCATTGATGGGCGGAATATTCGAGAGTATACATTAGCATCATTACGCCCGCAAATTAGTGTGGTTTTGCAAGATAGTATTTTATTTGCTGCAACTATTCGGGAAAATATTGCTTACGGGATTGCTGGGGTATCTGATGCGGAAATTATAGCAGCCGCTCGTTTAGCTAATGCTGATGATTTCATTCAAGCTTTACCGCAAGGATACGACACTGTGGTAGGGGAACGAGGCGCAACTCTATCTGGTGGACAAAGACAACGCATTGCGATCGCCCGTGCTGCTATTCGTCAAGCACCTATTTTGATTTTAGATGAACCGACTACAGGGTTAGATAAGGGCAATGAGAAGGTTGTGATTGATGCACTACAACAATTATCAGAAAATTGTACGACTTTTTTAATTACTCATGACCTTGATTTTGCTCGGAGTGCAGATATGATTGTTTTTTTGGAACATGGGCGAGTGGTAGAACAAGGCTCTCATGTGGAGTTGATGCAAGTAAATGGGCGTTATAAGGCTTTGTATGAGGTGCAAAATGCAATGCGAAATGAGGAATTAACTCACGCAAAGGCGAGCTAGTGTGTTGGGCGGCTCCGCCGACTTGTAGCAACTAGCGTTGCAAAGTCGCAAAGAGTAGAAGAAGAATTATGACTGTTTTTGTTAATGATAGTAAAATGCCTTTTTTGGAGGCGGCGATTGATCGGGTACAGGTGGAAGAATGTTTTGGTCGGTGTTTGGCGATCGCGCAAAATTGTTGTCTGCAAAAAGTGGAAGTTATTCGTCATAAACCGGGTAGGCGTTGTTTGATTAAATATGAATTAATTAATAATTCTGGGCAAATAATTACGCTGATTGGTAAGGTGAGAGCTAAAGGAACAGATTTTCATAGTTATGAATTACAAAAATCTTTGTGGGAGCAGGGTTTTGCAGATAATAGTGCTGATGGTATTTCTGTACCTGAACCTGTGGGGATAATTCCGCAATGGCAAATGTGGTTACAGCGACAGGTTGAAGGTAAGATTGCTACTCAATTGCTGACACCAAATAATAATATTTTACTAGCTAATAAAGTTGCGGAAGCTGCTCATAAACTTCACCAAACTAATATTCCTCCTCGGCGTTCTCATACCATTTCAGACGAACTGCAAATTTTACAGGAACGCATTACTTTAGTGATGCAGCAATATCCACAATGGCAAAAACGCTTAGAAGAAATATTAGCAGCAAGTAATCATTTAGGACAAAATACACCAGAATTAAAACCCTGTGGTATTCACCGTGATTTTTATCCCGATCAAGTGATTATTAATAATTCTCGGTTGTATCTCATCGATCTAGATTTATATTGTCACGGTAATCCAGCACTTGATATTGGTAATTTCATTGCTCATCTTCAAGAATATAGCCTCCGCACCTTTGGCAACTCTGAAGCATTACGTGAATATGAAACTGCTTTAATTAAAAAATTTCTACAACTGACAACAGATAAATACCTGCCAGCAATTGAAACCTACACTACTCTCACCTTAGTTCGACACATTCATATCAGTACCCAATTTCCAGAACGTCGCCCTTTTACCCCAGAACTATTAAACTTATGCGAACAGCGTCTCCATATCAATTAATTAATACTTACTCTCTGCGTCTCTGCGGCTTTGCGTGACATAAATTCCTACTTATTACTTACTTTCAGGAGATAGCATTGATAAATTCAACTTGTTGGCGAAAAATTCGCTTGATTACTGTAATTAGTTCACTTTGTATGAGTAGCATAACTAAAGCTATTGCCACCCCAGATGCTAAATTAAATCAAATTATACCAGTTTATCAATTATTAGACATTAACATTGATAGTTGGGAATTTCACACCTTAAAAGCATTAATTAAACAATACAATTGTGCTGAAATTGAAAATAAAACCTTAAACAGATATCAATTTGCTCGCCAATTAAATATTTGCTTAATAAATATAAATAAATCAGAGACAATTAATCAAGAAACATTAAATACTATCAAAAGATTACAAGCAGAATTTTCTCCAGAATTAGCAACCCTGAATCAGCGAGTAGATTTATTAGAATCCAAAGTTACAACGTTGGAAAAACAACAGTTTTCCCCTCATATTGAACTAGAAGGAGAAATTATTTTTGCTGTAAGTGGATTTGCTGGGGGAAACAGAGCTAACAGTAGAACAAAGCCAGTAAATAACAATTTAGTATTGAGCGATCGCCTGCGTCTGAGCCTCAAAAGCAGTTTCACTGGTAAGGATGAATTGCAAGTACGTTTGCAAGCACGTAATACACCAGAATTAGAAGAGTTTACCGGCACTCAAATGGCAAATTTGGGTTTTGATGGTGATAATAATAATGAAATAGAAGTAGATGAACTAGATTATAGATTCCCACTAGGCAAGGAAACCCGCATGACTGTGTACGCTTTGGGAGGAGGATTAGGTGACTTTGTTCCTAGTGTCAATCCTCTTTTTAGTGGTAGTGGAGACGGCTCGATTTCTACATTTGGACGAGAAAATCCCATTCGCCGCCAAGGTGGTGGTGCAGGTGTCGGTATTTCTCATAATTTCAATGACTCTCTCAATTTCTCGATAGGATATATTACCAGCGATGTCAATAACCCAGAGAGGGGGATTTTTGCTAGTCCTTATGGGGCGATCGCGCAACTTACCCTTGAACCCACTAAAACCACAGCACTCAGTTTTACCTATATCTACTCTTACAATAATCTGAATACGGGAACTGGCAGTGACTTAACTGGTGATCCGTTTGATAATGAGGCAGATGCGATCGCTGCTAATTCCTTTGGTGCAGAAGCAGCTTGGCAACTTAACCCTAGTATCACCCTTGGAGGCCGAATTGGTTTTATCCAAGCACAAGCAGAAGATTTACCAACTACCCCAAGCGCTGTCATTTCTACATGGGCATTAATGTTAGCTATTAGAGATCTGCAAGAAGACGATAGTTTTGCTGGGTTTGTGGTGGGTCAACCTCCTAAAGTCACTTACAATAGTTTCGGTAATAACCTTGCAGATCAAGATACTTCCTTACATCTAGAAGCCTTTTATCATTTTCAAGTCACCGATAATATTGCCATTACTCCTGGTTTATTTGTGATTACTAGTCCAGAAAATAATCAAGGTAATGACACCATTTATGTTGGTACAGTGCGGACAACATTTAGCTTTTAAAAAGTTATAGCGTTTTCGGTTGGCTAAGTTCATTAACTGTAGTGGACTGACACGCCTAAATTGGGGCAAAAAAATTGTAAATTGGGTTGACGTAGGAAACCCAACCTAGTCATATTGTCACCTTCATTGGTGAAATTGGTGATTATAGGTGTTTCTACGTTATATAAATAAGTATGAAAAAGATACGAAATACGGTGCGCCAATCACTAGCAGTTTTTCGCTACAGTGGACGGGCTATCAGCTTAGTGTGGAATACTAGCCACATCCTGACCATTATTCTGGCTACTTTAACTTTAATAGCTGGTTTATTACCAGCGGCGATCGCCTACCTTGGTAAGTTAATTGTCGATGCCGTAGTTTTAGCTGCTCAAGCGGGTGATGGCGATATCTCTCAACCTTTATTATATGTAGGATTAGAAGCCATTGCGATCGCTCTGTTGGCTGCTAGTCAACGAGGCATCTCTATTTGTCAGTCATTGTTGCGTGTGCTACTTGGGCAAAAGGTAAATGTACTGATTTTAGAAAAAGCCCTCACACTAGATTTACGCCACTTTGAAGATTCGGAATTTTATGACAAACTCACCAACGCCCGGCGAGAAGCATCTGTGCGTCCCCTTTCTTTAGTAAATCGCACCTTTGGTTTGGTACAAAACGCCCTGTCTTTAATTACCTACGGCGTATTATTAGTCAATTTCTCAACTTGGGCAGTGCTAGTGCTAATTTTAGCAGCCATGCCAGCCTTCATTGCCGAAACCAAGTTTGCTGGACAAGCCTTTCGTTTATTTAGTTGGCGGGCCGCAGAAACTCGTCAACAGCACTACATTGAAAATTTATTGGCCAGAGAAGACTTTGCTACAGAAATCAAACTCTACCAACTCGGAGACACTTTATTAGGACGTTACCGCAATCTGTTTCATCAACTTTATGGCGAAGACCGAGATTTAACACTGCGGCGGGGACTGTGGGGATATCTGCTGAGTTTAGTGAGTACAGCGGCTTTTTACTTAGCCTACGCTTGGATTGTCATAGAAACAGTCATGGCGAGAATTTCCTTAGGAGATATGACCATGTATCTCACCGTATTTCGCCAAGGACAGTCTACATTTTCTAACGCCCTGACTTCCATCGGGGGAATGTACGAAGACAACTTATATTTATCGAATCTCTACGATTTCTTAGAAGAAGAAGTACCACAAACTTGGGGTAATGCTACTACAGGTATCAAGCCTCAAGATGGTATTCGTTTTGAGAACGTATCATTTACTTATCCCGGAAGTTCCCAACCTGCATTAACAGATATTTCACTGCATTTAAAACCAGGAGAAAAACTCGCAATTGTCGGTGAAAACGGTTCTGGTAAAACAACTTTAATTAAATTACTCACCCGACTCTACACCCCAGATTCCGGGCGAATTTATTTAGATGGCTTAGATTTGCAACAATGGGATGTAAATGTCTTACGACAACGCATTGGAGTAATTTTTCAAAACTTTGTCCGTTACCAATTCACTGTCGGCGAGAATATCGGTGTTGGTGACGTAGAATATTTAGAAGATAAACATCGTTGGCAAATAGCCGCCGAAAAAGGTATGGCCCAACCCTTCATCGAGAAATTACCGCAAAACTTCCAAACGCAACTGGGGCGTTGGTTCAACAGAGGACAAGAACTTTCCGGGGGACAATGGCAAAAAATCGCCCTAGCCCGCGCCTTTATGCGAACACAGGCAGATATTTTAGTCTTAGATGAACCCACATCAGCAATGGATGCTCAAGCAGAGTTTGATATATTCAATCATTTTCGCACCCTGACCAAAAATCAGATGGTATTTTTAATTTCTCATCGCTTCTCCACAGTGCGAATGGCCGATAAAATCGTAGTCATTGAAAGTGGAAAAGTTACAGAACAAGGCACTCACGAAGAATTGCTACAAACAGAAGGACGCTATGCCAAATTGTTTTCTTTGCAAGCTGCGGGATATCAATAATTCGTAATTCGTAATTCGTAATTACGGTTAATTTAAATCTTAAACCATCATCAAATCCATCAAATTTTCTGCCATATCAAAATTAGCAGTCACATTTTGCACATCATCCAACCCCTCTAGAGTATCAATTAACTTGAGGAGCGATCGCGCCTGGTCGGTATCAGTCACTTCCACATAATTACTCGGAAGCCAACGCAATTCCGCATCATTCACTTGAAATCCTTGTTCC
Organism: Anabaena sp. CCY 9613; assembly: GCF_963920895.1. NCBI lineage: Bacteria > Bacillati > Cyanobacteriota > Cyanophyceae > Nostocales > Nostocaceae > Anabaena > Anabaena sp. CCY 9613. The sequence continues at coordinate 377,651 of NZ_CAWUDE010000001.1, forward strand.
TTCAACGCCTGGGAGAGAACTTCCAAATTTGTCACCTCAGTAAACACCTCAGCAGTCTCATCTTCAGTCATTTCATAAAATTCCGCCCCACCTTCTAGGGAAGCTTCCAAAAGCTGGTCTTCGTCCACCACACCCGCCACTAGACAAACACCCTTTTGGTCAAACATCCAGCTAACACAGCCAGTTTCACCCAAATTGCCCCCATTTTTACTAAAAGCAACCCGCAAATCAGCAGCCGTCCGATTACGATTATCTGTAAAAGCTTCAATTAAAACTGCCACACCACCAGGGCCATAACCCTCGTAACGAATAGCCTCAAAACTGGCACCATCCGCGCCAAAAGTGCCAGTACCTTTTGCGATCGCCCGTTCAATATTATCATTAGGTATACCCGCCGCCTTAGCTTTATCAATGGCTGTGCGTAACTGAAAATTTCCCGCCGGGTCTGGTACACCGCTTCTCGCAGCCACAATAATTGCCCTAGATAACTGCGTGAATGTCTTACCCTTTTTGGCATCTACTACAGCCTTCTGGCGCTTAATATTTGCCCATTTACTATGTCCTGCCATAATCTCAAATGATGAACGCTCCCTTCAAAGTTTAGGATATACATAGCTTTTGCCAAGATGCAAAGGCATATTTGTTGAATTATGTAACTGAAACGGTGAAAATTACTTCAATTGTGCGATATCTCATAAGTAGTGCCAAAATTGTGGTTATCAAATCGCTAAAGTTGGCCAATGTACTAAACATAAGTGATGCACGGCTTTCTTCTGCACCCCGGAATTACCAGAAAAAAAGAAAAAACCTGCGATACCTGAGAAATTTATTGCTGTTATTCCTGGTAGGTATACTGGCTTTAGGTGGATGCCAATTTACACAAACTAGAGAAGCAGATGTAATTCACATCACTTTATGGCAAGGTGTGAATCCACCGCCAAATCGGGATGTTTTACAAAAGCTGGTAGATAAATTTAATCAAACTCACCCGAATATTCAAGTAGAGTCTTTGTATGCTGGACAACAGGATCAGCAAACACCCAAAATTTTGGCAGCCGTCGTTGGTAATGCGCCGCCAGATTTACTATGGTACAACCCCACCATTGCTGGTCAATTAGTAGAACTAGAAGCCCTAATTCCTTTAAATGACAAGCTAGACAAATCTCCGGTAAAAGACGAAATTGACCCGGCGTTGTTTGAATCAATGGAATACCAGGGGCAAATTTGGTCATTACCGTTTGCGACCAATAACGTGGGTGTGTATTATCGTCCTAGTTTGTTTGAGAAAGCCGGAATCAAAGAATTACCCCGGACTTGGGTAGAGTTTCGCCAAGTTGCTAAACAATTAACTCGTGATTTTGATGGCGATGGCCGCACAGATCAATATGGTATGTTTTTACCTTCAGGGAAAGGAGAATTTACCGTTTTCACCTGGTTACCATTTATGTGGAGTAGCGGCGGCGAGTTAGTCACCGGGAATGCACAAGACCCATCTAACGTCATGTTACAAGATAATCCAGGCGCGATCGCAGCGTTAGAATTTTGGCGTAATTTAATTACCGATGGTTCCGCCATGTTATCTGCCCCAGAACGGGGTTATGAGACAGGCGATTTAATTGCTGGTAATGTAGCCATGCAGGTAACTGGCCCTTGGAGTCTTGGTGAATTTACTGAAAGTGGCGTTGATTTTGGCGTATTTCCCATTCCCGTAGATAAAGAACCAGCTACCAGTGTTGGTGGCGAAAACCTGTTTTTATTCAAAACCACACCAGAAAGAGAACAAGCAGCCTTCACCTTTGCCGAATATACCATGAGTGAAGAATTTCAGACAGAACTAGCTTTGGGAACAGGCTATTTACCCATCAACTTGAAATCACGCGAAAATCCCCGTTATCAAGAATTTGTCAAAAAGCAACCATCCTTGCAAGTATTTTTAGACCAAGCTCAACACGGGCGATCGCGTCCCATCTTTCCGGGTTATAATCGCATTTCCGATAGTTTAGGCCGGGCAATTGAATCTGTCTTATTAGGGCAAAGCTCCCCATCTGAAGCATTAACCAGAACCCAGCAGCGACTCAACTTAATCTTTCAGTGATTATTTTCAGTAGTTGGGCAAAACTAAATTTATTCGTGAAGATTGTTATACAAGGGAGGTATAAATAACATAGTTGGCTGTAATTACGAATTACGAAATTGGCTTAATAACCAACTACCAACTTGACCATGATTCATTTGACGAGTCCGCCGTAAAGCCTCATTGAGTAGAGAAAACACCAAGCCCTGTAAAACCAAAGATTCACTAATACGGCGACTACCACCATTCTCAATAGCAAAAGCAATAACTTGAACATTTAAAACATCAACAATCCAATATTCCTTCACCCCTAAATCTTCATACAAAAGTCGTTTTGCACCTTGGTCATCAGCCAATGAAGTATTCGCCACCTCAATCACTAAATCTGGTGGTGGATAAACATCGAGGTTGATAATAGAAATACCGTAGGGAATAGCATCAGCATTGTCACCAATATAATAAGAAATATCAGGTTGGACTTCTCTACATCCTACTTGCCGATAACTACAGCAATCCTTACCATTTAGGTTAATACCCTTAACGGCAGTAAATATGCTAATAGCAGAAATAATAATTGTGTGATCACTGGCATGATCATTTCCCACTGGTGGCATTTCGACCCTCATTTTTCCACCATAGTAGTAACCTTTTGCTTTTTCACAAGCAGGACTTTCAATCACTTGAATATATTCATCCCAAGTAGCTACTACCCAAGTATCAGAATTGAGCTTTGTTTGTAATTCACTCATATTCTTGTGAAGCATGACTTGATTTACAAGTAATTATAGATGATTGCTCCAGTCGGATTAGCCTAGATAAAACCCACATCACATCATGGCCAATTCTCTGCGCTTACATTCGCGCATGATAGTCGCTACAAGTCGGGCATTGCCCGCCCAACCTGCTGTCTCACCTTTGCGTTTAAATGGGAAAATATCATTAGACTAACAAATTTCCCTTAGGAAAATATGACCCATCCTTTCCTAGAACGTCTGCGTAGTCCCAACCGTCCAGTTATGGTCTTTGACGGTGCAATGGGAACCAACCTACAAACCCAAAACCTCACTGCTGATGACTTCGGAGGCCCACAGTATGAAGGTTGTAACGAATACCTAGTCCATACAAATCCCGAAGCTGTCGCCAAAGTTCACCGCGATTTTCTCGCCGCCGGCGCTGATGTCATTGAAACAGACACCTTTGGTGCAACATCCATTGTGTTAGCAGAATATGACTTAGCAGACCAAACCTATTATTTAAATAAAACAGCCGTAGAAATAGCCAAACGCGTCGCCGCCGAATTTTCCACACCAGAAAAACCCCGGTTTGTCGCCGGTTCCATTGGCCCCACAACCAAACTCCCAACTTTGGGACATATTGACTTTGACACCTTAAAAAATAACTTCGCCGAACAAGCCGAAGCGCTATTTGATGGTGGTGTTGATTTATTTTTGGTAGAAACTTGTCAAGATGTGCTGCAAATCAAAGCAGCGTTGAATGGAATTGAAGAAGTCTTTGCCAAAAAAGGCGATCGCCGCCCGTTAATGGTGTCTGTGACAATGGAAAGTATGGGTACAATGCTGGTGGGTTCAGAAATCAGTGCTGTCCTGACAATTCTCGAACCATATCCTATAGATATCCTGGGTTTAAACTGTGCCACAGGCCCAGACTTGATGAAACCACACATCAAATATCTATCAGAACATTCACCATTCATTGTCTCTTGTATTCCTAATGCAGGTTTACCAGAAAACGTTGGTGGTCAAGCACACTACCGCTTGACTCCCATGGAATTACGCATGGCGTTAATGCATTTTGTTGAAGATTTGGGTGTCCAAGTGATTGGGGGTTGCTGTGGGACACGTCCAGAACACATTCAACAATTGGCAGAAATTGCCCAACAACTCACACCAAAAACCAGACAGCCCAGCTTAGAACCAGCCGCTGCATCAATTTATTCGACTCAACCTTACGACCAAGATAATTCCTTCTTGATTGTCGGTGAACGTCTTAACGCCAGTGGTTCTAAAAAGTGCCGCGATTTACTGAATGCCGAAGATTGGAATGGTCTAGTTTCAATGGCTAGGGCGCAAGTTAAAGAAGGCGCACACATCTTGGATGTCAACGTCGATTATGTAGGACGTGACGGTGTGCGAGATATGCACGAACTGGTTTCGCGCATTGTCAATAATGTTACATTACCTTTAATGCTGGACTCCACTGAATGGGAAAAAATGGAGGCAGGTTTAAAGGTAGCCGGTGGTAAGTGTTTGTTGAACTCCACCAACTACGAAGACGGGGAACCGCGTTTTCTCCAAGTGCTGGAATTAGCGAAAAAATATGGTGCTGGTGTAGTCATTGGTACTATCGATGAAGATGGCATGGCGCGCACAGCACAGAGAAAGTTTGAAATTGCCCAACGTGCTTATCGTCAAGCTGTAGAATATGGTATTCCTGCTACCGAGATATTCTTTGATACCTTGGCTCTACCAATTTCCACAGGGATTGAAGAAGACAGAGCCAATGGTAAGGCTACCATTGAAGCCATTCGGCGGATTCGCCAAGAATTGCCGGGATGTCATGTAATTTTGGGTGTATCTAATATTTCCTTTGGTTTGAATCCCGCATCACGAGTCGTGCTGAACTCGATGTTTCTGCACGAGGCGATACAAGCCGGCATGGATGCAGCCATTGTCAGCCCTAACAAGATTTTACCTTTGTCAAAAATTGAAGCAAAGCATCAAGAAGTTTGTCTTGACTTAATTTATGATCAACGTAAATTTGAGGGTGATGTCTGCGTTTATGATCCCTTGGGAGAATTGACCACACTTTTTGAAGGCGTGACAACCAAACGCGACAAAGGTATTGATGAAAATCTCCCCATCCAAGAACGCTTGAAACGCCATATCATCGACGGTGAACGTATTGGGTTAGAAGACCAACTGAAAAAAGCTTTAGAACAATATCCCCCTTTGGAAATTATCAACACCTTTCTATTGGATGGGATGAAAGTTGTCGGTGAGTTGTTCGGTTCGGGACAAATGCAATTACCTTTTGTGTTGCAGTCTGCGGAAACCATGAAAGCAGCGGTTGCTTATCTAGAACCGTTTATGGAAAAGTCAGAATCGGGCAATAATGCTAAGGGAACTTTTATTATTGCCACAGTCAAAGGTGATGTGCATGACATTGGTAAAAACTTGGTGGATATTATCTTATCTAACAACGGCTACAAGGTAATTAACTTGGGAATTAAGCAGCCTGTAGAAAATATCATCGAGGCTTACCAACAGCATAAAGCTGATTGCATTGCTATGAGTGGTTTGTTGGTGAAATCTACTGCCTTTATGAAAGAAAATTTGGCAGTATTCAACGAAAAGGGAATTACTGTACCGGTGATTTTAGGTGGTGCAGCGTTAACCCCCAAGTTTGTGCATCAAGATTGCCAAAATACCTACAAGGGTAAGGTGGTTTATGGTAAAGATGCCTTTGCTGATTTGCATTTCATGGATAAATTAATGCCAGCCAAGGCTGTTAATAATTGGGATGATTTCCAAGGATTTTTGGATGAGGTAGAAGCAGAACCAGAAATCACCGCTTCTCCATCTCCAACTGAATCATCCCCACTCCCCACTCCCGACTCCCAACTTCCCCCAGATACCCGTCGTTCTGAAGCCGTAGCTGTAGATATTCCCCGTCCTACGCCGCCTTTCTGGGGAACTCAGTTATTAAAGCCTGGTGATATTCCCCTTGAGGAAATTTTCTGGCATTTGGATTTACAGGCTTTGGTTGCTGGACAATGGCAGTTCCGTAAGCCGAAGGAACAATCTAAGGAGGAGTATCAGGCTTTCTTGGCTGAGAAGGTTTATCCGATTTTGGAGAGTTGGAAGCAACGGGTAATTGAGGAGAATTTGTTGCATCCCCAGGTGGTTTATGGGTATTTTCCTTGTCAGGCTGAGGGGAATACGTTGTATGTTTATGATCCGTTCGCGGAGCGTGCGCGAAGCGCATACCGCCAAAGCGCCAAGGACGCAGAGATAAGAGCAAGTTTTGAGTTTCCGAGACAGAGGTCTTTGAGGAGGCTGTGTATTGCTGATTTCTTTGCGCCGAAGGAGTCGGGGATCATTGATGTATTTCCCATGCAGGCGGTGACTGTGGGGGATATTGCCACGGAGTTTGCCCAAGGGTTATTTGCTGCTAATCAATACACTGATTATCTGTATTTCCACGGTTTGGCTGTGCAAGTAGCTGAGGCGTTGGCGGAATGGACACACGCCAGGATTCGCCGGGAGTTAGGTTTTGTGGCAGAAGAGCCGGATAATATTCGGGATATTTTGGCGCAGCGTTACCAAGGTTCACGGTATAGTTTTGGCTATCCTGCTTGCCCAAATATGCAGGATCAATACAAGCAGTTAGAGTTGTTAGGGACTGACAGAATTAATCTGTATATGGATGAAAGTGAGCAAATTTATCCAGAACAGTCTACGACGGCCATTATTGCTTATCACCCGGTAGCTAAGTACTTCAGCACATAATATTTTCCCCTCTCCTTAATAAGGAGAGGGGTGCCCGAAGGGCGGGGTGAGGTTAATATTATAGTGGGTACATAGTTCAGGCTTGACCTATCTATATAGATATTAATATTTAAAATGACTAAACTTTATAACAAAAATAATGAAATAGAAAAAAGGCGCCTATTACGCCAAAATATCACACAAGCTGAGAAACTTATTTGGCATAAAGTAAGAGATAGACAGCTTGAAAATTGCAAGTTTCGTAGACAATATAGCGTGGATAAGTTTGTTATAGATTTTTACAGCCCTGAATTAAATTTAGCTATAGAAATTGATGGTGACAGTCATTTTGAAGATGGTGCTGCTGAATATGATCAGGCAAGACAAGAGTTTATGGAATCAGTAGGGATCAAGTTTATTAGATTCGCTAATAATGATATTTATGGTAATTTGTCTGGTGTTTTAGAAAGTATTGTTCAGAATATACGAGATTTAAGAACCTCACCCCCAGCCCCTCTCCTTATTAAGGAGAGGGGAGTAAGATTAATTAATACATAATATTGAATAATGAGACCTTATCACCAAATTCCTATATTAGAATGCAGTGAATTGCTGGTGCAGATTCCTTTGGAATTGTTTGCAGTGGAATCTCCCCATCCTTATGAAAAACTCGGTGCGCCTTATGGGGAACATTCTCCTTATTATTTGCGCGCAAGTGTGGTAAAAAATTTAATTCAAGCCCAAAATTACTTACAAGAAATTCACTCTGGTTGGTATATACAGATTTTTGATGCTTATCGCCCGGTGGCTGTACAACAGTTTATGGTAGATTACAGCTTTACCCAAGCGTTACAGCAACACGGATTGACTGAGGCTGAGTTATCACCAAACCAACGTCAAGAAGTTTGGCAATCAGTTTATGAAATTTGGGCTGTACCGAGTTTAGATGAAAAAACTCCCCCTCCCCACAGTACAGGTGCGGCTGTAGATGTGACGCTGGTTGATGATACCGGGGAAATAGTAGATATGGGATCGCCTATTGATGAATTGTCAGAGCGATCGCATCCCAATTACTATGCCCATAGTGACCACCCAGAAGCCCAACAATATCACAACAATCGGCAAATATTAAACGAAGTCATGTTAAAAGCCGGATTTCAACGCAATCCCAGAGAATGGTGGCATTTCTCCTATGGTGATCAAATGTGGGCTTGGTTAAATCAAAATGGTTCAACGGCGCGTTATGGGCGAATTGTTAATTAGGGATTAGGGATTAGGGACTAAACAGTAAATAACCAAGCCGAGTTGCACCGGGAGATACAGCAAGGTAATGTTTGAGACACTGCTACATTTGTATATACAAATGTAGATTTCAGAGTTATGCTTGAAAGTGTATGTGGCTTTGATTGGGATGAAGGAAACTCTGCCAAATGCTGGAATCGTGTTTCTAAAGAAGAAATTGAGTACCTGTTTCAACAACCGGGTGTCCTTATTGCGCCAGACATAAAACATTCTCAGGATGAGGATAGGTATTTAGCCATAGGGATTTCAAGCCAACAAAGGTACATTTTTGTGGCTTTCACGCTCCGAAACCAAGAGGATGAAATACTCATTAGACCGATCAGTGCCAGATATATGAGAGACACAGAGGTACAGAAATATGGACAAAACTTTCCCAAGACTTAAAAGTGATGAAGAAATAGAGGCACTCTTAGAAGATGATTTGTCAGATTATCTTACTCCTGATAATTTCAAGCCAGTAACTTTTGAATTTAAGCCTAAAGATAAAAGTGTCAATGTAAGGATGTCTGAGGAGATGCTAGAAAAAGTTAAATCTGTTTCCCAGAAAGAAGGTATTCCCTATCAGCGTTACATTAGACGTGCGATAGAACGGTCTTTAGGTGCTGAGTAGTAATTTGGCATCAAAAATGAGAGAAGCAAATATCAAAGTACGATAGCGTTATTTGCGATCAGGACTTACGTAACCAACTACGTATTTTTGTCATTGCGACCGTAAGGAAGCAATCTCAAAGTCTTGATTTTCGTAGCGAGTGCGTAAAGAGAATGGTGGCATTTCTCCTATGGTGATCAAATGTGGGCTTGGTTAAATCAAAATGGTTCAACTGCGCGTTATGGGCGAATTGTTAATTAGGGATTAGGGACTGGGGACTAAATAAAGAGTAAATAACCAACTTGGATATTCTTTGTTATTCTTAGTAGTATTATCGCTATGAGCCAGCCGATCAAGAGGTAGCAGATGAACGTTTCTTTGACCCCAGAACTGGAAAAGTGGGTGCAATCCAAAGTTGAAAGCGGTATGTATACTTCAGCTAGTGAAGTGATCCGTGAAAGTCTAAGGTTACTTAAGGAGCAGGATGCTCTTAAAGCAATACGTCTTGCCGAGTTGCGCCGGGAGATACAGCAAGGTATTGATAGCGGAAAATCTACACCTCTGAACATGGATGAAATTATTGAATTGGCAAAACAACAACGGCAGCAGAAAGAATCCGCATAATGGCGAAAATTCTCAAAAAACCATTAGCGCAAGCTGATTTATTGGATATTTGGAATTTTATTGCTAACGATAGCTTTGAAAAAGCAGATCAGTTGTTACAAAAAATAGACAGCCAACTCAAAATGCTGGCATCAAACCCAGGTATAGGAAGAAAGCGTGATTCCTTAGCGCCAAATTTACGGAGTTTTCCGGTAGGGAATTATCTAATTTTCTACAGTCCCATAAATCAAGGTATTGAAGTTATTCGTATTCTACATGGGGCCAGAGATATCCAAAGCCTTTTTGAAGAAGATGAGTAAGTTGTTATTTAGTAGATTTATATTTCTGCCAAAACAGTTACTTTATCATTGCTAGTTGGGAAAGAAATCGGTTTTGAACGTCCTTACGTTGGCTTAGTGTATTTTAAGAAAATCGTCTGCAAGAGTTCATCCTGGATATACTACTCAAAGTAAGAAAATTCGGAAAAAATTTCTTACCAAGAGTTATCATAGCCAAGCTATCGTAACAGTTTTGAGAGCCAGTGTTGTGCATCTCTATTGCTCGGTTGAGGCTTTCTTGGAATTTGTATAATTTGAGATAGTGAACTACCCACACTGACTTGGAGTACCAAGTACAGTGTCGGCTTCTGTAATCACGGGAGAGTGCCGCAACTTGGACTTTCGTCCTAGCTTTGGTCTGACCTCCCCTCCTACAGCAGAGACGGCTGAACCTTCCGCCTTTAGCATTCTGATACCCTCTGCTCTAATATTTATCGCTGCGTTCCCATCTCGGTCATGATGAGTGCCGCAGTGAGGACAAGTCCATTCACGGACATCCAACGGCATCTCACCCATCTGATAGAAACAATTAGAACAAAGCTTGGAACTGGGGAACCATCTATCAATTTCTACCAACTTTCCGCCCTTGCGTTCTAGCTTATAGGCTAAGAAGTTAGTGAATGTTCCCCATCCACAATCAGATATTGCTTTCGCCAATTTGTGATTACGAACCATGCCCTTGACATGAAGATTTTCTACGATGACAGCTTGACTATCGCTGACTAACTTGTAACTAAGTTTATGCAGAAAATCTTGCCGCGAATTGCTAACTCGTTCGTATACTTTGGCAACAACTTTTCTATATTTATTTTTTGAATTACTCCCTTTTTGTTTACGAGCTAATTTCTTCTGCTTACGCTTGAGGTTTTCTTCGTGCTTGGCAATATGTCTAGGGTTGTTGTATTTAGAAACTTTTTCACCATCGGTTACAACAGCAAAGTGTTTCAATCCTAAATCAATACCGTAGATTTTACCCTCCGAGATGACAGGGTTTTCACCTTCCAATTCAGTGAGTATGGATGCAAGGTATTTACCAGACGGCGTTTTACTCACAGTAACAGTCTTTATTTTCCCTTCAATTGGTCTATGTATTTTGGCTTTGACTACCCCAATATTGCCGGGAAGTTTTACGTTACCGTCTACAATTTTGACGTTTTGAGGATACTGAATCGACTGTTTACCATGCTTGGATTTGAATTTAGGAAACCCTGCACGCTTATCAAAAAAGTTCTTATACGCCGTAGTTAGGTTGAGCGTTGCAGCCTGCAAAACTTGGCTATAACAATCAGCTAACCAACAAGTATCTTCTGCTTTTTTGAGGGCAGGGAGAAATGCGTTGAGTGCTGCACGTGTCAGTCCTTTTCCTGTTTCTTTGTAAGTCTCAATTGACTTGTTCAAAGCATAATTCCACCACCAACGAGCGCAACCAAAAGCTTGAGCTAATTGAATTTCTTGCTCTTTTGTTGGATATAAACGAACCTGGACAGCCTTGTGCAACACTTAACATCACCTCCTTGGCATATTTATTTTACCATGATATATGTTTTTTGGTAAAGATTTAATCTACAATATTAGAAAAGCCTCAAATGTTCTCCGTCCTTACTTGGCTGCGCCTCGTATTGGTTGAGAACGATTTCGGCTTTTCCCGCCTTATATCCCGCCACTGATTCGGAGTACCAAATTCAGTGGGGGACTTACGGCGAAATAGTTAAAGGCTCTGGCACAGTTTCCACGACGGCTTCAGCATAATCAAGAGCTTCTTGCAACTGCTGTGTACTGCGTTTGAGGGCATCAATATCCATCAATACCATCACCACGCCATCAATTTGATTTTCTGTAGTTCTGTAAGGTCGAATTCGCAGATTGTACCAATGCCCACAAGTGTCTTGCGCTTCTAGTTCTTTAATAGTTAAGGTGTCAATTACTTCTGTGAACAATGACTCTAAATTAGGAACGTTAAGAGTGGAACGGATATTGCTAAGTGGTCGTCCCACATCTGTCGGTATCAGATTGAACAACTGCTGTGCTGTAGGAGTGAAACGCCGAATCCGTAAATCGTTGGTGAGTATAAGTATGGGAATATTGACACTGCTGAGCAAATTTAAGAGGTCGTTATTGACCTCGTGTAATTCGAGATTGCGACTATACAGTTCTTGGTTAGTTGTATGCAGTTCTTCGTTGGTTGCTTGCACCTCTTCTTTGGCTGTTTGCAACTCTTCATTAGTGCTTTGTAGTTCCTCATTACTGGAGAGGATTTCTTCATTTGCTACTTTCAGGTGTTGAGTAGTGGCTTCATGCTCTTGGGTAATCAATTGCAGATATTCTTGAGTAGCAGTCAGTTCTTGCTTAGTGGCTGTCAGTTCTTCTTGGAGTCGGAGGATTTCCTCCGTAACTGCTTGTTCTACATTTTCATCTGTGACGGGCACTTGTTGAATTATTGAGGCAGGTACATCCTCAAATAAGACAAGAAAGCAGCGAGTTTCTAGTGAGTCAGCCTGGAACGGAATCACCTCAACATTGACTTTTCTGGACGATTCACTCCCTTCAATCTGTATCCCTTCCTTTCTTACAGAAATATCCTGCCTTTTCACCTGATAAATCGCGGTACGCAATTCTTCCAGCAGCCCTTTTCGTGCCATTTTGAACAGATTGAAGCTGGGATCGCCAGGGGGTGGTTTCAAATAGGGACTGGTTTCCCCTCGAAATTGCAGAATGTCCATATTGTCGTTAATCATCACGCCAACTGGGGCATAGCGATGCAAAACAATTTGGTCAGCCTGTTTATTTAAGTCAACAATATCCCAAGTCTTATTACTCATGGTGGCTCTGTCAGGAGTTACTCTCGCTATGGGATAGTTACTGGTCGCAAAGTTAAAGTTAAGGGGAGTAGGTATTAATTTTTTGGTATAAATATTGTTTTTTCTGTCCGCTAAAGTAAATAAGTTGGAGAATTCTCCTGCACTTTCGGCAATACCTAACATCAAAAACCCAGTCGGCTTGAGACTGTAATGGAAAATTGGCATCACCTGCTTTTGCAAAACAGATTCAAAGTAAATCAGCACATTGCGACAACTAATTAAATCAAGATTGGAAAATGGCGGATCGCTAATCAAGTTGTGTTTGGCAAAGACACAAAGTTCACGAATCGATTTGCTGATCTGATAACCGCTCTCTACTTGGTTAAAGAAGCGTCTTAGCCGTTCTGGTGAGACATCAACTATTTGGCTGGGCTTGTAAATGCCTAAACGGGCTTTTTCAATTGCTGTCTCGTTTACGTCCGTAGCAAAAATTTGAAGAGCAGGTTTGGGAAGTACATTCTCCAAAAACTCCAATAGACAAATACCAATGGAGTAAACCTCCTCCCCAGTTGCACAGCCTGCTACCCAGATCCGAATCGGCTCATTAACTGACTTCCCCTTAGCGATCGCTGGAAATACTCGCTCTTTCAAAGCTTGATAAGCTTCTGGATCACGGAAGAAACTGGTGACACTGATTAAAATCTCGTAGTACAGTGCTTGCACTTCATCTGGATTATTTTGCAGATATTGAACGTAATCTTCAAGGCGTTGCAGCTTGTACAGCACCATCCGCCGAGCAATTCGCCGCTTGAGGGTAGTTTGCTTGTAGTGGATAAAATCAACCCCAGTAGCACTGAAAAGCAAAGCAAAGATGATAGGTAAAGTATCCTCACTTTCAGAGAATGGCGGTACTCTTTGTGAGTCAATCGGACTAGTGACGTTGGGATGGCGAGCAATATGAGCTAGTTCCTCAGCAATTTTATCTGGTGGTAAGATGAAGTCCACATCGCCAGTGGCAATAGCAGCGTGCGGCATATTACTAAATTGTGCCGATGATTCACACTCAGCAAAAGTAATACCACCAGCCGCCTTAATTGCTTCTGATCCCTGGGTGCCGTCTCCATCGCTCCCAGATAGAATAACACTGATGGCTTTGCTTCCTATTTCTACCGCCAATGAAGTCAAAAAAGCATCAGCAGGCATGTATTTACCTTCAATCTTCTCACGGGGCACGAGTTGCAGCATCCCTTGAGCAATTGTCATCTTCGTGTTTGGCGGAATGACATATACCTGATTCGGTTCTACAAACATGCCATTCTGCACTTCACGGACGGGCATCTGGGTCGTCTTTGCCAGAATCTCAGTCAGCAGACTTTTCTGATTGGGATCTAAGTGCTGAATTAACACAAATGCCATCCCAGTGTCGATAGGTAGATGACTCAGTAACTGCGTAAATGCTTCTAATCCGCCTGCGGATGCTGCAATCCCGACAATAGGAAATAGTTCTTTGCCTTTATCTTGTTGCTTCTGTGTCGATGTTCCAAAAGCAATGGAATCGGATGGTGATGACTCAGAAGACTGCTTAAAGTTCATTGTATTGTCGAATACAATGCTAGAACGTTTAACTTTCCAGTGTATTCAGTTATAGGTTTGCTCCTAATATACCAAAGTATATAAGCTTTATCGCATCCATCATTCTTATGTTGCCACAACCTTTATTACCAATCATAAATCTGGTCAAGTTGTTCGCATTACCCCAATTTGCTAAGATCCTCTCGGTGACAAACTTCTCTGCATTCCTATGTCCACATCTGCAATTGACACTCAAGACGCAACAGCTATCCAAGCCGCAACAACCAAGGTTGCTGTATGCGATCGCTCTTTTTGGGGACGCATCCGTGTTTCTGATGATGACCGGATACGTTTTTTACACAATCAAAGTACTAACGATTTCCAAAGCCGTAAGCCAGGACAGGGTTGTGATACTGTGATGGTGTCATCTACCGCCCGCACCATTGACCTGGTAACTGCATATATTTTAGAGGATGCAGTGCTATTGCTGGTGTCTCCTAGCCGCCGTGAATCTCTAACACAATGGCTGGATCGCTATATCTTTTTTGCTGATAAGGTGCAATTAACCGATGTCACCGATGAAACAGCTACTTTTAGTTTAATTGGCCCAGAAAGTGATGCCGTGATCAAACATCTGGGTGCTGAGGCCATCATCGATCAACCTGATGGTAATCATCTTGTATTAGATAATCAGGTAATCGTTGCTGTGGGTAGTGGTTTGGTTACTCCTGGATATACGCTGATATTGCCAGTTGCCGAGAAAGAGAAACTATGGCAGCAAATTTTAGATTTAGGTGTAGTTGAATTGAGCGATCGCGCTTGGGATATGTTACGCATATTACAAGGACGACCAGCCCCAGATGCGGAACTTACTGATGATTACAATCCTTTAGAAGTGGGTTTATGGCAAACAATTTCCTTTAATAAGGGTTGCTATATCGGTCAAGAAACCATTGCCCGATTAAATACCTATAAAGGTGTCAAACAATACCTCTGGGGTATCCGTCTTAATGCACCTGCAACAGTGGGAAGTGCGATCGCCATTCAAGATGAAAAAGTTGGTAAGCTTACCAGTTACACTGAAACCACTGATGGTTACTTTGGATTAGGTTACATCCGCAGCAAAGCCGGTGGTGTTGGTTTAAAAGTCCAAGTAGGAGAAACCGAAGGTGAAGTAGTAGACATACCCTTTGTTTCTCACCAATATCCAGAGTAGATACAGTTAACAGCTTTGAATGATAACTGATTTATCCTACGCGTCTCAAGGAACCATCAGCATATAGTTCCAATGGCACTAACTCTGTTTTACCATTCACTTTTACTTGAGAATAAACAACTTTAACTAACCGGGCATGATTTTCGTTGTAACGCAGAGACATAATTACACCTCTTTTTGAGAAGTTTCTTTGTGTACCCAACTTTGAAAACCTTGATTGTAATTAAATTTTGCTTATGCATTTTTTACTGTGCTTGTCAAGCATATTTTATATTTAACAGAGGGTTTCTAAAAATTGGTATAAATTCAGTTAAGTGTAAACAAGGATTTGCACAAATTTGGGGAATTAGTTATGGTTCATTGACAATTGCGTCACCAAAAGGCTACTAACGCGAGATAATAAGATTTTTCACGCTACCCGAATTTGTTACACCTTCGTTGATCAAGTATTCTGTTCTGGCTTGGCTGATATTATTCACTTCACAGCCACAGATTCTAATTTCGCAAGCTACCCCAAAATCAGATGATGAAAACAGTCACCGCATTGTCAAACCGACTGGATTACTACTACCAGCAAATTAAGACGATCATCCTCACGCGTCAAAATCCCATTACTGGTTTACTGCCTGCGAGTACGGCAATCACTGCCCACGGTGATTATACTGATGCTTGGGTACGAGACAATGTTTACAGCATTTTAGGAGTTTGGGGTTTAGCTCTGGCATACCGCAAAATTGATGAAGACAAGGGGCGTACTTACGAATTAGAACACAGCGTCATCAAGTTGATGCGGGGGTTGCTATTTGCCATGTTGCGTCAGTCCCATAAAGTGGAGCAATTTAAACACACACAATCGCCACTGGATGGGCTACACGCTAAATACAACACTGCAACTGCTGATATTGTGGTCGGCGATGACGAATGGGGACATTTGCAACTTGACGCCACATCTCTATTTTTACTGATGCTGGCCCAAATGACCGCATCTGGATTGCAAATTATTTATACGATTGATGAAGTAAATTTTGTCCAAAACTTGGTTTATTACATTGGACGCGCTTACCGCACACCAGATTTTGGGATTTGGGAACGGGGTAATAAAATTAATCATGGCAGTGCCGAGTTAAACGCCAGTTCAGTAGGCATGGCTAAAGCGGCCTTAGAAGCGATTAACGGACTAGATTTGTTTGGTGTCCGTGGTAGTCAAGCATCAGTAATTCATGTCCTACCCGATGAAATCGCCCGCGCCCGGCTTACTTTGGAATCTTTATTACCTAGAGAATCGGCTTCTAAAGAAATTGATGCGGCGCTGCTGAGTATTATTAGTTATCCTGCCTTTGCCATTGAAGATGTGCAATTACACGAGCGCACATTTAACGATATTATCAACAAACTCCAAGGTAAATACGGCTGCAAACGCTTCTTGCGCGATGGACACCAAACCGTTTTAGAAGATAGCCAACGCTTACACTACGAACCTTGGGAACTCAAGCAATTTGAGCATATTGAATGTGAATGGCCTTTATTTTTCACTTATTTATTTTTAGATGGGTTGTTTCGCGGTAATAGCCAGCAAGTTAAAGATTACCAAGAACGTTTACAGTCATTATTAGTAGAACGTGATGGTGTCGGTTTATTACCAGAACTTTATTACGTACCAGCCGAAAACGTAGAAGCCGAAAGGTTAGATCCCCAAAGTCAACCCCGATTACCTAATGAGAACATTCCTTTAGTTTGGGCGCAAAGTTTATATTTTCTCGGTCAACTGTTAAGTGAAGACTTACTGGCAGTTGGTGATATAGATCCCTTAGGCAGACATTTATGTATAGGTAAAAAACGCAAAGCTTTAGTCCAAATTGCCTTGCTAGCTGAGGATGAAGACTTACAAAGCAAACTAGAAGTTCACGGTATTGAAACCCAAACACCAAAACAAGTAGAACCAATTCAAGTCAGAAAAGCTGGAGAACTTTCAGCTATTTATACCCAAATTGGGCGTAATGATAAACTCGGTTTAACTGGTCGTCCGGTGCGGCGATTGCGGAGTTTGACTACATCGAGAATCTTTCGGATTCACAACGAAACCATTGTCTTTTTACCGTCATTTTTAGATGCTCAACAGTTTTATTTAACCCTTGATTATCACTTTCTTCTAGATCAAATTAGAAGTGAACTCGCTTACATTCAAACGTATTGGAGTGAGTTGGGGCGGCCTACCCTGACTTTGATGTTGACCCATACCATGTTGGAAATCGGTTCTGAAGCCTTACTAGAATTAATGCAGGAATTGAAAAGTGGTATATGTAACGGCGTGCAGGTGAAATTAGGACGATTAAATCAACTGATGCTAACAGCTGGGATGCAAAGGATTGATTTTCTCCAAGATGGAGATTTCTTCCAACCACCTGTCAAAGATGCCGGGCCTCGTTGCTATTACCTGGCTTACCATCCTGGAGAAAACTTACGCTTAGGAAATACCCAAGAATTCCAGATGGAATACGAAACTAACTTGGGATTATTACTTTCTTCTTTACGTGCCTCAGAAAATATTTACGAACAAATTGAATTATTACAAACTTTAATTCGTTTACAAGGATTAGAGTTTGATACAGGTTTTGGTGGACCACAGCAGCCTGTGACAGCAGCCGATTTACTTGATGAAGTCTACACCAAAGCCGGGGATTTAGGTTTTTGGGCAGTGGTACGGCGGGCGGCTGGATTGCGACAGATGGTTGATATTAGCTTGTCAGATACAGTCACCAGTATTTTGGTGCGGGGTAAGCAAATTGCTGTAGGTAAAGCTTACAGTCAAGCATCATTGATTGCTGTACCCATGCCCCACCGGGAAATTGTGGAAAAAATTAATCATTTTTGTCGTGAAGATATCCGCGATCGCGTCCTCACTCAAGAAATTATCATTTATCTGGGGGTGTTGATTAGATCAGAACCTGAACTGTTTCAAGGATTGTTAACTCTGCGAGTCGGCTATCTGATTTTGTTAATTACCAGTGAATTAGCCCAAGAGTTGCATGTCACCCAAGATGAAGCCTACGAACGCTTGATGGAATTGCCACCCTTTGAAGTGAAAATGCGCTTGCGTCAGGTGTTGACAGGTTATACAGGTGTGAGTAATTTGTTGCGCCAGCAGGAATCATTGCACGTCAAACAAAAAGAAAGCGATATTGCTTGGGTAGTGCTACCGACAAATGAAGAAGAAGAAAACACCGTTCCTCCAGGTGGCTGGCGGAGATTTCGCCAAGCAGAAGGAGCATTAAACCGTGTACCCAAGGACTTCTTCCAGCAAGTTTGGCTATTAATGCAACATTGTAAAGGTTTGGTCATTGGCGATAAACTAGAGCGCCGCAATCGTTTAGATAGCGAGTTGATTTTATCAGAGATGACCGCCGGCGAAAAGAATTTTGCTTTAAGAGTAGAGCATCTTTTAAATAAAATTCAAGCGCCAGAATACCGCCAAGTGAATATTGAAGCCTTAATGGAATTAGCCACCATTGTCGCTAACAACCCCAACCTGCAAATCGAAGAATACATAGTTTTAGATGTATTAATTGGTCACGCAGTCCGCTTGGCATGGCTAGAACAACATCAAGAAAGAGGCGATCGCTATGATGAGGATAAGGCTAATGCGTGGCGATCGTTTTATAATACCTCTCCTCAAGATTGTGTCAGTTACATTTTGAAGGCATTTAGATTCTTGACGGAATTTGTCAACGATAGTGTAGCCATCTGACACAGCAAAACCTTAAAAGTTAAGTAGGACGAAGTAAATAATTAAAGGTTTGTAGTGAGTTAGCGCGGTCTTGGGGAGCCAGTGCGGTCTTGGGGGTCTCCCCCATGAGCAACTGGCGTGGTTTCCCCCATGAGCGACTAACATACAGCCTTCGGCATCGGTCGGCATCACCCGTAGGGTAATGAAAAATCGTTTGGTCAAACTGATTGATAAAATTCTGTTACGCAAACGTGCTGTGATTGAGTCGGTAAATGATTATCTCAAAAATATATGTCAAATCGAACACTCTCGTCACCGTAGTCCATTTAACTTTTTGGTCAATTTGATGGCTGGTTTAGCCGCTTATACTTATTTACCTAAAAAACCTTCCATTGACACCTACCCAAAAGATTTGCCTGCTCTACCTCCTGCCATTTTTTAGTTCCATCGAACTCACGTTAATAATAATACGCATCTAATTAAATAAATTTACGTAGCTTGCAACTCCAAGATGATTTTTGGGAACTATTAATGATAATTGCATCAATGCCTATGCAGTAGTTACTTTAAAATTGAGCTTCAAAAACATGAGCAAACAGCTTCTTTTGCGGCAACCTGATCGCTTTTTTGGGCGAGTTATGAGCTTTATCCTACTGTTTTCAATTACGGCACTGGGAGTAAGTTGTACAGCAACCTCCTCTAATAATCCTGCTCAATCTACCGCAACAGCAACCAACAATTCTGAGGTGACTCAAGCCTTGAGTGTGGTGGTGATTCCGGCGCGAAGTTCTGAACAACAAGAACAGAAACTACAATCTCTGGCTACTTACCTCCAGCAAATCGTAAAACGTCCAGTTAACATTCAACTCGCTAAGAACTATGAGACTGCCGTAGATTTGCTAGTAACAGAAAAGGTGGAAATGGCTTATTTAGGAGCATTAACCTATATTCAGGCACACGATCGCAATCCCAACATCAAGCCGCTTGTGCTTCCCATCGAACAAATCACAGGACGACCCTGGTACACCAGTGTAATTATTGCCAACTCGGAGCGGGGAATAAATTCCTTTCAAGACTTGAAAGGTAAACGTTTCGCCTTTGTCAGCCCATCCTCTACTTCTGGATTCCTCATGCCGATGAATGCTTTGATGCAACAGGGTATTGATCCGACACAGGACTTTACGCGTATCCGCTATTCTGGCAGTCATGACAAAGCAGAGGCAGATTTGGCAGCAGGTGCGGTTGATGCGATCGCTACTGAAAAAGCCATCTTCGTACAAAGCCAAAAAAAAGGCAAACTCAAATCTGCCAATTACAAAATGATTTGGGAATCTGAACCGATTCCTACCACACCGATTGTCATCAATACAAAAAAGTTCTCACCAGAAGTCATCACCCAACTCCAGCGAGCCTTGATTGATGCTCCAGAGGGAATGGTGGACGTGAATGGCTCAAATTCTTACGGATACACTTTGGCAAAAAACACAGACTTTGAGCAAATTCGGCAAATTTACACCCGTCTAAAATCTGTAGTGGTGGCGGCTAAATGAAAATCCTGACTAAGTTTATTGGCTCGACGGCAATTTCTGTAGGATTAGTGATTTTTTTATTGTGGGGTAGTACGCTGCTGATCAAGCAAATTGAAAAATCAGTTGAAAGCAGCCGCGATCGCACCAATCAAGCCGTCGACAAAACCCAAGATCTCCAACTGGCATTAGAAGAACAAATCTCAGCACTGAAAAACTATTTACTGTTAAACCGTAGTACAGCAGACATAGTAGTTTACGAGCAAGCCGTGTCCAAGTTTTCCACACATTTGACTACACTCGAACAGCTAATGCCACAGGCAAAGCAAACTGATGTGGTGCGTCGCCGCCATCAGTTCTTAGTACGCTTGGTAGAGGGTCTGAAAAATCAAACAGAATCTTCTACCCTTCAGATACAGCAAGATGTGAAAGCGATTAACTCCTTCCAGGATGACATCAAGCTGTTCCTCCAAGCATTAGTGGAGGAAGTAGGGCAACAGGATGCTGACACCCGCCAAGCCGCCGGACAATTCAAACAAAACGCTGCCATTGCCACTTACGGGTTAATTGGTATAGTACTGTTGATTTTCATCGCGCAGTTTGCCTTGACACTGTTGCCAGTGATTCGTTCGATTCAAAAGCTCCAATTAGGAGCCTCAGAATTGGGTACTGGTGATTTAGACTATCGCCTAGATATCCATACTGGCGATGAAATTGAGCAATTGGCGCAGGAATTTAACCAGATGGCAGCGAGATTGTCAGAGTCATATGCTTCCCTAGAACAAAAACGAGCCACCGCCGATACCGCAAACCAAGCAAAAAGCGAGTTTTTGGCTAATATGAGCCATGAACTCCGTACCCCGCTCAATGGCATCCTGGGCTATGCTCAAATCCTCAACCGTTCCCAAAGTTGGGGAAAAAAAGAACGTAAAGGTGTTCATATTATCCATCAGTGCGGTTCTCATTTGCTGACGCTGATTAATGACATCCTTGATCTATCAAAAATTGAAGCCCGCAAATTGGAATTGCAACCCCAAGCGATTCATCTACCATCCTTATTGCAGGGGATTGCAGAGATAGTCAGGATTCGCGCAGAGCAAAAAGGTATTGATTTTGTCTATTTCCCCGATGCTAATTTACCAGAAGGCATTGCAGCCGATGATAAACGGTTGCGGCAGGTGTTAATTAATTTATTGGGAAATGCTGTTAAGTTTACCGAGCGAGGCAAGGTAACGTTTAAAGTTGAAGTTATTAATCAGGAAAACACACCAGTTACACGCTCTCAAATTCGGTTCCAAATCAGTGATAGTGGCATTGGTATGAGTCCAGAATCATTGTCCAAAATTTTCTTGCCTTTTGAACAAGTGGGCGATGCTAAACGCCACTCCGAAGGAACAGGATTAGGACTTGCTATCAGCCACAATATCATTACCTTGATGGATAGCCAAATTGAGGTGCAGAGTCAGTTAGGTATAGGCAGCACTTTTGCCTTTGAAGTAGATGTACCGTTAGCTGTGGAATGGCAACAGTCTGCCATGAATATGACTGGCCAGCAATTAGTTAAATATGAGGGGCGCAAGCAAACGATTTTAGTAGCAGATGACAAATGGGAAAATCGTTCAGTGATTGTCAATCTCCTCGAACCGCTAGGCTTTGTTGTTGTGGAAGCGGGAGACGGGCAGGATGGGTTAATTAAAGCGACTCAAGTCAAACCCGATTTAATTATTACCGATTTATTAATGCCTGTGATGGATGGGTATGAATTCCTCAAACAAATTAGGGAGTCTGAGACATTAAAGGCACTACCAGTAATTGTTTCTTCAGCATCAGTTTCGACAATGGATCAGCAAAAAAGTTTTGATGCTGGTGGCGATGATTTCTTAGTCAAACCCGTCCCAGCCGATGAACTATTTAAACTCTTACAAAAACATTTGCAAATCGAATGGGTTTATGAATCTACTACATCACCTCTTGAGCCATTAGTTTATTCACCAGAGACAAATACCCTATCGATGAAACTAATTCCCCCTAATTCAGAAGACTTAGCACAGTTACTGCAACTTGTCCAAGATGGAAGGTTGAAAAAACTAGCTGAAGTGGCTCTGATTTTGGAGCAGCATGATCAACGTTATGCTCCTTTTGTACAGCATATTTTAGCACTCACAGCTGATTTTCAAGTGGAAAAACTTGAAGTCTTTATCCAACAATTTATCCATGAATTAACTAATACATAAATAAGGTGGGGTATGAGAGATGTACAATTAGTTTTGGTGGTAGATGATACCCCTGCTAATCTAGCAGTAACTTCCGAAGCGCTGACTGATGCAGGCTTTGAAGTAGCGATCGCTAAAGATGGCGATCGCGCTATTAAACAAGCCGAACGCAATCTGCCCGATTTGATTTTGCTAGATATTATGATGCCCGGTATCGATGGGTTCGAGACGTGTCGTCGCCTGAAAGCCTCACCCATCACTCAAGATATTCCTGTTATCTTCATGACAGCCCTTTCAGACACCACTGATAAAGTTACTGGGTTTAATTTGGGTGCAGTTGATTATATCACCAAGCCATTTCAAGAGGCAGAACTGCTTGCCCGTGTCAAAACCCATTTAAAATTACGCCATTTGACTCAAACCCTTGAACAGCAAGTTACCGAGCGGACAGCTGAACTCACTACTGCGCTACAACAAATGCAACAGTCCCAGGTTCAGTTAGTGCAATCAGAAAAAATGGCAACTTTGGGACAACTGGTAGCAGGTGTTGCTCACGAAATTAACAATCCAGTCAATTTTATTCACGGCAATCTCAGTCATATCGAGGACTATGTGCAAACGCTTTTAGAATTTATTCAACTCTACCAGAAGCATTATTCTCAACCTGTACCAGAAATTCAAGCAAAATCAGAAGATGAGGATCTGGACTTTTTACAGGATGACTTGCTCAAAATCCTCGCTTCTGTAAAAATTGGGAGCGATCGCATCCGAGAAATTGTCAGAACTCTCCGCAATTTTTCCCGCACTGACGAAGCAGAGTTTAAAGCTGTTGATATTCATGAGGGAATCAATAGCACCCTGACGATTTTGCAACATCGCCTGAAAGCTACACCAGAACGTCCAGCAATTGAAATCATCAAAGATTACAGTGATTTACCTCAAGTGGAATGTTATCCTGGCCCCTTAAATCAGGTATTTATGAACATTTTAGTCAATGCGATTGATGCACTAGAGGATTCATTTCACAAAGCACAAACGACCTTTGATAAATTTACGATCACAATCCGCACCTCGGTAATTAATCATCAGTGGGTAGAAATAGCCATAGCTGATAATGGGACAGGGATTCCCGATCAAGTTAAACAACGCATATTTGACCCATTTTTTACTACCAAACCTGTAAATCAAGGTACAGGTTTTGGACTATCTATTAGCTATCAAATTATTACTGATAAGCATAATGGCAAGTTAGAGTGTTTTTCAACCCCCGGAGCAGGAGCAGAATTTGTAATTCAGATTCCTATTCAAGTCGTTCGAGTAGCATCCATTTCCGTCGAACTCACGTTAACATAGTTTGATTTTTTCTCGCCGACTTACTCACGTTCTACCCTTCTCCCGGTATTTATTTGGGAAGGGTATATTCTTCACAGCTTGATTCCTCCGGGTGCAGCAAGTGTGCAATTAACCGAGAATGTCGCTTTGTTCGATACTTCCTGATAAGTTTTGCCATCAGTACCCTTCCACTGCACCTGCATTACACCCCAGCCCTCGTTCTTTGAACCTGGTTTGCCGTCGAATTGGCGGCTCACTGTAGATGTCACAGTCTGTCCCTTCTTAGCACTCCAATTAAAGGTGTTAGATTTTTGTCCGTTCTCGTAGGTCAAAAAGCCGGTACCCGCTACGGTATGCTTCATTTGGATTGTTGCATCTAGCTTCACCGTGGTAGGACAAGCTGAAGTCACTACTTTTTGCGTAGGTGTGAGCGACAACTTCTGAACCGATGAACCATCAATTTGGTCTGGACGATCTACCGTCACGATGAAATTGCTACCTTGGCTAGTAATCTTAGTAACTTTCCCATCTTTCAGGAGACTGCTGATACCTGGCGAATTTCTCACAGCATCTGCTACCGCTTGCTTCATCTTAGGGTTATTGAAAGATTTAGTTACCTGACTTTCGATGGTTGGGGTCAGCTGTGTTTTGATTTTGCCTTCAATCCAGCCACAGATGCCCTTAAATGCCTGACACAGTTTGCTAGCGATTTTGAGGTCAGTTTTAAAGGTAGTGCTAGGAGAACCATAGGAAATCGAGCCATTATAGGCGACGGGATTCAGGGAAATTGAAAGAATTGAGTTGTCAAGGTGGATATCGCGTTCCATATCAAGGGAACACTCGCCCCATTTACCAGCTAGTCTGCGAACACACTTTGCTTTGATCTCTTCACCTTGACTTTCAAAATTGGCATTTACATTGATCCAGTTACCATTGACAGTGGCTTGAATAGAGCTTGTATTTAAATCGTTGACGTAATATTTGAGGTGCCGAATATTGTTAATTTCGTACTTATATTCAGGAATGGGAAGTGGCACCTTAGATCCAGTGGGCAATAATATATAACTTGCGTCCTTGTGCCAGGTTGTGCCGTTTTTCGGCCCGAAATTATGGAGATGGATTTTAGTTGAACTGAGGGCCCCATTAAAAGCGGTAGCAACAGCTGCTTTGGGAACGGTTATATTGACGGTTTCTGCTTGTGCGACTGAAGCGAGTAAAGGCATATGCCCAAACATTATGGCGGCGCTAGCAGCTACCATCAAAGACTTACGAGTTATTTGAGTGTACCCTTGAGACAAATGCAATGCGTTTGGAGTTTCAGTTTTCATGAGAGTATTCCTGTGAGTAAATTTACATCTTTGAGTAGATGCTTGTAAGTCAATAGCCAAAAAAAATCAAGGTCTAACAGATGTCCTTCATTTCCTTGGCTTATTGCTATGTACATTGGCTCTCATGAAAATATGCAGCCGTATCCTTCTAAACTAGTAAAAGGGTAAGCCTGCACATAGTTCCGGCACATGAAATAAAATCTCTCCAGTAAGTATAAATAATTGATATTATCTAATGCCGATGAAAATTTTATTCGTTTAGTAGCAACCACCAAATACACCAAATAATTAAACTAAGCCTGAGATGATTTCTCAAGCTTAGTTTAAGCATTCTCTAAAACCTATATTTATAATTATGTTAAGAAAATTTCAAAATTACGAAAAAAGGGTACTCAATCTTAATTAATGTGGGGAGTCTATTGTGGTTACTAGCATCTTCATCCCCGCAACTGCGCCAAGTATCCCAATGGTCGCATTAGATGATTTTTAGCCAGGCCGAACATCGACTCCGCTCAACAAACTGCGGTGTTGAAACTCCTACTTCATCGATACCGCATCCACATCAACCGTCTCAGTGCTAACATCAGGAGAACTCTTGCGAGTTTTTAAACTGGCGATCGCTAGCCCAGATAACTCAGAAACTAACAAGGAGAAAATTACTACATCGTCAATTTGTCCGACAATAGGAAAAACATCGGGAATAATGTCAATAGGACTGAGAATGTAAACTAGTGTTCCTAAAATTACCCACCAACGATAAGTGGGATTACGAAGTAAATTACGATACCACGTATATAGTGATTGGATTGAGAAATTCATTTTTTGATCCTCCAGTTATTTTTTATTTTGACAAATTATGCTGATAAATCCCGGTGGGAATAACCGTCCCAAATAGTATGGAAGACGCTACTCATGATCTGTCGCCAATACCTACTCTGCGATTCTGCACAGAAATATGCTAATTGTGCATTAATCTTTAGAATTAAAATGCTTGGGGATAGTTGCTATGGAAATGGAGGAGGAAATTTAACCAGTGGATATTTTAGATTTATTTGAAAAGGGCGGGCCCGCAATGTGGCCTTTGCTTGTGCTGTCAATTCTGTCTTTAAGTGTAATTTTTGAGCGTTTGTGGTTCTGGCTACGAATCATGACTCAAGAAAAGGAAATAGTCAATCGCGTTCTTCATGCGGCTCGTGATAGTTGGGAAGTTGCGGCGGATATTGCCAGAAACGCCAGCCATCAGCCTGTGGGGCGATTCCTTTATGCGCCTTTAAGCGTACCAAAACGTGATCCGGAAACCTTTCGACTAGCTTTAGAGTCCACCGCCGAAGATGAATTAGCGGGAATGCGTCGGGGGGAAAAACTTTTAGAAGCGGTGATAGCCCTTTCACCACTGTTAGGTTTGCTAGGTACAGTTTTGGGTTTGATTCAGTCCTTGCGTTCCATTCGCATTGGGGATTTGGGAACTGAATCTACCGCCGGTGTAACAACTGGTATTGGTGAATCCTTAATCAGTACCGCCGCGGGATTAATAGTTGCCATTGTGAGTTTGGTCTTCTACCGCTTATTTCAAAGTTTTGTCGTTGACCAAGTGAAAATTTTCCGCAAAGCGGGAAATGAAATGGAATTGTTATATCGTGAGTCTCCATCTGACGGTAGCAGAAGTACATCCATAATTGTGGGCGAATCTTTACGAGAAAGTCCCAATCTCCGCAAACGAGGCAAAAACCAGTTTCCTAGACCTCCTGAACCCCCGGCTACATCTGACACATTAGATCCTGAACCATAAGTCAATTAATTTGGGATTTTAGATTTACCTCAGCGTAGCGTCAGCAGTGCAGCGGGTGTTTTAAATTGAAAATGAAAAAATCTGTTAATCCAAAATTGAGTAATCCCCAATCGGCGTAAGCGTGAGACGATGAAAGTTAATTTACATACTCCAGTTGAAGACGCACAGATTCAAATTATTCCCTTAATTGATGTCGTTTTTTGCATCTTGACATTTTTTTTGCTGGCAGCTTTGCAATTTACTCGACAACAAGCCATCAATATTGATTTGCCCCAAGCTAGTACCAGTACAGTCCCTGGGGTCACTTCCCAAAGTGCTACTCAAATTGTCACTATTGATGCGGTCGGCAATACTTACATAGAAAAACAGCTTGTCAGACGAGAACAATTGGCTCAAGGATTAAGCCAATATCTCCAAGCTAATCCCAATGGCATTTTGGTGCTAAATGCTTCACGCACAGCCACCTACAATGATGTGATTGAGGTATTAGACTTGATGCGGCAAGTGGGAGGCGATCGCGTATCCTTGGGAATTATCCCCGGCCCATCTCAAATTCCCACAGACTCACCTAATCTGCCTTTACCCATTAATCCTGGGGGAGTACCTGCACCAGTTCCCGGCATGAATGATTTTAACCCCAACGTGCCCTTTGACCCCAATCAACTACCACCCGGTCAAGGTATCGCTCCAGGAATTCCTCCTGTACCCAACGACTTTGCACCTCAAGCGCCGCCTGTAACACCTGAAACAGCTAATCCCTAACTTGCAAGGTAAATTAGATGCACAAGGGGAGAGGATAAATCCCCTTGTCTTCGCATCTAAACCTAAAGATATCCGGAATAAATAACAGCTAGAGTACTAATCTCTGCTAATTTATAAATAATTGGTTAAGCTTCAAAGATTTTTATCGATAAGCTTAGGGATTTACCGCCAATCACCATTCGCGTTTCAAGGGTTGTGGCATGAATATTGTGACGCTGTTAATAGTTTGGGTAGTAACATCTATCAGCTTATTGATTATTAGTAAGCTGCCTATAGGAGTTGAAGTAGACACCCCAGGAAAAGCCTTTTTTTCTGCGGCCATTCTCGGTATTGTCACAGCAGTAATCAGACCGATTTTACGCCTGATATTTGCAGTACCAAACTTGTTGACTTTCAACTTACTATCTGGCATTTTCACATTTATGATTGCCGTAGTTTGTTTTAGTATTGCAGCTTGGTTAGTAGAGGGGTTTCGTTTACGTTTTGGCATCTGGAGTGCTGTGCTTGGGGCTTTTGCACTCACTATCGTCAACAGCCTAATCTACAGATTATTAGGAGTTTAAATAATTACTAATAGCAGCCCAAGGCACGCTACGCGGTAAGCAAAGCTATGCCCGCTAGGGCTGTACGTAATTCGTAATTAATCAAGAATTCTAATTTTTAGTTTCTTGAGGGATGAAATAAAATTTGTTCCTAGAATTAATCCCCTCAATTTATGAGGGGAAAGGTTACGAATTACGGATTATAAATTACGAATTATATCGATTACTTTTGTAGTAATTCATTATTCGTTAGTTGTGGGCGGAGTAGCTGGGGTAGTTGCTTGTTGTTGACGCTGTTCGCGTTTTTTCCGATCAGCGGAAAGCATATCTGCCATTACTATGAGTGCTTGAGCCATTTTCTCTAAATTAGCACTGTATAGTTCCAAATCCTTACTGAGTTTTTCTTCAGATAAATTTAAGCCATTGGCAATGGTTTTCAACGCTTCTAGGCGTTGCTTTTCATCCTTGACTAATTCGGGATCTGACTGTTCCAATAAAGAAAATAAACCCACTGCAAACAAGCGGCTGTATTTAAAGTGCGGATTATTAGCGATCGCCTGCAACTGTGCTTGTAAGTCAGCATCTCGATCTAAATGATTGGTTTGGCTTAACCACGCAATTAAATCATTGACTGGCAAATCTTTAGCTAAGGCTTGCAACCGTTCAGCATCCTGTCGGTAGCGTTGCGGTTCTTGCTCTACACCTTGACACAGGGCATGAAAAATTGATTCTTGATCCCGTTGTGGTTCATAGCCTTGCATGAAGCGGTCAAAGGTGGTGACGACACCCAAGGCATAAATTGGATTATAGGCAAAATCGTTATTTACTGATAGTAGATGCATTTCTACCATCAATTCTTCCACCACCCGACGATAAATCGTGTTGATGGGCCGGGTGTGCAGCGAATAAAAAGTTCGCTTTGTATCAGAGACAGTACGGACGTTATTCACAAAGAAAATGTTAAGAATGTTAAGGGAGATGTGATCTTATTTTCTCGCTTAAAGGCTACTTTGCCAAGTTCAGGTTTCCGAACATTAACTTCAGCAAGTATGTGGCATGAGGGGTCTGACCCCTCTTTACGAAAGATTTAAATAAAAATTATCCTAAAACGTGAATATGCATCACAATTTATGAGTTTTTCTCCAAAATTAGTTGCCCTAGGTGAGTATCTAGCTGGTGAGTTTAATAATCAAGAACAAGCTTTGGCAGATCCAGCCTGGTATGTTCATCTGCGTCTTTGGCAAAGACCAGTTGATTTATTTACAGCAGACAGTATCACCTTGTTTGCCGAGCAAGCTAATATTGTCAACTTAGATCGTCCTTATCGGCAACGAGTTATGCGTTTGAGGCCTGGTAGCTCTACTGATGCACCCTTAGAGATACAATACTATATGTTTAAAGATCCAAGTGTTTTCATTGGTGCAGGGCTTCATCCTGATTTACTCCAAACATTAACACCGGATCAATTAGATTTATTACCAGGCTGCATCCTCACAGTTACCCAAACAAAACTCACCCCCACTAGCTATAAATTTGCTGCCTATCAACCTCCAGATACTTGTTGCAGCTTTACGTATCAAAATCAAAGCATACAAGTTTCTCTAGGGTTTGCAGCCACATCAACAGAATTTCATAGCTACGATAAGGGAATTGATTCGGATACTGGAAAAGCAACCTGGGGAGCAATTTTAGGCCCGTATCGCTACACCAAGGTAAAACAGTACTAGTGGCATAATACAGCTAATCTTGTGCATCAATATACAGCACATTGCAAGTAAATGAAGTACACAGTTAATTTGATAAATCTTGTAGGGTGGGCATCTTGCCCGCCCTTGTGTACCTTACTCATTTTAAATACGCTGTAAAAGCAGCTTTAACTAGCCATGCTACGAGGGACACCTTCTAACGCTTCCTCCTCGGTTTCAAAGATTTCAAATACTGTGTCCATCATCGTTACTTCAAATACAAGTTTTGCTTCTGGATGTACATTACAGATGCGGAAACTGCCTTTAACTTTATCAGCATCACGCATCCCCGCCACCAAAGACGTAAGACCAGAACTATCGATAAAATTTACCTGACCGAGATTCACGACTACATGGCTACTAAGTTTGGAGATACACTCTTGTAACTTCAAGCGAAATTGCCAAGCTGTGGTGATGTCTAGACGACCTGCGGGTGTTAAGACAATCACAGTATTGCCGTCTTGGGTTGTATAAGTTGCCTGTTCTATCTGAATCACTAAGCCTCCCCGTGACACTAATCTAAATTGAGTTTGGGATTGGTGAGCCAAAAAACTCGTTTTGGAAGTAATTTTTACTTTCACATCACCGGAAAAATTACCAGCGATCGCGTAAGTTACTTGACTCACCAGTCACACAATTATCCAGTACTGACACTTGAGCTTAACAAGCTACATCAGTAAAAGTCACTTCTTCAAGTGCTTACTTTAGTAGTTTAACTCACCAAAACAATGCTGAGTACCTTTTAAGTACTGGGTGTCCAGTTGACCCAATCTTGGGGCTTTAGGAAAATTTCATACAACTCGGCTTCTGGCGTATTTGGTTCTGGTTGATACCCGTATTCCCACCTAACTAAAGGTGGTAAAGACATGAGAATAGATTCTGTACGACCGTTGGTTTGCAGGCCAAAAATAGTACCTCGGTCATAAACCAAGTTAAATTCTACATATCTCCCTCGACGGTAAAGTTGGAAATTGCGTTGGCGATCGCCATATTCCATTCCCTGTCGCCGTTTGACAATAGGCACGTAGGCGGGTAAAAATGCTTGACCACAATCTTGCACCAACGCAAACAAATCT
This sequence comes from Anabaena sp. CCY 9613, assembly GCF_963920895.1. Taxonomy (NCBI): domain Bacteria; kingdom Bacillati; phylum Cyanobacteriota; class Cyanophyceae; order Nostocales; family Nostocaceae; genus Anabaena; species Anabaena sp. CCY 9613. The sequence goes on from NZ_CAWUDE010000001.1 coordinate 408,688, forward strand.
TCCCAACTACGGGTATCTGGTGCGCCCACTTGGTTGCTATAACTAGCAGCCTCGCCATTGGGGTCAGGGCCGCGATATAACAGACCCTGGCCATCTTGGTAATCGAGAAACAAACCACCAACACCCCTAGTCTCGCCTCGATGCTTCAGGTAAAAATATTCATCACACCAGCGCTTAAACACTGGGTAATAATCTGGGTGATGTTTGTCGCAAGTTTGCTTGAATGTTTTGTGAAAATGCGCCGCATCTTCAGCAAAGGGGTAATAGGGCGTTAAATCAGCACCACCGCCAAACCACCATACAGGGCCAGCTTCAAAATAGCGGTAATTCAGATGCACTGTAGGCACATAAGGATTACGTGGGTGTAATACCAAAGAAGTACCAGTAGCATAAAAACCGTGTCCGGCGGCTTCTGGGCGCTGGGCTAAAATTGAGGGTGGCAGATGAGAACCCCAAACTTCAGAAAAATTAACACCTGCTTGTTCAAATATTGCCCCATCACGCAGCACCCGCGATCTCCCGCCACCTCCTTCTGGACGTTCCCAACTATCTTCCTGAAACTTACCCACACCATCGAGTTCTGTTAACCCTTGGGTAATTTCATCTTGTAGTTGTTTCATAAACCGACTGATCCTCGTCTGAGAGTCATTACCAGGCAAAGACTTTGATGATGCTTCTACAGTCGGTGTTTGCGAGTTAGTCAACATAGATTCCCGGACCTAAATTACAATTTTCAAAAAGCCACAAATTTGCCATTTTATCCATTTGTGGGCAATATGAGCCGATAATTTGGCTTAATCTGCCCAATCTGCTTTTCTCTTACTTATTGAGGATTTACACAATTACTGGGCATAACTAAAGTTATTTTCCCTCAAATGCGTATAGGCTTGTATATTGACTGAGTTTTTTTTGTACTTCTTGATGGAAACATTCTGGTGACATTACCAGACTCTGGTTAACTAGTCTACAAGCACTACCAGAGTTACCAGCAAGTGCGTAGCTAGGAGGATTAGGCAAATGCGAGGTTGGTTATCCAAATTCATCCACCGCAAGCGTCGTCGATTTTGTGCTTCTTTGGTACGGACGTATCGAGAAATTAGTTCGGCTTCTGTAGATGAATTATGGCTCAAGGTGGTTGACTTAACAGATGTTTCCTGGCATCCACTGCTCAAAAGTACCAACGTACCCTACGGATTAGTACCTAAACCCGGATTAATTTACCAAGCGGTCACACGCTTTTCACCGATACCCATCCGCATTTTTGTGGAGCGTGTTAATCCTAACGAAATGTTAAGTATCCGGATATTAGCAATTCCCGGAGTTGAAGAACGAGTTACCTACAAAGTAGAGTCTACAGTTTGTGGTACCTGTTTATCTTATTCGGTCACCCTAAGGGGTTGGTTATCTCCTTTAATTTGGTCATTATCGCGCCCATATGCAGATCGTGTCGCGCGTTCCCTAGTTGATGCTGTAGAAAAGGCTGCGTTACCAGGGGTATCAGGTAAGAAAAAATCCCTCAACAATAGTTGTTTTGATTTTTAGAACAGAGGCAATAGGGAAGATTTTGGTCATAGTCAGAAGTATATCCCCCTGCCCCCTGCCTCTTCTCCCTAATCCCCAAAGAAAGTTAAGATCCTAAATAGAACATAATAAAATTTTCTTAAATTTTGTTACTGCGGTAACAGTGAACACAATATGTACGATGTCCTCGATGCCCGCTCTGTCTTAGAAGTGTTGCGACCAGTGCAAGACCCAGAACTCCGCAAGAGTTTGGTAGAACTGAATATGATTCGCAACGTCAAAATTGATCAAGGTAAGGTGAACTTTACTTTGGTCTTGACTACACCTGCTTGTCCTTTACGTGAATTTATTGTTGAAGATTGTGAAAAAGCTGTTAAAAAGCTACCTGGCGTTACAGAGGTAAGCATAGAAGTGACAGCGGAAACACCACAGCAAAAAAGCTTGCCCGATCGCAGTGGCATTACTGGGGTAAAAAATATTCTGGCTGTTTCCAGTGGTAAGGGGGGTGTAGGTAAAAGTACGGTGGCAGTGAATGTAGCCGTAGCTTTAGCTAAAACTGGGGCGAAAGTCGGATTACTGGATGCCGATATTTATGGGCCCAATGATCCCACCATGCTGGGTCTAGCTGATGCTCAAATTGTGGTGCGTTCCACAGAACAAGGTGAAGTTTTAGAACCTGCCTTTAATCATGGTGTCAAATTAGTCTCAATGGGCTTTTTGATTGACCGAGATCAGCCAGTAATTTGGCGGGGGCCCATGCTCAATGGTGTGATTCGCCAGTTTCTTTATCAGGTGGACTGGGGAGAGCTAGATTATTTAATTGTTGATATGCCACCGGGAACAGGCGATGCTCAGTTAACTTTAACTCAGGCAGTACCCATGTCTGGGGCAGTAATTGTGACTACACCGCAAACAGTAGCATTGTTAGATTCACGTAAGGGACTGAAAATGTTCCAGCAACTGAACGTACCTGTTTTGGGAATAGTAGAAAATATGAGTTACTTTATTCCCCCGGATATGCCAGATAAACAGTATGACATCTTTGGTTCTGGTGGTGGTTCCAAGACGGCATCAGAGTTGGATGTACCTTTACTCGGTTGTATCCCACTGGAAATTGCTACGAGATTTGGCGGTGATAACGGTGTGCCTATAGTTGTGGCTGATCCCGATTCAGCTTCGGCAAAAGCACTAACTGCCATCGCTCTCAACATCGCAGGTAAGGTATCAGTTGCTGCCCTGACATAATAAATTTTTAATTTTTGTCTGATTCCTAGGCCATAACCTAGGAATACAGATTATTAATATAGTCAAGCTATAGTCATTAAATTTAACCTCAAATAGCTAAAGTCTAAAATTACACGTTACACAATGTTATTAAAACGTTCAGTCCCCAAAAGTCGCAGGCAGTATTGGTTCAAGCCCTGGCAACAAATTGATTGGCTACTATTTTTTCTGACTTTTGGTGTCAGTATGTTTGGTGGCCTGATGATTTTGAGTACGGAACTCACACAACCGATTGCTGACTGGTGGTGGCACTGGTTAATGGCTGGTATTGGCGTTGTCCTCGCATTGCTTGTAGCCCGTATTCCTTATGAAAACTTGATTCAGTGGCATTGGGTCACATACGCACTGACCAACCTCAGCCTCATTGCTGTGATGATCATTGGTACTAGCGCCAAAGGCGCACAGCGATGGATTACTATTGGTAGCTTTAATGTGCAACCATCAGAATTTGCCAAAGTGGGCATAATTATCACCTTGGCGGCCGTCTTACACAAACGCACAGCTTCCACCCTGCCAAATGTGTTTCGCGCGTTGGCTGTTACGGCTCTTCCTTGGGCATTGATCTTTTTACAACCAGATTTGGCCACATCCTTGGTATTTGGTGCCATCGTCTTAGGAATGCTGTACTGGGCAAATGCTAATCCAGGCTGGCTCATCTTGATGATTTCACCAGTAATTTCTGCCATTCTCTTTAGTATTAATTGGCCCTTATCAGCACCGATAGTTTTATTTGACGAACTATCTTTTGGAGTTTTAGGGTTAGTTTGGATAGTTGCTATGGGGATTATTGGTTGGTTAACTCTCCCTGGGCGGAAATTTGCCCTGAATGGTATTGGTGCATCGGCTCTTAACCTTTTAGGTGGCGAATTAGGAGTTTTTGCCTGGAACCATATATTGAGAGATTATCAAAAAGACCGCCTCACGGTATTTCTCAAACCGGGATACGATATCTTGGGTGTTGGCTATCACCAGCATCAGTCTCGTATCGCCATTGGTGCTGGGGAAATTTGGGGATGGGGTTTGTTTAAAGGCCCGATGACCCAACTAAATTTTGTGCCTGAACAGCATACAGACTTCATTTTCTCCGCCGTGGGCGAAGAATTTGGTTTTGTTGGTTGTTTGGTCGTGCTATTGAGCTTCTGCTTGATTTGCTTTCGTTTGTTGCGAATAGCTCAAACTGCTAAAGATAACTTTGGCTCATTGTTGGCCATCGGTGTGTTATCAATGATCGTGTTTCAGTTACTTGTGAATGTAGGGATGACAGTTGGTTTAGCCCCTGTAGCTGGTATTCCCCTGCCTTGGATGAGTTACGGTCGTTCAGCCATGCTGACTAATTTCCTGGCGTTAGGAATAGTAGAATCGGTAGCAAATTTTCGGCAACGACGAAAATACTATTATTGAGTCAAAGCTAAAGCGGTAAAGAACCCTAGACTTTTGACTAGGGACTAATGATAAGTATTAAGCTATTAACAGTAAACCAGTGAGGCTAAACATGATGATTCTGCCTGGAGCAACAGTTCGCGTCAAGAATCCCGCAGATACCTATTACCGCTACGAAGGACTTGTACAACGCGTGAGCGATGGCAAGGTAGCTGTATTATTTGAAGGCGGTAACTGGGATAAATTAATTACCTTTCGCCTGTCAGAGTTGGAAGCTGTAGAACTGACAGCAGGACGCAAAAAAGGAAAATAGATTAGTCATCAGTCATGAGTATCAAGACTAATGACTAAGAACTAGTGACCCAGAACTCATAACTACGATGCGCCTACCTTTACCACAGTTTGCCACAGGCGATCGCCACCCTAACCACATTGCGGAGGTGATCGAGACTACTTCTACGGAATTTTTGGCCCAGTGCTTGGAACCGGAAGACTTGAGTTTTCCCCCCATGCCACCTTTTGGTAGTTGGGTCTGTTCTGTCGATGAAGAGTCAGGCAATCAAATTTATGCTGTGGTGTATTATGCTACGACTATGCCCATAGATTCTGTACACCGGGCCGTGGCTTTGGGATTGTCATTACAAGATTTACGCGAAGAACAACCCCAAATATTTGCCATGCTCAAAACGGAATTTCGGGCTGCCATCGTGGGATTTGAGCAACCGTCCCATACTCTAGGCTATAACCAAGGAATATATCAGTATCTACCACCCCGTCCACCGCAAATCCATCAGGCTGTTTATCGATGTGAACCAGAGGCAATCATCAAATTCACTGAGGGATTAGATTTTTTGCGGACACTACTTTCTGTAAATGGTGCGCCAGTGGAGTCATTAGCCGCAGCAGCTATCCGTAATGTCTACCAGTTACGCCAAACTGACCGACAATGGCTCATTCAAGCTGGACGCACCCTCAGCTTATTGTTGAAAGACGACTACGATCGCTTGCGGTTTATATTGAGTCAAATCCATCCTTAGGTAGTTAGTTCTTGCACAATTACCTAGGTAGTGTAAATACAGCTTTTGAATTTTTTGTCAGGGTGGCTTTTATTTTTTATTGTTCGTGGTTTAGTTGATTGCCTCCAAGGTAATCACAGCTTCACCGTCGCCCCTTAAAGTCCAACCTATGGAACTCATCTTACAAGTTCTTGCTTGGGAACCAACTTCTCAAGTTCTTGGCAAGGAACCAATTGTGACCTTTGCTGTGTTGCTGTTGGTTATTTTAGTTGTACCCATCCTGTTTGAGCGACTGAGACTACCAGGATTAGTGGGTTTGGTCTTTGCTGGGGTAGTACTGGGCCCATCAGGCTGGAATCTATTAGATACAGAATCGCCACTAATTAGCCTGCTATCCGATATTGGCTTAGTTTATTTGGTGTTTGTAGCAGGTTTAGAAGTTGAAATCAAGCATTTTCGCCGCCAGAGAAAACGCTCCTGGGGATTTGGCAGCTTGACATTTATTCTTCCCCTGATTATCGGCACCTTAATTGGAAAGTTTTTTGACTTTGGTTGGAATACGTCGATTTTAATTGGCTCTTTGTTAGCTTCCTATACCCTTTTGGCATATCCCATTATCAGTCGTCTGGGAGTAGTCAACAATGAAGCTGTCACCATTAGTCTGGGAGCGACAATTTTTACCAATCTGAGCGCCCTTTTAGTATTAGCTGTTTGTGTAGCCACACCTCAGGATGGAGCATTTGGTTGGACTTGGTTACTCAGTTTATTAACTTGGTTAAGTATTTACTCCATCATCATTTTGGTGGGATTTGATTGGGCGGGTAAAGAATTTTTTCGGCGTTCGGGGGATGACGAAGGTAACAAGTTTTTATTTGTGTTACTGACCGTTTTTCTGGCTGTGGTGGGCGCTCAATTCATGGAAATCGACAAAATTTTTGGCGCTTTCTTAGCAGGTTTAGCAGTTAATGAAGCCGTGGGTGAAGGGCCGGTTAAAGAAAAAGTGGTGTTTGTGGGCAGCGTCTTATTTATTCCCATTTTCTTTGTTGACTTTGGCTTAATTATTGATGTACCTGCTTTGATTACCAGCATTACCACCCTCCAGTTAACGTTGTTGATTGTAGTTGGTTTAATTGCCAGTAAATTCATCGCCGCATTCTTGGCGAAACTAGTTTATCGCTACAACTGGCAGGAAATGCTGACTATGTGGTCACTATCGATACCCCAAGTAGGTACAACTTTAGCCGCCGCTTTAGTGGGATATCGGGCTGGGTTACTGCCAATACAAGTATTAAACAGTATCTTTGTTTTAATGCTTGTCACCTCAATCGTAGGGCCATTAATTACCAGTCGTATAGCAGTGGCTTTGACTTCTACACCAGTAACAGAAGTCGCCACCCCAAATTTATCTGACCAAAACACTGGAGCCACACAAAGTCTCTGGACGATAGTTGTACCTATCTGCAATCCGCAAACTCAGCAGTATTTACTGGAAATGGCGGCTCTATTAGCACAGCAAGCACATGGCCGCATTGTACCGCTAGCGATCGCTACTGCCGCTGCTCACATGGATGCACCACAGTTAGAAGCTTCTCTGCGCCGAAGTGAGCGGTTATTGGCCAAAGCTACAGCTCAAAGTCGCGTACTGGGAGTAGAAGCAGAACCATTACTGCGAATTGATGATGCTTTTGCTCCAGGAATTACCAGGGCGGCTCGTGAACAAAAGGCCGGTTTGATTATCATGGGTTGGGGGAAACGCACTGGTTTAAGGGCGCGTTTATTTGGCAACGTGATTGATAACGTCCTGTGGGCAGCTCATTGTCCAGTAGCGGTGACACGTCTGATGGACTCACCGAAAAAATTTCAACGTATTTTAGTACCATTGGAAAATTTAACAGCATCAACACTGCAACCCTTACAATTTGCCCAAATGTTGGCAGAAGCCAATCAAGCCCAAGTGACGGTGTTGAATGTGTGCGATCGCCGCACTAGTTCGAGTAAAATCGCAGCCAGGCGATCGCATCTCGCCCGATTGGGATCTAATTTAGCTGTGTCCAATCCCCCAGAAATTCAAATCATCGCTCACGAAAATGTTGCCCAGGCAATTCTCCAAGCAGCACGATTATATGATTTAGTAGTGTTACCTTTTACACGTAATCGCACAAATCCTAGTGGATTAGCTATTAGCGATGTCACAACTCAGTTAGCTGGACAACTCACTTGCTCTATTGTCATGCTCGGTGAACCGCAACACACCCAAACAGGCATGTTACTAACGGGTATTTCCCAAACTACAGCTGTTGTTTAAATCTTGTAATTTAATTTTTGGAGTTACCTGGGAAAAATATCATGCTCTCAGACAGAATCACAATTCTGGAAAAAGAGGTGGAGTTTCATACCCGTTAATTCTCAATGAAGATTAATTATTGATGAGAAAAGCATGAAAATTATCTTAGAGTAATTTCATGCTTTTATTATTTGTTATTTAAATTCACCTCATTTTTTAACTAATTTATTAGTAGATAATTGCTGTATAGTGGCTTTCCGCAGAGTATAACGCATGGTTGTGGATGATTATCTGACAAGCTCGTGGTTAAGTAAATTGAATTGAACGCTGTTTCAGTTCACGTATGAGCGGAAAGAAACTCCACTATTTACATATATAAAAGAGTTACTATGGAAACAGTAAAGCAGCTTTTAAGTTCCAAATTTCACAAGCCACATAAAAGTTTATTTAGCCATTGGCATGAAACAAGCTGGATTAGAAGTAAACCCATACGCCAGGATTCTATTTCTGGGCTACCTTTTTCTCCAGAGTTAGTGCCATTAGCATCTCATCCGCAAATTGTGGTAGATTACCAGCGTTGGCTAACTGTTCTTAGTTATCATCTGTTAGCTCATCTGCAATTTACTACACTGTTAGAGCTAAACCACGTTAATCCTGTTTGTAGTGCTTTAGCGCAAGGGAAAGTACCGATTCTTCTCAGCGCTCAACAACGTAATGATGCTCTGAAAATCTACTGTGATGAAGGTGGTCATGCTTTGTTTGTAGAGGATTTTTCCCATCAAGTAGAAGAGGTATTTGCTCTCAATCTTTCTGTGGTTGGTCGTCCCAGTTTTGAACGGGTAATTGAAAAGATAATTGCCGAAAATCAAACACAATTATCATCCGACTGGATTAAGTTATTTTTTGTGACAATCTCAGAAACTTTGGTGACCAAAGTGCTGAAAAATATTCCCCATGACCCAGAAGTTGCGTCTGTTGTGCGGGAAGTTATTAATGATCATGCTGTTGATGAAGCATTACACAGTGCTTATTTCCGTAATTTGTTTCCCTTGCTGTGGGCGCATCTCTCCGCTTACGAAAAAGAAAAAATGGTGCAAATTTTACCCAAGTTAGTCTGGGCTTTTCTCGCTCCAGATCGTCAGCTTGAGTACAGTATTGTCAGACGGTTAGGCTTTAATGCCCCAGATGCAGAGGGGATTTTACAAGAAGTATATATACCTGAACAAGTCGCACTTTCAGTAAAACAGGCAGCTAGTCCAACCTTAAAAATGTTTGAAGCGGCAGGTGTGTTCAATATTCCCTCGGCTTCCCAAATATTTGCAGATTATCAACTCATTTAACAAAGATTATTTGACCATGAAAATTGCAACAGTCATCAGACATCTAGCTTTTGAGGATTTAGGCTCTCTAGAACTGGCTCTTGAGCAAAAAGGTTACACAGTCAAATATTTTGAAGCTGGGGTTGATTCTTTGGCCACGATCGCGCCTCTGACTCCAGATCTCCTGATTATTCTAGGAGGCCCAATTGGGGTTTATGATGAACAAGACTATCCCTTCCTCAGAGACGAGCTACATTTATTAGAACAACGTTTAGCAGTTGATTCACCTACGCTAGGCATTTGTTTAGGCGCTCAATTAATGGCTCGTGCCTTAGGAAGCAAAGTTTACCCTGGAACGCAAAAAGAAATTGGCTGGTCTGCCATAGAACTGAGCGACGCTGGGAAACATTCTCCCTTAGTTCATTTAGCTACAGAACAAACCCCAGTTCTACACTGGCACGGAGATACATTTGATTTGCCGGCTGGCGCTACACATTTAGCTGCTACCAAAGAGTATCAAAATCAAGCATTTTCTTGGGGTAAATCTTGCATGGGGCTACAGTTTCATCTAGAGGTGACTGCATCAGGGTTAGAACGCTGGTTCATTGGCCATGCTTGTGAAATTAATGCCACACCCGGTGTCAGTGTTGAAAGCTTACGCGCCGATACAGTTCGCTATGCCAAAATATTACAACAAAAGGCTACTCTCATCTGGTTGGAATGGTTGGAGTTACTTCAACAGCCTAAAAGTAAGTGAATTACTCACAGGTGAGGATGTAGCGAGGCTCTCACCAGAGGCACCTACCCAGGAGAAACGCGAAAAAGTTAGATAATCACTAGGAAAATTTAATTGTCGCGTTTTCCCGAAGGGTCAGCTTTTATGGTTTCACCAACTGAGACGTTTAGATGAAAAGTTGGGCAACGCCTGTAATATTGTCGTTTCCATATCCTTTGGCGATCGCTTCCAAGTAAATCCCGTGAATAGCATTAGATGCCGGAGTCGCAGCAGCAACAGTTTGCGCTGTTTGAGTAACATAGCGGAAATCTTTCTCCACCAAATTAATCGGGAACATCGGTGCATAGTTGTTCATCAACATCAGGTTTCCTACGCCTTTAGCTGCTGGACTCATCACAGGCATATCACCGAGGCATTCCATCGCTTTTGCTGGGTCAATCCCCTGCTTATTCAGCATTCCCAAAATTTCTGCCAATGCGGCCACCTGAATACCAAAAAGCGCATTGACTGCAAGTTTCATCGCCATCCCTTGACCAATTGGGCCAACATGGATAGCTGCGGCTCCGGCAGCATAGAGGACATCTTGGGCTAGTGTTAAAGTCTCTACACTTCCCCCAACAACATAAATGAGCTTTCCGGCATCCGCTTGTGGACGAGAGCCAATGACGGGAGCATCAAGAAAGGCTATCCCACGGCTTTCAATGTTTGCTGCTAGTTCTTTCGTCCAATCAACAGTTAGCGTGCTTGACTCAATTGCAATTGCGTCTTTGCCAAGTCCCATCACTGCACCCTTTTCTTGGTCAAGCCAGATTGCTCGTGACGCATCGTCATCAGTGACCATACTAATCACGATGTCAGCTGACTCGGCCGCTTCTCTGGGCGTTGCCGCCCAAACAGCTCCTTTATCCAGCAAGGGTATGGCTTTATCCGCCGTGCGGTTGTAAACAAAGACCTTATGGTTAGCACTAAGAAGGTTCTGTGCTACACGAAATCCCATTGCACCCATTCCCAGTAATGCAACTTTGCTCATACTATTTCTCCCGTGAATTTTTTCGTACTAATATTGTGAATTTTGGGCGTTGCTAATTAATTGCATAAATTTTATTGCACGCAAAGACTAGGCAGAAATTTCGGACTTGGGGATTTTCCCATGGGCGACTACTGCCGTAGCAAAAGCGCTAAGAATAAATCTTTAGCTTTGATTAACAAGCTCAATTCATCCGGCAAATATGCAACGCTAATTTTTTAGGTTGAGTAACCAAATGAATTGCGAGCATAACCATCGAAAGCATCCAGTAAGCGTTCGCGCCAAGCATAAATTAGATCATCTTGGTCCAGTAATTGGATGGGACTAACTGCCCTTGCCCATTGAAATGGTGCAAATACAATATAGTCAGCAAAATAAGGACTATCACCGCCTAAATAGGGTTGACGTTTGAGAACTTCTCTTAGAGGAGATAAAGCTGTTCGCAAAGCAGTAATAGTCGCATCATCCGGCGTCGCAAATTCTTCCAGTGTCATTCCCAAAAATTTCTCTCGGCTCTCGCGAAAGTATGCTTTATCCTTTTCATGTAAATGCTGAAATAAATCTAGGAGAATAATCCGTAAAATAATTGGTGTGATGGTTTGCACACACCAAAACTTCATGAATAAAGCACCTGATTCACTGGCTTTTCCACCAAATAAACTGGGATGATCAGCATAAGTCGTTTCCAAGTAACGCACAATTTCCCAACTATCAACTACAATGTTTTCACCATCAACCAAGACAGGAACCTTCCCCTGTCCAGAAAAAGCGATCGCCTCTTTTTCTGTAAACCGCCAAGGGATTTCTTGGGCATTAAGTCCTTTGTGCTTTAAAGCCATTTTGACTTGCCAACAAGGCGGACTAAAGCGGCAATCATCCTTGGCTCCAGCTAAATCATAAAGTTTAAGATCCATATTCTCTCCTCTTAACAATAATGATTCTATCAACAGTTTGATAATATTGATACCAACTGTACATTCAAGCCTTGTGTATTGAAATTATCCAAATTCACTCTATTTGTGAGGTGCTAAAAACTGGTAAGACCAACTACCTAATTTATTAGCAAAGTGACAAATTAGCGCTACATAAAAAAGCTAAGGGCAGGAAATTAATTCCTGTTTATTGAGCTTAAAATATGGTAGTTTAGTTGTTCTATCCTAATAATTGCTTTTCTTTTACTGTTTGAGTTTCTTTCACTTGCCGCTCCAGCCACCATCTTCTCAAGAACAAAATGATTATTATTGCTATGCCAATAATTGTCACAGGAGTGGTAAAATTCCAATGTCCATACATTTTGTCATTAATATGCCAAAATAGTAAAAACATTGCTAAATAAGTTAACTGATGCAATTGTTGCCAGTTTTTCTTCATTTTTTTGACACACCAGTCATTAGAAGTGACTGCTAGCAGTGTGAAAATAATAAATGTTGCCGAGCCATGCACATATACTCTATAGGTGTTCAAATCGAAGAAATCAAAATTTCTTTTGATTACCAACAGCCAAGCATGACCCAAAGCTAACAAAAAGGATAGAATACCTAATTGGCGGCGACTTTTCAATAATTTAATGGGAAGTTTCGCCTTTTTAAGTGCAGGAAACACTACTCTTAAAGAGGTTGGAAGTAATGTCAATATGTAACTAACTACTGCCAACATACCTAGTAAGTTAGCCAGGGAAATAGAATCGGCAAACCATGTTGTATACATCATTTTTACAATTAAATTTCACTTACTGAGTTAGAAACTACGTCACCTGCGATCGCCTGATTCCCAGAGTTAGCTTAATTTGCCATTAAATAATTAGACGAGTAATAAATCACCTATTTCAAGATGCCATCACACCTAGACATAGGTGATTTATTTCCCTGCTTTTTAGTACCTCACATTTTGGCACTGCTTCTTGCTTTTTGACCTTTCTGACGATGCAAAAAGAACAAGCTACCCACAAACAATAGTCCTATAAACGTATTTGGCTCAGGAACTTGGGTAATTGTAATTCTGGCAACTTGATAACCAGGAACTCTAAAGTTAGCATTAGCAAAATTAGGATCGCCTAAAATATTACCTCCAGGAATAAAACCTGGATGTACTGTCACAACTCCATTTTCATCAATACCTGTGTTGGGTTGAAAATCATCAAACGGTGTCGGCCCCGCACCAGCAGCATTAAATCTACTTTCGTCGTTGATTTCTGAACCAGCATCCAAAACATCAGCACCAAGAACGACAAAGCTAGTAGGAATAAATTTGCCTGCGTCATCAAATATTCTGTAAGCAAGAGGATTATCATTACCAACGAAAGCATCATTGCTAGGTAAAATCATCGCACCATAGCTAAAATAACGGCTATTGGCAAGAGATCCATCTACTGTAAAAGTTGCTGATGCGCTGTCTCCAGGGAAAAAATCTCGTACTGGGCCTGTTGGGCCAAAGACTATCCCGTCAACTGAACCAGTGCTACTGCTGTTAAACAAACTGCTAATTTCACTCAAGTCTGCATCTTCTGCTAAACGCTCAAGAGCTAAGTTTGGTGGTTGATCAACATCAAAGAAATCAAAATTCCCATCATGGAAACCAACCCATAAACTGCTAAAAAAGTTGCCCTGCTGTGGTGCTATGTTTTCCACTTTCACCCTTAAGGTTGCAGCATTTACTGCTGAAAAACTGATTAAAGTAGACAATGACGCAAACATACCTGCCAGAACATTTTTGCCGAGTTTTCTCAAGTGTGTGTGTCGATTAATCATGGGTTTTTTGTTTTATCCAGATGATGATTAAAACATCAGTAGATCACAAAACAACAACTTTTAGATCTACTGATATTGAAGTAGTAAAGTAGAGTCCAGCCAGTCTTGCCTAAATCGTATAGGCGTGACAAGCTTATTCAACAAGCAAAAATCTATAACTGCTTGAGAATAGTCAAGATATCTGTAGGCTCTAGACGCTTGGTATAGTCTGGATCTATGAATGCATAGACAATCTGACTATTTGTAGCCACTACATAAGTCGCTGAAATGGGTAATTCGTAAGACGTATCTCCGTTATACTCAGACACATCAATTCCAAACCCTTTATGAACCTGACGCACTTGTTCAGAAAGTTGGTAAACTAGTCCAAATTGTTTAGCAACTTTATTACCTACATCACTAAGCACTTCAAACTCAAGATTATTCTTCTCAACGGTAGAGAGAGTATTGTCTGGGGTTTGAGGCGAAATTGCCACCAAGGAAGCTCCTAGAGACTTGATTTCCGGCAGAACTTTTTGCAGTTCAGTTAATTCCAGACTACAAAAAGGACACCACTGTCCCCGGTAGAAAGAAATCACAACAGGGCCATGAGCCAGTAGCGTTTGAATTTGAACAGCCTGCTCTTTGGCATTAGGTAGAGTAAAGTTAGGTACTGTATCTCCCACTTGTAGGGATTTTTCCACAATACCAACACGAGCTAAATTTTCTGTTGCCTGATTGATTGTCGTCAGAGTTTCCACCGGAACATTGCTCTGCATATATGACAGAACTTTGTCAATTTCTTGTGCTAAAGTCATGGTTTTTTCTTGGGAAAATTTTGTAGTTTACTAGTCTGATTTGCAGTTAGTTGTCTCTGCAAACTTCTGGAATAATTCGCTTTAGGCTGGAGCTAGTGCAAACTTTGTAATTGCTTTTGGGGTGAGTAGGTACCCTATTACCATTTCATAGAGCCAAGTTTCAGTTGATTGCGGTAATCAACTATCAACATGAACTAACTATACTTGATGTCAAAGAAGCAATAAATAGCAATTGATGAATGAATTTCGTGTATGTTTTACACGAATTGCTCCTGAGATTTAGACCAGATTAAAGATATATATCTTGCACCAGCATCAAAAACTATCATCTGTCCAAAAAATTTATTTCTTGGCGGGATATAGAACCGATGCAAGATATCTGGCTATGGTCTTGGGGACTAAATGAAATTGCTGTGACATCTTTCAAACAAGACAAAATTTGGCTCAAATTATCCGTCTCAATTGACAGGGTTGAGCCAAATTTTCACAGTTTCATCAGAACTACCACTAGCAATAAACTGTCCATCTGAACTAAAAGCTATAGACCAAATAGCCTTGTCATGACCCTTAAGTTGATCAATTAGCTGTCCTGTTTGTGTATTCCACAACTTAATTTTTTTGTCATAACTACCACTAGCTAAAGTCTCTCCCTTAGGACTGAAAGCTACGGAATGAACTGCTCTATCATGCTCTTTTATAACGTAGCGTAACTGTCCATTTTGTAAGTTCCATAACTTAATTGTACGGTCAGAACTACCACTAGCTAGAAAACGTCCGTCAGGACTGAAGGCTATAGACCAAACTCTTTGGTTATGAGCTGCTAAAGGCGTTTTTAATTGACCAGTACTTATCTGCCAAAGCATAATTTTTCCATCTTCATCGCCACTAGCTAAAGTTTGACTGTCGGGACTAATGGCAACAGTTATCACTGGTTTTGATTGACTGAAAGTCTGCAATAATTCACCAGTCTCTACACTCCAGAGATTTACTTTTTTGTCCCAGCCAGCACTAGCTAAAGTTTTACCATCGGGGCTAAACGTAACTGCTTTAACATCATTTGAATGTCCCGATAAAGTGCGGATTAGTTCACCTGTTTTCAAATCCCACAATTTAACCTGGAAATCCCAACTTCCACTAGCTAAAATTTCACCGTCTGGGCTGATTGCAACAGATTCTACAGAGTTTCCATGTCCCCGAAGTGTGTGAATTAATTCGCCAGTTTTTAGATTCCAAACCTTGATACTTTTATCATAATTCCCTGTAACAAGCTTTTGATTGTCGGGACTAATGGCGACTGAATAAACCCACACCGAATTAGTATTTAATGTACGCGTTTGTTCATTATCTATTAGTAATTTATTTGTAGATTTACCCGACGAAACTAATGAAATACTACTTGTGCCAAGAAGTATAGAAAATATAATGCCTGCCAATACTGTTTTGGTTTTTACGTTAATTGATTTGAGTTTCATAATAATTGATGCATTGGTTTAATTTCACAGAAAATTTTCATAATGCCTTAGTTATCAATTTTTCAGGCAATATTATCCCGATCGTTCA
This sequence comes from Anabaena sp. CCY 9613, assembly GCF_963920895.1. Taxonomy (NCBI): domain Bacteria; kingdom Bacillati; phylum Cyanobacteriota; class Cyanophyceae; order Nostocales; family Nostocaceae; genus Anabaena; species Anabaena sp. CCY 9613. Next base: position 424,359 of record NZ_CAWUDE010000001.1, read on the forward strand.
ACCTGCTCACTCTCTTTAACTCAAATCTATAGAGCGGTTTTGGAAATTTGTTAATTCTATTGAATGAAGAAGTGTCAGTCAGGATGAAGTCATTTCACGACTTCATCCTAGAAATTTTTAGTAAGTTTGCGTTAAAAAATCAACTTCACGAAATGTAAAATCAGCAAACAACCTGAACTTAATTTTCGATATTTTGATTTTTTAACGCCAACCTAGCTAAATCGCTACCAAATCCAATTCTATATATGGAGAATTTGGATATCGTTTAGTTTTGACAAACCACTAGTGGACTGACAAGCCTAAAATTTAGACTAGACAAACTACTAGTTTCCGAATGATTTAATTACGAGATCAGCCACGTTTTTACCTAATTGAACTTCGGGATCATTCTCTATACGTAGCAGAACACCACCCTCAGTAGTATTGACGGTAAATAGTTCTTTCTCTGTGGTAGAAGAAGTACTACCCTCAGAGGTAGTGGTGGTAAATGCTTCTGTCTCTGTAGTAGAAGCTTCTGATTCGTTGGTCAGAGATTCGCTACTGGATCTGGTTACTGGTACCTGTACTACTGCTGCAGATGGAACGTGAACTCCACCAAAAATGCGGCTAGCAGCATTAGCCTCTACCGCCGTACTAATGGTGTTGAAAGTGAGAGCTACGCCTGGTAAGTCTTGGGAAGGAACGGAGAAAATTGTGTTGTCACCGAAGAAATTAATCAACACTTGTCCTGCTGCTGCACCAAATGCAGCGTGTCCAGAGTTGTAGTCTGGAAACGGCGGGGTTAAGGGGATGTCAAAGAACCTTTGAGGGTCATGATATGAGATCAGTGGCAGCCAGGTGGTATCGCGAACAGTTCGGGATACGAAGGTGCGTTGGTCTTGGCGGATTGCCTGAATTGGTCGTAATTGATTGTAGGTGTACTTGGAATCCCAAGTGAGAATACCGACATCGGCCTGTGCCACGTTCAACTGAGCAAATAAAAGGGCGTTCTGAGCCAGTGTTGCACCTCTATTCAAAGAGATTTGTTGGGCGTACTGGTTCCACTGACCGGGTGGTCTAAATGTGTTTGCACGATCTAAAGCCCAGAAGAGAGCAGTTTTAGTTTGGTCGGAAGTACGAGTAATTGTCGTAACAGTAGTATTGCGGAAAGCACCTACTTGTCGGACAAGATTTTCTTCATCTACGAACTGTTGGCTACCAAATGGTGCGGGGCCAGTCAGTCCAAACTGATTTAAGCGAGCCTGGGGATTATTGGGGTCGCGAGGAGGTACGCTAGATGAAAATGGAGTAATTGATCCCCAACCTGGCAATGCTGCTGCTGAAAAGTCGGGGAAAGATGGTTGCCATTCACCCGCTAAACTTCCGCCTGTGTAAACCGACTGCAATGCTTGAGCTAAACCATCATTGTTCCGCAATTTTAGTATTTGATTAGCAACCTCTCTTCCTACAGCTCTACCATTATCTTTAGCTGTACCATCTGATATCCCCGCCAAAGATGCTTCCAGTTGTCGGTCAAATACAGGTCTGAGTTGTGGGTCTGGGAAGAGATTAATGAGGGCTGTATAAGCTGCTTGGCTAGCTGCGGCGCGTGCATTGGCACCACCACTCAGCCCAAGACTAGCAGGGGTTACTGTCACAGCGTAAGGTGAACCAATCCGTTGGATTGAGTTGACCGCATCATAGACTGACACGTGAACGATCGCCTGACTGCGTGTCGCTACTGGGGGTGGTGTACCACCTCTAGCTAAAATCACGCCATTTTCACGTTGAATCCCTGTTGCCAAGATGGCATTTAGCAAGGTTGCATTCCAAACAATTACAGGGTCACCAGAATTCACCAACTTCTCGATGACTTTTTTGTCTTGAGTGGCCTGGGGAATGGTGGTGTCAACCTCGGTAATGAGATGGTAAGCACCTGGTGCTACAACACTCGGTTGAACAAAGTTAGTCTGACCAAGGTTTACGGTAACAGTTGTAGAAGCACCAGGAAGCAAGTTCACAGATGGAATTGTTTTGGTTCCCAGGATCTCATCTGTACCTACTAGAGGCTCGTTTACGGTAGTACCCAACGTTGACACTTGAGTGACAGTTTTAGGAGTACTTAGGGGGTTCTTATCAAGGATTGCGTCCGGTGATACGTAAATATTGAGATTTATAGGGCCTTGATAAACTGCTGTACCGCGATTAGTAATAACAACGTCAACTCGACCGCGTTTAACATCTGCGCCTAATAGTGTCGGTTTCCGAAAAACTTCACCAAATGCGATTTGGATATCCGGGCGTGCCCCTGTAAATTGAGCGTAACTTGCAGGGATCACCGCAGCACTAAGTACAGATGCAACTGCTGTACTTTTTACGAACAACGAAACAAAGTTAGAGACGGTACCTAACCTGACCTGAGAGTCTGTCATAAGGTTGTACTTTTTTAGTGGTAGATAATGGTTAGTTAGAGAACTGCAAAAAACGTAATTGATAAAATCCTTACTTGTTAGGATTCTTTATTTAATTTTTGAAAAAGCTTTCTGGAATCTCACAGAAGGGCAATTATATCTGACCGCAAACAATGATAAAACAGCACTTTAAAGCCGCGATGCTTCCAAAGAAAATAACCTCACAGGCGATATCTTTCCTCTAGAAAACTCCGCGAACGCTAACGCAGAACTACATTAATTTACTACTCTTCACCTAGATGTGTGTGAGGTAAAAAATGCACTAGTCGTTAAGCTGATTTATCAAGGCCATTCAGATGAAGACACTCAAACAGTCTTAGATGTACCCTTAGCGGTCTACCAAGGCAACTTCGCTAGATGGTTAAAGCTAAAAGTGCTGATTTGGTAAATAATACAAACATGCCTTACGGCAAAATTTGATTAATAAACTACTAGGTTCAACAACAGAGGGGAAACAAGCCTAAGAATAACACAGAACAGATGGGAGCTTTTTCAACAATCAAATACTAGTCATGTAGATATCGGTTAGATATCCGTAGAAAGATATTACCACGACTGCAAGCATTATTTTGTCATTGTGATTTAGGTGCGGCTCTTTATACTTTTGTTGCTTTCTCCAAACAACTTTACAATAGTTTTTAATTGTAAAATTTAGATTATTAACTAAATATTAATTTATTATTATTTAGTTAAGATAAACTTAATGTACTGACGCAGGGTAAAGCTATCTGATTTAATATATGTTAATCTTAATTAAAACATGAGAATATATATAGTTTTATTATATACTTGAAAAGTCAAATTCTGCTTATTCCTGGCAATAATAAATGACCACTGGAAAAGGTTTCCCCGAAATAAAGGAGCCAGCCGCGTGAGCGGGTTTCCCGGAGGGGACTGGCGTTAAGTGGCGTAACGCAGAGAAACCGAAAGCTCAGTTCTGATACTTTCGCCTCAGAAAATCGACCATTGTCCGCACTTTGTTTGGCAAGTAGACGCGGCTAGGATACAGAAGCCACACGGCTGTTTCAAAGTCTGTTGCCGTCACATAATAGTTTGGAAACACGTCAATCAGTTGTCCTTGGGTAATATCTTTGTCAATGAGCCAATTAGCTAGCAGTACTGGCCCCATACCTGCGATCGCACAGTCGCGAAGCGTGAGAGCATTCGATATTACTACATCTCCGTCGATAGGTACTTCGTTCACCATGCCATTGCGATCGCGAAACAACCAGCGCGATCGGAAGTTAGGTAAGGTAAAAAGTAGGCATTTGTGATTTCTGAGGTCATCTGGAACATGTAAAGGCTGCGCCTGCTTTAGGTAAGTGGGGCTGACGCACACCCGGTAGCGTGTATTGAATAACTTAATGCCGAACATACCAATGTCAATACTTGGTCCGAGGCGCACCGCCAGGTCTATACGCTCGGACACTAAATCGAGGATCGTATCCGATAATAAAAGTTCAAGTTTGAGATCCGGAAATAAAGCCCGGAATTCTGGAAGCAACGGCACAATGCACTTATGACCAAACGCCACTGAGGCTGTGAGGCGCAATGTCCCCACAGGACTGGCACTAACAGCAAGAGCTTCATCACGCGCATGGTCTAGCTCATCAACCAACGCCTCAATGCGACCGAAGTAGAGATTCCCGGCTTCCGACAAGGCTATGCGCCGTGTCGAGCGCTGGAATAGGCGCAAACCCAACTCGTGTTCGAGAGCAGCAATTGCTCGCGATACAGACGACGGGTCTATATTGCGGTTTCGGGCCACAGCAGCAAAGCTACCGCTACGAGCGACTTCGATGAAGATGCGTAAGTTATTTAAATCCATTCTTGTATAAAATGCACGAATATGATGCAACAAAAACCATTGATTACATTGCGCGTAATGAAGTATGTTTCATTTAGTTAAGCAAAGAAAGTAGCCTGGAATAATGTGAATGTAAAGCATATCTGATTAACGGCTTAATCTTAGATTCTTTGTTCCCCTTTCTCCACTCAGAATGGCAAAATATACCAACTCATACTTTCATAGATATCCTCTCATAAGTAGGTCGGTAATGTGAAAGTGATGTGTACTTAATTTTGTTAAAACTGTATAAGTTATTTACTTATTGTACATCTCACATCATAAAGCAATGTCTTTTATTTCCGAAAAATAAGTTATTTTAGGCTGTACTTGTAAAATATAGAGCCTAGTGTAGCTAGTGTATTTAGCATGTTTTTCGAAATAACTTGTTTAATATTATATCATTTTCCTTGGACTATCAAAAAGCTAGGAAAATGAAAATGGTTAAAGGTTTTGCTTTTAATAAAAATTGAAAATAATTCAACAGTAATCAAAACCAAGTATTGAGTTAATAATTGTAGCCATTTCTGGAGACAAATACGCTTAAAATATTTTCATTGAGTGGGTTGATCAACTCAAATACCAACTCAATAAAAAATATTTTAAAATTTGCATAAATTTCCAATTAAAGTCTGATAACTCTACAGATTGTATTCATTTAAGTTTTCTCGGAAAAACAAATTTATTTTTTTGCTGTTTATGATAAAAAAATAAATTTGGACAGCTAGTTTTGCTATGAAATGTGCGTAAAAAATCTTAGATATTAATCCTAAAAAGGAGATTTTTAGCAATGACACTGAACGAAACAATATACTCTATGAAACTTAAAGATCAGTCTTCTCAAGAGAGTAAACCAAAATATAATCATGATCCCAAAGGATCAGAATTGCCGTCTGATGCTTTGTCTCTTGCTCAAGAAAGCAACGAGCTACTTCAGAAGTATCTGAACTCTGATGAGACTGTAGTAGGATTCGGGTACGGCGGCAGTGAATCCATGACGCTTTTTTTGCAGAAGCCGGGTAGTGAAAAATTTGTCCGCAAGGTACTGAGTGAACAACTGATTACCCCCAAATGGAGTAGGGAGGGAAGCAATGTTATGTTACCCCCTTGTGCGAAAGCCAAAAGTCAAACTCAATACCTGATGAATCTGCCGGATACAGTTAAGCCTCTTTTTCCCAAAGTACTTAATATTATCGAGCGTGAACAAAAAGCAACAGAGGATGATGGCTCTACAGTCTACGAATATATTTACGATATGACTTTTGTTCCTGGTATCGAAGTTAGCCAGTTCGTCAGAAAATATAACCCACCGAAGAAAATTGTAGCCGCACTCTACCGCATCATCTTCCAACTTCTGAATGAAAAGATCCACAGCCAACGCCGACGCCAAGTGTCATGTCCCACTTTGGAGCAATCATACTTTACCAAAATTGAAAAGCGTCTTGCTCTCGCGCAGGATACGGCACCAAAAACTTTTAGCGACAAACTGCTTAAAGCTGAAGAGATTATGATTAACGGCAAAAGAATGTCTAATTTGCCTCGTTTGCTGAGAAAATTCCGCTCTAATTTAGCGTATCTCGATATTCTTGAACCGAAATTCCATTCCCTGGTTGTAGGCGATACTAATACTGAAAATATAAAAATCGGCAATATCGAACCATTGCTAAGGGATTATGTCAACTTCTCCATCACCAACCCTCCCTTCAGCGCTGAGGATTTGGAGATTCGTTTTCTCGATCCACGTGCTATTGGGTTTCATCAAAACGGTATTGATACTGGTGCCGATGATCCCATGTACGACAACAAGCCGTGGCATAATAGCCTGGGCAATTATGACAAAATTCACGGCGAACATTTTGATCTCGCTTACCAACTTCATAGAAACATACCCCATATTTTTCTGGTCTTTCATGAAGATAATCCATATGAATATTCATACAGAGGCATAGAAGAATACTTTAGCGAAGTCATGAATGCGTCCTGGAATTTGGACAATCCGGATTCAGATATCAATCGTCACGATCCTAACTGGCTCATACGTTTTGTTTTCCTCATGGGTACGCACTTTATGGCTATGCCACCATTTCACTTCAGCAAGGGTAAAGATGGTGTTTTGATCGATGATGCACATAACCAAAGCCGTCCGTTGGCGATCTATGCTGAAGGAATTAAATGGCTAAATCTAACTCTGGATCTACTCGAAGAAAGAATAGATAAATTCCACGGTATCCCAGTTAATAATTTCGGAATTCACAGAAATTTAGTGAACACATAAACTCCATACATGTAACAAAAAGAGATGTTTGCTGATGAAGCTGGAAGTAAAAAAAAGGTATTTGTCTTATGAATTTCTCAAAATTTTCGTCGCCAAGTAGCCAAATTTTTAGTCAAAACCAGTGCTTTCGAGGGCTGCTAAATGAGCGACGGATTTTTCCTACCCCTTGGCACTGGTGTGTTCATGGACTGGGGATCGGGCAAGAAGCTACTGGTTTTGAGCCGGATAAATCGAATCGGTTACTCGAAATAAGTCTTGCACTGTCTCGAAAAACGCAAACTGACTTTCACGTATTCACACATCATTTGTTACATGGTATTGTTGCCACATGTGCGGCTCTATCGTTAGGCGATCGCCTCGCCCAACAAGTCGCCCATAATCAATTCACAAGTGCAATAGAGCGGTTGCCAAGTCAACATTGGCAATATGCACGTGCTTGCGCTTTGTTAACAGAGAGTCTCGTGAAACTTGGTCAACTTGAAGCCTTTCGAGATACTATTCATTGGCATCTGGAAATTGCATTTAGACAAGTGACGAGACTAGATCCAACCAATGACAAGCTTCGCTATGAAAAACTACAACTTTTCGCCAATCTCTTGTTAGCAGCAGGACAGGCAGGGTTTTCGGACTTACTAGGCGATACCTATACCGATACAGCTTTGCAAGTGTCTACAACCATTTCCGATGTATTTTATCGAGGTAGAGGTTCAGCAATTATTTTTTCTGTCTTGGCAATTATCGGTTGCCAAGAGCAAGTATGCACTGGCCAAGAAAATCATCTTCAAACTCTTTTGGATATCTTTGATGCAAAGTTGAATCGCTCATCAAGCCGAGATGCAGATGGTGTCCATGAGGGAAACGATTACTATATATTTCCCCTCTCGTTGATACTTAATGCAATTGCCGTATTGGATCGCCCTGATTATTTGATATACAAAAGAGACTGGGTACAGCAAACTGTATCGTTGTTTCATGCGCTTTCGCCAGCTTCCCAGGCTTCGCAGATCACCTTTTTTGTTTATGCATTGGATAATCTGGGGATGCTTGATATGTATGTACCCGATGTGGTCACATTCTTTGATAAATGTATGCAAGGATATCTACAATCAACAGATGGCTTGCGAGTCGATGATTATTTACGCTGTACTTATCTGATTCATCTGGCGTGCCAGTTAGGAAGACCCGATATGCTTCATCCGCGCGTTTTGTCAATCTTGTCGGCAAGTGTAGCACAAACGCCAGGTTCTCAACGTTATTTGCAAAGCACTTATGGTTCTAGTTATATGGTTGCGGCCTATGCTTTATCTGCGTTCGATAGACTCAGCCGATTAGATTTGTTGTTTAGTGAACAATTTAGCCTACCCGATGCCATGAGTCATTTTCAAGATGACCCTGATTCCACAGCAATACATTCACCAATAACTGCGTTGGCGCTGATAGAAATAGGGCTGCGAATGCGTCCTGTTGAATTTAGTGATACGCCACTTTTCAGGACTCTTCAAATCGACAAGTAATAGTCTTGAAAAACATTATTACATTGTCCTTTTTGAAGTATGGAACATCGTTAAAGATGTATCTAGTAATACATTGAATCTCTTGCGGAAATATTTTTTGTTTCGCGCAAAGTCGCAAAGTCGCAAAGAAAGGCGCAAAAATTATGAATTTTGCAAGAGGTCTATTAATATCCATCTGATTTAGAAGCACATATGCTGAAGGAGTGGGTAAATGAATGAAATCTCCATAGTAAAACTACAGATAAATGGAGAAGAAAAGGTAGTAAATGTTGCATACGATACACCAATTTTATGGGTACTTCGGGATCATCTGGGACTGAATGGGACAAAATTCGGTTGTGGGATGGCACAATGTGGTGCGTGTACAATACTTTTTGACGGTGTTCCCATACGTTCATGCGTAACACCAGTATCAGCAGTTGTTAACCAAGAAATATTAACTATAGAAGGTCTTGCGGCAAATAGTAATCACCCGATTCAGCAGGCGTGGACAGAACTCGATGTGCCGCAATGTGGATATTGTCAGTCGGGGCAAATGCTTGCTGCTACGGCACTACTTTCTCAGAAGCAGCAACCTACAGATGCAGATATTGATACGGCAATGTCCGGCAATATTTGTCGTTGCGGGACTTATCAAAGCATCCGAGCCGCTATCCATAGAGCGGCTGATCTCATGTCCGCCTAAATAAGGAGAGTTGCCAGGATGGAACCAAATATGATGAAGCGGCGCACTTTCCTGAAAGCATCTGGTGAAGTCGGCGTGGGTTTGTTTCTTGGGTTTTATTTGCCACTGCCCAATCGCCTGCAAGCCGCCGCCTCCCCAGGCAATCAAACACAGTCTCAGATCAATGCATTTATCCGGATTGAGCCGGATAATATCGTTACAATTATTGTGCATAAAGCTGAAATGGGGCAGGGAGTTTATACTTCTTTACCCATGATCCTTGTCGAAGAACTCGAGGCCGATTGGGACAAAATTCGCATTGAATCTGCGCCTGTGCATTCCGACTATGACCATACCGTGTGGAAAAATTATCAAGGCACGGGCGCTAGTACTAGTGTCAGCTCCACTTGGGATCAACTGCGGATCGCTGGTGCTACAGCACGTGAGATGTTAATTGCTGCGGCTGCCACAATATGGGATGTATCGCCGGGGAGTTGTGTGGCGGAAAAAAGTTATATTTTACATCCAACGAGCGATCGCCGCTTATCTTTTGGAGAAGTAGCCGATCGCGCTGCTCAAATGCCGATCCCGCAAACCGTGACACTCAAAAAACCGAGTGAATTCAAACTCATTGGTAAACCTATCAAACGCTTAGACACCGACGACAAAGTTAAGGCTAAAGCAGTATTCGGGATCGATGTCCAAATTCCCGGTATGCTGATAGCAGTGATGGTGCGTCCGTCGGTGTTTGGCAGTCGCTTGCAGCATTTTGACGCTGAGGCTGCCAAGGCTATTGCAGGTGTGAAACATGTGGTAGCGCTCCCTATGGGTGTAGCTGTGGTAGCAGATAGCTTCTGGGCAGCGAAAAAAGGGCGTGATGCACTGACAATCACATGGGATGAGGGGCTTAATGCCGAGCTTTCATCTGAAGCCCTACTGTACAAATATGCCGACCTAGCAAATAATTCTGGGCTAGTCGTCAGAAAAACAGGCACAGCAACATCAACACTTGATGTAGCAACCAAAAAGCTGGCAGCAGTATACGAAACACCTTACCTTGCCCACGCACCAATGGAGCCATTAAACTGTGTGGCTGATGTGCGATCGCATAGTTGCGATATTTGGACTGGCACACAGATGCAGACGACCGATCAGCAAGCAGCCTGCGAAATTACCGGACTCAAGCCCGAACAAGTGCAGATTCATACGACTTTACTGGGTGGTTCCTTTGGACGACGCTCTAATCCACATGGGGATTACGTCAAAGAAGCCGTGCAACTATCCAAAGCCATTAACAAACCGGTCAAAGTGATCTGGACGCGGGAAGACGATATCAGAGGCGGCTATTACCGTCCGATGCATTACAGCAAAATTGCCGCAGGACTCGATAAAAATGGCAATATTACAGCATGGTCTCATCGGCTGATTGGTGAATCCATCGGCAAAGGTACTCCCTTTGAAAAGTTATTGATTCATGAAGGCATTGATCACCTTTCCATTGAAGGGGCAGATCACCCTTACGCAATTCCCCACCAACTGGTAGATTATCACCCGGTTGATAATGGTGTGCCAGTGCTATGGTGGCGTTCTGTTGGTCACAGTTTCACAGCCTTTGTTGTTGAATCTTTCTTGGATGAATTAGCCGCCACTGCTGGGCGAGATCCACTAGAATTTCGACTTGCCATGTTAGGCGAGCAGCCACGACACCGAACCACCCTGAAACTCGCTGCGGAAAAAGCAGGTTGGGGACGCCAGCTGCCCACAGGTGTTTATCAAGGGCTGTCTCTACATAAATCATTCGGTAGTATCGTTGCCCAGGTTGCTGAAGTATCCGTCACGGCCGAGGGAACGCCCCATATTCACCGAGTAATCTGTGCAGTAGATTGCGGTATCGTGATCAACCCTGACACTGTGCGCGCCCAAATGGAATCAGGCATTGTGTATGGCTTATCCGCCGCCTTGTATGGAGAGATTACATTTAAAAACGGTCGTGTACAGCAAAGTAATTTTCACGATTATCCTGTACTACGCATGAATGAAATGCCAAAAATCGAAGTTTATATTGTGCAAAATACCGAAAAACCTAGTGGTGTAGGTGAAATTGCCACACCAGCGATCGCACCTGCGGTCTGCAACGCGATTTTTGCGGCAACAGGCAAACGAATTCGACGACTACCTATAAGCAGGGGATAGGAGACAGTAACGACAACGCTCCCTCATTTTTGCAATCAGCACTCAGATAAACCAGGAGGTAAAATGACCACAACAACAACTGCTGCCGTAGTCCACGAACCCCAGGGGCAATTTACATTTGAAACCATTGAACTCGATGATCTACGCAGCAACGAAATATTGGTTCGCAACCAAGCAAGCGGTATCTGCCATACAGATTTTGTAGCGCAAAATCTGATGAAACTGCCGGCTGTGTTGGGTCACGAAGGCGCGGGGGTAGTGGAAGCTGTGGGATCAGGAGTTAGTCGAGTTAAACCAGGTGACCGAGTAATTCTTTCTTATCCTTGGTGTGGTGTTTGTCATGGGTGTCTAGAGGGTCAACCTTATTTCTGCGATCATCATATTCCCTTGGGATTTGGCGGCACTCGCTTAGACGGCTCGCACACAATTAAGTTGAGTGCAGAGCGCATTTCTGGCGCATTTTTTCAGCAGTCCTCATTTGCTAATCACTCCATTACAGTAGAGCGTAATGTCGTGCCAGTAACTAGTAATCAGGCGGCTGAGATGTTGGCGGCTATTCCCTGTGGGGTACAAACTGGCGCGGGTTCTATTCTGAATACATTTAAAGTCGGCCCTAGAGACGGTTTGGCAGTTTTCGGTGCTGGTGCTGTGGGTTTGAGTGCAGTTATGGCGGGTAAGCTAGTCGGCGCGTCGCCATTAATTGCTATCGATGTGGTAGAAGCACGCTTGCATCTGGCGCTGGAATTGGGCGCCACCCATGTATTAAATGCCAAAGACGGGCAAGTTGCCGAGCGAATTAAAGAAATTGCTCCTCATGGTGTGCGCTATACCTTAGAGACTTCTGGAAATGAGCAAGCGTTGAACGATGCGATCGCCTGTCTGTCTACTGGTGGAGAATGCGGTATGGTAATTGCGCCCCATTTTGGAGAGAAATATCCGTTTTCCCCAACGCAAATTTTTAAACGTGCAGCAAATTTACGGGGAATTATTCAAGGGTCTTCTGTACCAAATACGTTTTTGCCGACATTACTAGAATTAAATCAGCAAGGACGCTTTCCTTTTGAACGTTTGATCACTGTTTATGATTTTGAAGATATCAACAAAGCTGTGGCAGATACTAAAGCCGGTAAGGCAATCAAACCTGTTTTGAAAATGTCATAGTCAGCCGTTTTTTACAGCTTTTGAATTTAATAACAAAGAAAAGGAAATTTCAGTCATGCAATTTATCGTATTTCTCTTAGCTGCCTTTTTGATGGGAGCTATTACCCCCATATATTTGCCCATGAATAGCTCGGTGGCTCGGTATGTAGGTTCGCCAATTCTAGCTAATATGGCTTTCTTTTTCATGGGTCTAGCTACCACTCTCATAGCTTTGTCTATCACCTTGCTATTGACAGCAAACACCGATGGGTTAGCGATCGCCGCAAAATTTAGAAATGTGCCGATTTATCTATATCTTAGTGGTGTCTTTAGTGCTTTATTAATCTTGGGAACCAGCGTTTTGATTCCCCGGTTGGGAGCTAGTACTTTCTTTGTTTTGTTTGTCTTGGGTCAGGTGGTAATGGCAGCAGTGGTAAGTCATTTAGGCATTTTAGAGTCTCCTAAAGACCCAATTTCGCTCCAAAAAATCGTTGGTATTATCTTTTTAATTACAGGTGTAGGGCTAACCACATTTTCTCATGCTAAAGAAATCAGTTGGCTACCTACGGTCTTTAAGAGCGTTCGTGCCAGCTTTTGGGGCACATAGACTTTGCAGTGACCAGCAAAAACTTTAGCAAAATTAGTAGAGGAGTGAAATGCTAGTAAACATTACAACCAGTTCTGTAATTAACGCATCTGTTAAACAAGTGTGGGTGAAAGTCCGGAACTTTAACGGTCTACCTGACTGGTATCCGTCTGTAATCGACAGCCACATAGAAAACGGTGAACCCAGCGATAAAATAGGCTGTATCCGAAGTTTTAATCGTGAAGATGGGCTAACTCTACGAGAGCAATTACTAGAACTTGATGATCATCAACATGTCTGCACCTATCTCCTGTTAGAGCCTAGTCAGCCAATGACAGACTATATTTGCACTCTGCGGCTGTTACCAATCACAGATGGCGATCGCACTTATATTGAATGGCTGGCAGACTTTAAATGCTTACCTGAAGAAGAACCCGGATTACGGCAGAATCTAGAACAGGTGTTTCAGGTCGGTTTTGATGCCTTGAACAAAATTTTCAGCAGCTAACAAAAATTCTGGCTCCAGATTACGGCTTCTTGGTTGTTAAGGAATAGTGATGGATTTTAGCAAACGAGCTTTTTTGAAAACAGCAATGGATCTGTCTATCGGTGCGGTAATAAGTCCGTTGGCGACAGATGCAGCCCAGGTTGCTGATTATACTAGGAATAACAGCAAGAACGTCGTCAAGAAAATAGCAATTGAGGAGGCCTTTGCAACGCCGGAATTATTTGCTGAGTGGCAAAAACTTCTCGCTACTAATGCAGAAAATGAACCAGGATTCCGCAAATTATACGCACCGTTTCTCAGTAGCTCTGCCACTAAAAATATACGTGACCGACTTACTGACCTGGGAGCAGGCCGGATTCGCGACATGGATCAACATGGCATTGACATGCAGATATTATCAATTACGTCACCGGGTATTCAGGTGTTCAGTACAAACAAAGCAGTTGATCTGGCCCGAAAGAGCAATGACCAGCTAGCTGAATTTGTACATGCTTACCCAAATCGCTATGCTGGACTCGCAGCAGTGGCAACCCAGGCACCAGACGAAGCCGCACGCGAATTGGAAAGGGCGGTAAAAGATTTAGGGCTAAAGGGTGCAATCATTAATTCCCACACTCAGGGCGAGTATTTGGATCAACAAAAATATTGGGTACTGTTTGAGGCAGCTCAAGCCTTGGATGTACCAATTTATCTGCACCCCAGAACACCCTCTCCAGAGATGATCAAACCCTTTCTGGCATATGGTTTGGAAGGTGCTGGTTGGGGGTTTGCGGTTGAGACCAGTTTGCACGCGATGCGCTTAATTCTCAGTGGTTTATTTGATGATTTTCCCAAACTAAAGTTTATTCTGGGTCATATGGGTGAGGGTATACCGTTCTGGCTTCCCCGCATCGATGGTCGTTTTGCTAATAAAACATGGACGGAGATGGATGCTTCTGGTCGAGTAAAACAGAGGCAAAAAACACCAAGCGAATATTTCCTGGACAACTTTGCGATCGCTACCAGTGGGGTAAACTGGCCGCCGGCGTTGATGTTTGCACTTTCAGTACTGGGTCCCGACCGTATTTTGTTTGCCATTGACTATCCTTATGAATCCACAGCCCAAGCCGTGGAAGGAATAGATAGTGCTCCCATTAGTGATGTTGATAGGAAAAAGATATACCATCTGAACGCAGAAAAGTTGTTTAAACTCAACTAGCCGTCAAAAGGTCTGTGCTATCTATGAAGGAACTTCAAAATATACTGGGAGCATTTAAGCAAGCTCAACAGCAAGGTCATCTGACAGCCTTAGCTACTGTTGTCAAAACTAATGGCTCCGTCTATCGTCGCCCTGGCGCTCGGATGCTGCTGACTGAATTCGGTCAAATGATTGGCTGCATCAGTGGTGGTTGCTTGGAAAGTCATGTGTTTGAACTTGCACAACCACTGATGTTTTATGGTGGTGACCCCGTTGTTATTGAATATGACACCACCGCCAGCAACGATATTGTTTGGGGTTTTGGTCTAGGTTGCAATGGTGCAGTTCAGGTACTCATTGAGCCGCTCTCTCATTCATTAGCCATCGGTCAGCTAGAATTTATCGCTGAATGCCTTTACGGGCAGCAGTCAGGGGTCATGGCTACGGTATTTGACGTGAAGGGAGAAATTAATGCTCAAGTGGGATCTCGATTGCTGCTCAAGCCAGATTATTCAGTTATGAATAATATTCAAGATCAAGCTTTTGCCGACCGGGTTTTAGCAGATGCTTGGCAAGTACTCCTACAAGGGCGCTCTCGTGTAGAATGTTACACTCTGCCTGACGGGATTGTGGAAGTATTTTTGGAAGTTATCCACCCCCTTGTGCCTTTAGTCATCTTCGGTGCAGGTCATGATGCCATTCCAGTTGTGAGCCTCGCTAAACACCAAGGTTGGCATGTTACAGTCGTAGATAACAGACCAGGTTACATAACATCTGAGCGTTTTCCCGATGCTGATCAAATTATTTTCAGCGACCCCCAAGAAATCCACAAGCACCATCTCCTCACATCACGCATGGTCGCTGTAATTATGACTCATCAATATAAAACTGATTTAATCCTGCTCAGAAATTTGTTACCATCAGCAGTGCGTTACATCGGGATACTGGGGCCAAAAAGCCGGACTCAGCAATTATTACAAGACCTAAAATCAGAGGGATTTATACCAACTCCTGCAAAACTACAACGTTTGTTTAGTCCTGTGGGTCTTGATATTGGAGCTGATTCACCAGAAGCAATTGCGCTCTCGATTGTGGCGGAAATTCAAGCAGTTTTAGAAAATCGCGCTGGTGGTTTGCTGAGGCAGCGATTCGGGTCAATCCATAGAAAGGATGTATTATGTCCGGTGTCGGTCTAATTATTCTGGCGGCTGGTGCATCCACCCGTATGGGAACACCCAAGCAACTGCTTAAATATGGTCAGCAGACCTTAATTTATCACGTAGTTGAAGTAGCGATCGCCTCAGTTTGCTACCCAGTAATTGTTGTAATTGGGGCAGATGCTGAACGCATTAAACAAGAGATTGAACCATTACAAGTACATACTGTGGAAAATCCACTTTGGGGTGAGGGTATGAGTACCTCCATTCGTGTTGGTATGGAAACTTTGAATGCAATCAACCCAGAAGCAGAAGCTGTTGTCTTGATGCTGTGTGATCAACCTTTTGTTTTTCCTCAACTTATTAATCAGCTAGTTGAGATACATCAAACTACTCTTAAGTTAATTGTTGCTTCAGAATATGCAGATATTATAGGCGTTCCCGCTTTATTTAACCGTGTTTTATTTTCAGAACTAATTACACTCAGTGGGATAACTGGTGCAAGACAAATAATCAAAAAGTATACTCAGGAAGTTATTAGTATTCCCTTCTCACAAGGTCTAATCGACTTGGATACACCAAAAGATTACGAACAGTTTTTGACAAAAAACACGAGAATCTTGGCATGACCTCTTGACTCAATCGCATATATGTGATTTTCGCACTTATCTAGATAATTTATCCACTGCTGAGTCAGTATGGTCAAAACAACTAGCGATCGCCAGTTTTTCTGATTACCCTGGTTTAGAATCAGGGCTATTGACACTCTCACCGCTAATTGCTTTCCTTCGGAACGCTCCGCGAACGCAATG